>NZ_JBFUHE010000003.1:0-566167 GCF_056402535.1 Mucilaginibacter sp. P4_A11
TGATCTGTCGTAATCTATTCATCTTGATCGGTTTATTGGACATGTATTCGCTGGTTTTGTTTATCTAAAAAGCTAAACAAAAACCTTGTCCACAGAAACCTATCAATACATTACTTTAATCTCTTTTGAGGGGTCACTTTCGTCTGGCGAAGAGGGGTCACTTTGCTTTGGCGAACGTGGTCACTTTCAACTGGCAAAGGGGACCTTTTTGATCTGGCCGGATAGGGTCATTTTGGTGTGTTTTATCCAACTTTGATCAGTTCGGCTTTATACGGTTTCCTTAATTGTTCATTGAGCCGGAACTTTGTTTCCAGCGTTTTCAGTGTCGGTTTACCATATATATTACTGGCCTTTATGGGAACGCCGGTCTTGTTACCCTGTCGGTCGAGAACCCAATAGATCAATCCTCCCCGCGTATACATCCGTGAGTCTCTGGATCCCCGATCAGCTTGTATGTTAAATTGCTTCAGGACTGCATTAAGTTCCGGTACGCTGGTAAATTTATAACTGTGCAGTGTGGCGCTCAGAATATTAGTGATCATTCGCCTGGTCTCTGATTCACCATATTCGGCCAGTTTCACATCCGCTTTAAGGTTGGGTCTTTGAGCTTCCTGTTCCTGCGCTTTAATGAGACCGAATTTTACTTCAATTGCTTTCCTCGCTTTTTCCGATTCATTCTGTCCCAGGTAATGTAAACTGATCCGTTCGCCGTCTCGTTTAATATTTGTAGTTACGATATGAATATGCGGATGCCCTGCATCATGGTGACGGTAGACCAGGTAAGGTTGGGTTTGAAATCCTATACCGAGCATATATTCTTTAACGATCGCTCTTAACGTTTCATCCGGTAAAGCTTCTCCGTTAGGAAAATTCAGTGAGATGTGAACCGCATTGGTTTTAGCGCGTTGGTTCATTCCGGCAAGGTCGGTGAGCCGGATAAGTTTATCCGAAAAGGACAGATCTTCCGGGTCCTTAAAATACCGCGCCGCCTCAATGAATATCGCCTTATGCTGTTTCACTTTGTTTTCGTTATAGTTGAGCGCGCCGATCAGGCTTTTTCCGCTTTTGATTTTTGCGACCATATATTTGCATATTCGTTCATCCGTTCTTTGATCTGCTTAACTGACGGCTCCACTTTGCTATGAATGATACTCATTAAATTCATCCATAAACGGGTGTCGGCATCACCATGAGCACCGTTGATACTCCGCATCGCCTGATTAAGGTTGTTGCCAATGGCATTGAGTTCCTGCCGTAACAGAATCATTTCTTCCAGGACATCATCCATGGCTTTGTCACGGTAATGGACCGTCACCGGTTTTTCCAATAAGACACTCCGGACATATTCGCTTAGCTTTCGGAAGCGTGAATTTTTGAATCTATTGTTGAGTTGGTCGTATTCGGTCTGCTTGAATCTGGTCAGCAGGACACGTGTTAGTTTTTCTGCATCTGTTCCCATAGCTTCTTTTAAAAATGCGACTTCGGAGTGTTTTTGCCAGGACCGCGGCCGACTGCGGAGGACGGCAAGATTCGTTTGTAATACAAACGTACATCTTGCTGACTGCTGCGAAGCGGGCGGTCTTGTCCTGCTATCAGTGTTTCAATTGGCATTCTTTGTTGCTTCATCCGTCTTCGCCTTATGGCTGAGATACAGATTAAGTGCCTCAATATTGATGTCCTTAAGGGATTCATCGTACTCCAGTCCGTACGCCTTCAACCGTTTTAGCAGTCCTTTAGGTATACGGTTATTGAACTGAACCTCGGGCTCTTTGGGAACCGTTTCAACTTTGACCGGCTGCACTTCCTGGATGGGTGTCCTTGGCTGTTCCTTCTTGAGTTTGTCAGCCAGGTTGCCGAGTTTATTTTTATAATTTTCCATTTGCTATTAAAATAGTTTACTATGAAATTCTCATGGTCTGCTATCATGCTACATTGTTATCAGGTAATGCTAGCATGCTATATTGCTACGATGCTATTATTGTATGATGCGATCATGCTAGCTTTCTATAGAAATAAAAAGCTAGCATGCTATCCGGCACTGATACGCTCAACGACCTCTTCTGTCAATGCCATAATCTCTTCTTTGGCCCGACGGTCCGTACCATTCAAAATGCCTGCGGTCATGGACGAGCGCGCAATGCTTACGCGGTCATGCACCATCGTATTCAGCAATGGCATATCCATGCTTTTCAATAGTTCGGCAACCTCCCTGGTAATGCCGGATCGCGGTTTAACCATGTTGAATACTATACCCGCTTTCACGTGAGGCGATTGCTTCTGTGCCTCCCTGATCAATGCAAGGGTTGAGCGGATAGCCATTACGTCAAAAAAGCCTGCTTTGGTCGGTACCAGGATAAAATCTGAATACCGGAACAATTCTGGTAAGCGGCTGGAGAGATAGGGCGGCGTATCAATGATGATCAGGTCATACGACAGTTTCTGAATATCAGAAAGCTTGTCAGCGCCAATGATAACCAGGTCCGGGAAATCCTCACGGATATGATATAGACTGCCCTGAAGGTCTGTATCGACGAGGGCTACAGATAGCTGATCCTGGAAGCATAGCGCCAGGTTGATCGCTAAAGTACTTTTACCTACGCCACCTTTCTGGTGGGCCACGGTGATGATCTTTGCCATATTGATTTTACTAGAGATGTATAATGGTAGTCCGTTGGTTGATTGCCTTTATAAAAGCGCGTTTTCCAGCTGCCGCTTTTTTAGTTTTTTCTCCTGCTGGTAATTAAAGATCCAGTCGCCAGCCAGTAATTTCCAATTGCGGTACGGAGTGCCTTTGGGGCTGCACCAGTTCGCTTTTTCATAATAGTCGAAAAAGATATCCGCTTGCGAGATCAGTTCTTTTTGATCAAAATAGATCTCGACCAAGGGCTTTTGTGGCGGCATTTCGGTGCCGAATCCATGTTGAAGGATTGCTTCCGTTTTGGGAATCACCCTGCGCTCGGCAGGTATGCGCTTTGCTTTGCGTTTTATAGTTGGGAATTGCATAGACTGTCAATTGATGGCCGGACCCGGATCAGGCCCGGCCGGTGAAACGTCAGGCGCTTTTGTTTGCAGACATCATGAAAGTGATATCCTCATAGTCGTAATAGATCGAGCCGCCTATTTTGGTGAATGGCAGCACACCGCTGTCCCGAAGCGACTGCAGGAATCCGTGAGAGATGCCAAGCAGTTTTTTCACTTCAGCAGATTTGAGCCACTTCTTTCCTGGGGCGCCGCTGACGCATTCTTTCATGATGCGTTTGACTTCTTGAAGCATATCTTCTTTGAATTCTACAAGATCACCGAGGGTGAGTATCTGATTCCTGTTAGGTACCAGACCCATTGTTTTTCTTTGCTCTGTTCCTTTTTCCATGTCCTGAAAATTTAATGAGCATCAAATTTCTGATCAGAAAAGATCATAATTTAACAACCTTGGCTAAGGTTGCGTTATTTAAATGCTGGAATATACTGTATTGAACTATGATGTATCAAAAGATCAAACGCGAAGCAGGGTGTTGGTAATTGTATCTCCATTAAAAAGCAGTGATAAACCTGGGTCATTAAGACCTGACACCTTTATATGTAGTAGTTTTCTTAATTTTGGGGATGATCGATACGCAGCCCATTCATGTTTTCGCACCCGATTTATCGGCTGTGAAAGATCCATCCGCAGGCTATTTTGCGGCTGTAAGGCTTGAAGAATTCTCTGCGGAAAGTTTGGCCGCGACCGCTGCTTATAGCCGTAAGGACTTCTACAAAATATCTTTGGTCACCGGGAAGACCTCGTACTTTTACCAGGGAACAGAATACCGGTTGAATGGAGATGAATGGGCACTGGTATTCACCAACCGCGAGGTGCCTTACCGCTGGGAGGTTCACCAAGGTATTTGCAGTGGCTACGCGTGTATGTTCACCGAAGATTTTTTACCGCTGCATACGCACCTTCGCCCGGCCGACTGGGCGGTATTTAATGGCAGTGCACAGTCCGTTTTTAAATTAAGCCAGTCGGACGAAGCGCTTTTTACCGGCCTGTTCCAGAAAATGCTGCACGAACAAGCATCCACCTATTCCCATAAATATGACCTGTTGTTCCTCTACGTGCTGGAATGTATTCATGGCGCTTTAAAGCTGCAGCCGGAGCCGGAAAATAAGAGTTCCGCGGCATCTGCACGCCTGACCGATACCTTCAAATCTTTACTTGCCGGCCAGTTTCCGCTGGCTTCTCCTTACCAAGAGATCAGCTTACGCACACCGCAACAATACGCTGAAAAACTCGCGGTGCATATCAACTCCCTGAACCGGGCGCTGAAAGAAGCAACCGGAAAGACCACGACACAACTTATTAATGAAAGGCTGATGCTGGAAGCGCGTGCCTTACTGGTCCACTCCAACTGGACGATCAGTCAGATCAGTAACAGCCTGGGTTTTGAAGAGCCCACGCATTTTGCCAGGGCATTCCGGGCTTATTCCGGCCAGTCTCCGTCTTCACTGCGATAGCTGTTTGATTAAGGTCGATATTCGTTTGTACAGGGTTAACCGGCCGGTCGGTAACGGTTTAATTTTGTGTCGTTAAATTATAAAACGATACACTATGAAAACATGGTTAATAACCGGAACATCAGCCGGTCTGGGTAAGGTACTTACCGAAAAACTGCTGGCTAAAGGCGATCGTGTTGTGGCTACCGTACGCAAAGCTGATGCCTTAGACGAACTCAAAAAAACTTATCCTGAAAATTTACAGGTTGTTGTATTGGATGTGACAGATACAGCGGCTATTAAAACAGTTGTCGACCGGGCATTTGCAGATCTTGGGCAAATAGATGTAGTGGTCAACAACGCAGGATACGCCTTATTCTGCTCGGTAGAAGAAGCAAGCGACGAACAGATCATCCAACAGTTCAATACCAACATCATTGGTTCTATCCAGGTTATCCGCGCTGCACTGCCGCATTTCAGGAAGCAGGGTCATGGCCGTATCCTGCAGCTTTCATCAGCAGGCGGGCAAACGACGTATCCTAACTTTAGCTACTATCATACCACCAAATGGGCCGTTGAAGGTTTTTGCGATACCATTGCCAAAGAACTGGCACCGTTGAATATTGGCGTAACCATTGTTGAACCGGGAGCGCATCAAACATCCTTTGGCGCAGGAATGACGACCGCTCCGGTAATGGAAGCCTATGAGCATACACCGGCCGGCGATGTAAGGCGGGCCATTGCCGCAGGAACCTTCCCTATAAAAGGCGACGTTGATAGATCTGTACAAGCAATGATCGACAGCGTAGAAGTATCTCCTGCACCGTTACGTTTAGCCCTCGGCGGTGATGCGTATCGCGACATGCGGGCGGCCTTAGTATCACGCTTGGAAGCACTGGATGCACAAAAAGAAATTGCTTTAGCAAGCGAGATAAATGATTAAAATTTAATCCAAAAAACCTATGCCTGATCAGTTTGCTGCATCAGGCATAGGTTTGAAGTATACGATCCTTTCAGTAAGTAGTCTGAACTGTTTTGAGCAGCTCATGAGGATATCCTAATGAAACTGCACTTACACCGTTCAGTTGTTCTATTTGATAAGCACTAAGCACGATGTCGAGCGCTGTTAAGGCATCCAGCAAGTGGCCGGTGGTGCGGGCGCCAATAATAGGGAAAGCATTCTTGGTGAGTGTCCAGGCCAATGCCACCTGTCCGGAAGTGGCATGTACCTCTGATGCGATCGTTTCCAATGTATCAAGTATGGCTTTCGTTCTGTCATCCTCTTTATAATTATCTGCTGAACCAAGTGTCAATCTCCCTGATGCACCAGCCCGATATTTTCCGGTCAATAATCCACCGGCGAGAGGGGAGTAAAGCATCATGCCTAGTCCAAAATGGCCGGCCATCGGTATTAACTCCCGTTCTGCCGTTCGCTGGGTCAGGTTATGTTCGATCTGTAAGGCTGCAAGGGATATATTGGCTGCAATGGCTGACGCTTTCCAGGCAGGGAAATTTGCAAGCCCTGTATATAGTACTTTGCCTGATCTTACCAGGTCTTCCAGACCACGGGAGATCTCGTCCAATGGGGTCAAACCATCATCGTAATGTGGCATATAAATATCTATGTAGTCTGTCTTAAGGCGCTTCAGGCTGGCCTCTACGGCTTGACGCATTGCTTTCCGATGATTGCCCTGATTTGCAGGCAGAGGCTGCTTTTCGCTACTTCGGGTGTATTTGCTACATATAATAAAGTTGGAGCGTTGTCCCTCGATGAATTTTCCAACGTTCTCTTCGGATTCGCCCAACTGATATTGGTCCGAAACGTCAATGATGTTACCGCCCGCATCAGCAAACGCTGTCAGTATCTTGGGGATGTCCTCAGCAACTGCGCCATAGCCACGACGCGACCCTAAATTCGCTGCTCCTAAAATGAGCTCACTGGCGGGTAAGCCCGTATTCCTGCCAAATAATTTGATTTTCATAATCCAAATATCTGCTTGTGCACGAAGCAAGTCAATTACGGCTAAATTCAGCCTTACCCAAACACGGTCAAAATGACTTATTTTTGTATATGTATGAAAGAAAACTGCCTGTAGAACTGGAATGCGGCCTTCATCTTTTTATGGAGGTAATGAACGGGAAGTGGAAGATAAATTTAATTTGGTGTATTTACCAGGGAATCAAAAGACCCGGAGAATTGCACAAGAGGATACCTAAAGCCTCCCGGCGCTTATTGGACAGCCAGTTGAAGCAGTTAACGGATCAAGGCATTCTGACAAAGACCATCTTTGAAGGAAAAGTGTTAAAAACGGAATATGATTTAACGCCGCTTGGTGAGTCGTTAATACCCGTGATTGAACATACTGCAACATGGGGTGAAGCACATCGCACTGCACTCGAACCATTTTTTCAAGGAATTTCGGAAAGTCGCTAAATGAATATGTGTAGCAAGGCTACATTACCGAAGGGTTCAACGCTATTCATAAAGAATTTCAAAAGCGTTGACATTGAAGCCACATTCTATCAAATCAAAGACCATGCTTTCCGGCATTGGTTAGAAAACATGGCCTTTGATTTCTTACTTGTTTTTAAGCGTCAGCGTCTCTCAATTGTGCAATATTCCCCCTAAGTTCTGCTCTTGGATAATCGGTATATCCATTTTCCTCTCCTGTGTAATAAGTGTCCGGATCACTTTCAGACAAAGGGATCTGGTATTTAAAGCGTTCCGATAAATCAGGGTTTGCAATGTACAATTGACCAAAAGATACCAGATCTGCTTTACCGTCTTTTAATATTTTATTAGCTGTTTGCTGTGTAAAACCCAGATTGGCCATCAATCTGCCGCTGTAATGGTGACGGAAATGACTGAAATAATCGGTTTGCAGTACCTCTACAGGTGTACCTGTTAAGTCTTGTGCCGGTCCTACAATGTGAACATAGGCCAGGTTGTAATCGTTCAGTCTAGTCAAAATATACTGGAACAGCGGTATCGTCTCTACATCAGGGGTTACGATACCTACATGGCTGTACATGACCGGTGTAAACCTGATGGCTAAACGGCTGCTGTCCCAAACTTCCTTGATGACGTCCAGGATCTCAAAAATGATCCGTGCGCGGTTCTCTATACTTCCACCATATTCATCTTTACGTTGATTGGTAGCTAAACTTAAGAATTGCGGGATCAGCATACCTGCCTGCGCATGTATTTCAACACCGTCAAACCCTGCATCCTTAGCATTTTGAGCGGCTTGCTTATAGTCCTGTATTGTTTGCTTGATCTCAGCAACGTTTAACTCGCGTGGTGTGAGTGTATCTTTGAACCCTTTCGGCGTAAATGATTGCGTTTGCGGGTTAATAGCGGAAGGTCCGGCAGGCAGTTCACCATTCAGATGATCCGGATGTGATGCGGAGCCTATATGACCGAGTTGTGAAAAGATCAAACCGCCATTGTCATGTACGGCTTTAGTAACCAGTTTCCATCCTTCAACTTGTTCCTGGTTATAAATGCCGGGTACGTTGATAAAGCCTATCGCTTTTGAATTTACCCAGGTGCCTTCGCTTATTATTAAACCTGCTGATGCTCGCTGTGCATAATATTCTGCGATGAGAGGTGTGGGAACCAAACCAGCGTTAGTGGCACGGCCTCGGGTCATTGGCGCCATAACTACCCGGTTCTTTAATTGCAGATTGCCTAAATGATATTCCTCTAATAAAGGTTTTGCTGTATTTTCCATTGTTTTTTTAAGCAAACCTCGGACATCAGCAGCAGGGGCACAATAAGGGATAATTTAATGGTATAGGGATAAAATTATCCCTTATGTCAAAGTGAGATCCAATGCCTATTTTTGGATCAAGATAAACCAGCGTATGTACGAACGAAAAATCCCACTCACCATTGATTGCGGCTTGCATCTGACTAAAGAGGTCCTTAATGGCAAATGGAAGCCCGCGTTGCTAAATGCCATTTCGATGGATGTAAAACGGCCCAGCGAAATCCTGCGTTTATTGTCTGGAGTTACCCGCAGGGTTTTGACCGTGCAGCTTAAGGAGTTGGAGGAACATGGCATGGTAGAAAAAAAGATCTATCCGCAATTGCCGCCGAAGGTAGAATATTCGCTAACAGAGATAGGTTGGTCATTAATGCCGATCATAGATGCAATGAACCAGTGGGGTGATGCTAACCGGCAGTTCCTGGAAACGGTGATAAGACAGGATCCCAAAACAACGCAGGTCTCCAAATCACCCTGTCCCGCTTATCGGCATCTGCTGGGAGCGCGCAAAATTGGATAGAGACTTGATTACGTTCGCTAACCAACCCTAAACTATGCTGGCAGCCATTAAGGTAGAATAAGATTATGTCTCTATCAATGAGCTTGAAGTTCAAAACTGGTTAAACAGCCTTGACTTCATTATCTTTTCCCATCCATCCCGAGCTGGTGTGCTTAAAATCATCAGGGAATTTGAGGCCATAACCCAGCATTCTGTCAAACGATGAGTGGGCTGCTAATAATAACCCGCCGGTAATGAGTATATCAAGGTGCGTAAGGAAGCCGGCAGCCACGACCGCCAATGCGATCCCGCGATGATGAAATAAATTGTATGTCAAGGCGCCTATACGTGAATTAACCAGGTAACCCAGCATAGATAGGTCAGGACTGAAGAACAGTAGTACCCACATCCAGACAGGCAGACCCAAATTGAATTTTGATAAGAAATATGTGGCAACTGCAGTTATGGCCGCTTCTTCAATTTTGATGGTGAAGCTCATCGCTTTTTCCTGATTCATGATTTTGTTTTTGTTAGGTCAAACGTAGGCGCTAAACAGCCCGTTTGCTCTTGACAAAAATCAAGAAACCATTTTTCTGCGTATCCGGCTAAACGTCTCCGGTGTCATCCCCAGCATGGAAGCCAGGTATTGCAAGGGTACTTGGTTAAAAAGTTCACGGTTCTGATCGAATAGTTGCTGGTAACGTTCCTCGGCGGTCATAGAAATAAAATCGAATATGCGGCTCTCCAGCATGACAAAACACTTGCCCATGAACAATTTTTCAAACTCATGCCATTTGGGTACCAACTTTCCCATCATCAGGTATCCTTCGTAATCAATAGTAAACAAACGCATCTCGGTCAGTGCCTGCATATTAAATCTCGATGTGTTCCGAAACATAAAACCGTGTACGTCCGTGATAAAATAGCCAGCTGTGCCTATCCATTGGGTTACTTCTTTCTCGGGCAAATTAACGTATACCCTCATAATACCGCTTTCTATAAAACTGAGCTTATTGCAGAACTTACCTGTTCTTAACCAATAGCTTCCTTTCTCCAGAGTCTCCATCTTAAATAATCCGCTCACGCGCTGACAGTCATCGGGGCTGATGCCGAAATGGTGATGGATGTAAGTCTCAAGCTCGTTCATGCCGATGATATTGTTTAGCTAAGCAAATCAAACATTTATCTTTCAAATTAGCTAAAGCTATTTTTTTCCACGCTTAAAGCCGGTTGTCATTTCAGGCCTTGGGATTTTTGACTAACAGAAAGCGTATTTCAGCTAAAAGCTGCTCGTCGATTGTGCTGACCTTTGAATCTTAAATTTAACATACCATGAAAGCAGTTAGGATTAATGAATTTGGTGGACCAGAGGTCATGAAGATGGAAGATATAGCGCGTCCCGTTCCTGCATCAGACGAAATTTTAGTCGAAGTGTTTGCCAGTGGCGTAAACCCGGTAGACGCGGTGATCAGGCAGGGCGACAACGAGAACCTTCGTTCGTTTTTAAAATTACCCATGACCTTAGGCTGGGATGCTGGAGGTATTGTTGTCGAAACCGGCAGCGATGTAATTTTCCTTAAAGCAGGCGATCATGTTTACGGCGTTCCAAACTTTCCCGGTGACGGAAGTTATGCGGAGTATTGCGTAGGTAAGGCAAGTCAATTTGCCATTAAGCCGCAAAGCCTCGACTTTACGCAGGCCGCCGGTGTACCGTTGGCAGCCCTTACCGCATGGACAGGTGTGTTTGGGCATGGCAATCTAAAGCCGGATCAGCGCATATTTATCCAGGGTGCTTCAGGCGGTGTAGGTGGTTTTGCGGTTCAGTTTGCCAAAGCAAAGGGCGCATATGTAATCGGCATGGCATCTACTGATAACGTGGAATACGTAAAGCAATTGGGCGCCGATGAAGTAATCGATTACAAGACGCAGCGCTTTGAAGAATTGCTGCATGGTATAGATGTTGTGCTGGATGCTTCGCCGATCCGGAACAACGGTGAGCGGATAAAAGCTATCAGCGTATTAAAGGAAGGTGGTATATTCGTAAGTGTCAATACCGACTTTCCCTTCAATGATGAATTGACGGAAGCTGCCCAAACTAAAGATGTTAAAGTATCGCTAGCGCCAAACGAACCTAAACAGGAATGGCTGTCAGAAATGGCTGAATTAATTGATGCCGGTAAAGTGCAGGTTTTGATCAATAAAGTGTTTCCTTTGGAAGAAGTTGCTGAGGCGCACCGCCAGATTGCCACCTGGCATGTACGCGGCAGACTGGTTTTGGATGTTAAAAGCTAAAGATTACCTGTATGAAGCATTTTAAATCGATCGCAGAATTTCATCACTTCGTGGGCATACCGGCACCGCTTCATCCGCTCATCAGCGTGGTAGATGTTGCGACAGTGCCACACCGGGAAGTGTTGGAGCCAATGAACATGGCGATGGATTTTTATTCGATTGCTGTAAAACGCATGGTCAATTTTAAAGTACAGTACGGGCAGCGTCCTTTTGATTTTAACGATGGCATTATGTCTTTTATGTCGCCCAACCAGGTGCTGAATATTGATGTGAACGACAAAAGTAAGAAGACGGAAAAATCCGGATGGGCGATCTACATCCATCCTGATTTTATATGGAATACGGGATTGGCCAAAACGATCCGGCAATATGATTTCTGGGACTATTCTTTAAACGAGTCTTTGTTCCTTTCTGAGAAGGAAGAGACGACGATCAACAGTCTTATTCAAAATATATTTAAAGAGTACCAGGGCAATATTGACCGGTTCAGCAAAAGCATTATTATTTCGCACATAGAAGCGCTGCTGAATTATGCCGACCGCTACTATCATCGCCAATTCATTACCCGCGAGAAATCTAATCACCAGATACTGGAACAGGTGGAAAACTTACTGGCTAAATACTTCAACAGTGATGATCTCTTATCAAAAGGATTACCTAGTGTGGCTTATTTGGCAGATGCATTGAATCTTTCGCCTAAATATTTAAGCAGCCTGCTCAAAGTCCTCACCGGTCAGAACACGCAGCAGCACATACATGATAAACTGATCGAAAAAGCCAAAGAGAAATTGTCGACCACCGAATTATCGGTCAGCGAGATCGCCTATGGGCTGGGCTTTGAGCATTTGCAATCGTTCAGCAAATTATTTAAAGCCAAGACAAGTAAATCTCCCATAGAGTTCAGGGCGTCTTTCAACTGATCCCTACCCAAAAACTAGCGGAAAAAAACAATCACGGATCTACCTGGCAACTGATGAATTAAGCTCGTAGAATGCGAAAGCGCAGAAAATGGTGAGCAGTCTATTCATTGGTTTTAAAGTATGCGCCCTCGGGAGGTGTACCCAGGAGGACTGAAAACGTTGTGTTGCAAATAGCAAATAGGCAGCGCAATTCATCCTGGATCAGTTAAAGGAAATTTATGGCTTGAAGAATATAACGTAGCAACCATTTGCTAGTTTTACGCAATGAGTTTAACGCAACTTAAAAGAACCAACAGCAACGACACTGACTTCAAAACTTTAGTTGCTGAACTTGACCATGACCTCCGCATCCGTAATGGTGAGATGATGGACATTTACGATAATTATAACCTTATAGAAGAAAATAACACTGTAATCATTGCCTATCTGAATAGTGCTCCTGCCGGTTGCGGGTGCTTTAAACAGTATGATCCATCAACGATTGAGGTTAAACGGATGTTTGTAAGGCCTGAAGCTCGCGGAAACAGCATAAGTAAATTGATCTTGAATGAGTTGGAAAATTGGGCTCGGGAATTAGGTTTCAGCGAGGTGGTATTGGAAACCGGCGGCAAACAAACTGAGGCATTAGGGCTATATCCCAGAGCTGGTTATCAGCTTATCCCTAATTATGAACCATACGTAGATCTGCCTGATAGTATTTGCTTTAAAAAGGCATTGTAGATGACCTGATAACTATAAACACAATAAGAGGTCGCATATCGTGACCTCTTATTGGTTTCTAGGACACTAAAATTTACATTCGATTCCGAACTGCCCTCCGAGATCTTTCTCGAAAATGGTTCACAGGATAGGGACCAACATATTGCCTATATCATTTCAGCCTGGGATATGCAATACCTCATTGGCGCTGATAGAGAAAGCAAAACTGCTATTGAACCAGACAACCCTGACCGCAGCAGAGACCGCTTACAACCTGGATTTTGAGCATCCGCAATCATTCAATATCATTGGCGCTGATAGAGAAAGCAAAACTGCTATTGAACCAGACAACCCTGACCGCAGCAGAGACCGCTTACAACCTGGATTTTGAGCATCCGCAATCATTCAATAAACTATTCAAGCAGCGCACCAGTGTCTCGCTTGTGCAGTTCCGTCGCGATCAGTTAAACTAAATTTGACAGCGTTCTTTAAGGGCAAATGAGGTGTAGATCACAGATCCTTTTCTTTGCGCATCATGCTGAGAAAAGCCGCGGTTATTCCCAAATAGCTGGCAATATGCTTTTGAGAAATGCGCTGTTCGAGTCCTGGGTAATGCCTGCGGAATTCGCGGTAACGCTGCTCGGCGGTTTTTGACAGGTTGGACGTTACCCGCCGCTGAAACATATCAAACCCGTTTTGTGTGAGAATGCGAAAAAAACGCTCAAACCTGGGCAACTCGGTAAATAATCGTTCGAGCGCTGACAAACTAAAGTAACACACCTCCGTGTCTTCCAATGCCTGGATGGAATTGGTGGCGGGCTTCGCTTTAAAAAAACTCACAATGTCGCAGGCCCACCAGTTCGAGGGGTAAAAGCATAGGTTGTGTTCCTGACCGTCCTTATCTGTATGGTACATGCGCAGGCAGCCTTCGTTAACAAAATAAATATGTCGTTCGATCTCGCCGGGGCGCAACAGTAGGCTGCGTTTGGTAATTGTCTTACGTTGTAACAAGGCAAGCACTTGCTCCTGTTCGTCAGGAGCAAGTGCTATATGTAAGGCGAAATTGGACAGAATTAATTCAGACATGTAAGCAAGTATAACCTTTAAAAGTCAATTTTGCGTGTCATGAACAATTTCAATTCCGCTGTCCCGGCCTCACGAAGCGGATTAGCTATTTGGTGATAAAGTTCGCTTTGCGCAATGGTTAAGAACGCTTCTGCACTAGGATATTCTACTACTACGATCTCATCCCATTGTTCATCTTCGTCGGCCATGATGTTGGCAACGACTTCGCTCACCAGTTTTACGGTGACACCTTCAATACCCAGTTGTTGTACTACTTCGTTAAATGCAGGTATATACTGTTCGAAGTAGACTTTTTTGTCCCGGAATTTGATCATGTTCAGCATCAACACGGGCCCTTGACCCGGTTCTATATTTGGCAATGTTAATTTCATGATATCCTGTTTAAAAAAAGCCTACAATACGGGTGATGCGGTTCTCGCTGTCAAATTCAAAATAATCCATGCCTTCAACCGGGTATCCCTCTGGTTTAATGGCCAGCCAGTGGAATCGTCCGCTTTGATGATGTACCTGCGGTTCTGCCAGCACCTGAAACGTTCTTGGCCCCATTTGTCCATACGAACTAATGATCAGGTCGGTGATCGCGTTTGGTCCGGTAATGGTATCCGTTAAGCGGTCGGTGTAAGTACCCTCCGGTGCCCAACATTTGCTGATCTTTTCCAGTATAGCTTCCCGCTCGGTCTCATTCCATGCACTTGTGTAAGTGAGAATGGTCGCTTCGATGTTTTGGTTGTTTTCCATACAACAAAGGTCGTGGGCCTGTGCCGGAAATAAGTTCAGGTAGTTGAAGAGTTTAAGATATTTTTTAAAGGTTTTGTAATCGGGCAATGCATTATCCAGATTATATGGGGCGATTTATTTTTTCAATTCATAACCGTTGCTGTATATGCGGGAAACGAATCAGTGCGGCAATCCATATCAGCGCTTCGATAGTTGCCGGGAAAATAATGCTTTGCCCATGCTGCAAATGGGTGGCGATCGCGCCACCAAGGTAAGATGATAACAGCAGCAATCCCATTACGCCCGTTCTTGGAATCATAAAAAGAATGACCAATGTTAGCTCTATGATGCCAAGCAAGCGGTATGTTGCCGGTGTGATGCCAAAGGAACTCGTCATTTCTAATGAATGCGCACTGCCGCTGATCTTATCGATGGCCGAGGCGGCCATCAGTAGCAGGATAATTCCGCTAAGTGTCCAGCCGGTAATGTTTCTGATTTTGTTGCTCATAATAATACGTTAAGAGATTAAACAGATCTGGTATGCCCGCCATCGACACGCAGCAATGCACCGGTCACATAATCGGCCATGGGGCTGGATAAGTAGGCTACCGCAGCTGCAACTTCCTCCGGTTTGCCAAAACGCCCCACATCGTTTTGCACAAATTGTTCAACCGCATTGCGTTCAATGTCGGCCCAATTGTCACCCCAGCCGAACTGACCAGCCATATTTAGTAACATATTCTTTGTGTTCTCTACCAGCATTGGTCCCGGCGCAATGGTGTTAGAAGTGATGCCAGTGCCTTTTAGCTCACGGGCCAGCGATACGGTCAGGTTATGACGTGCAGCGGTTGCTGCCAAATAATCGGGCTGTAGGGCAAATGGCTCAATACCGCCCGAAGAACCGATCTGTATCATACGTCCCCAGCCCAGGGTTTTCATGGCGGGCAGCACACGGTGTATCATGCGTACATACGCAAGTACATTCACATTGTAGCTATCACGCCAGTCGTCCACACTCACCTGCAGCCATGGCCTTGGCGTGTAAGCGCCGGCGTTATTCACTAGTATATCTATCGGTCCGCCTGTTAAAGCACCGTTTGCGACGGCGTCCGCACCTTCGTCGGTTGAAAGATCCCCCAAAACATAAATGGCCCGCCCACCGGTATCATTAATGCTTTTTGCTACCGCTGCTGCACGTTCCTCGTTACGGCCATGAACAATCACCTCGGCACCTTCGGCAGCCATTAAGCGTGCGATCGCTTCACCCAGACCGGCACTGGAACCGGTGACCAACGCTCTTTTTTCTTTCAATTCTAAATCCATGATTTCCTTTTATTACTTTTGTTGATTAACTTACTATAAGTAAGTCAAAGCTAAGGGGTGGATCGTTCTAAAACAAGAAGGCACTTGGAAGTCAGACACTTACTTATAAGTAACTGTTGTTGAAAATGAGGCGGATATGAAAAAAGAAATTTTAAGAAAATGTGAGAGTGACCGTGACAACTGCCCGGTGAAAGATGTTTTGAACCGCGTGGGTGATAAATGGTCGATGCTGACCGTCATTATGCTTTCTGACCACGGCACGCTGCGCTTTAACGAACTGCACCAGCTAATCGATGGTATATCCCAAAAAATGCTCACTGTGACTTTAAAAATGCTGGAAGCAGACGGGTTGTTAACGCGGAAGATGTACGCCCAGATCCCGCCTAAGGTGGAGTATGCCTTAACGCCGCTAGGTGAAAGCCTGGTGACGCCATTGATGCACCTGTACGACTGGGCCAATACCAATATGCCCGAGATCAAAGCTTCCCGGGAACGTTATGAAAAGGTGGCGGCATTATGAATACATATTATTTACCCGATGATATCTTAGACGGTTGTCCTGCCAGGCCAGATGAAGTTGTGATCCGTTGCTACACCTCTGGCCAGGATTCCGTTAAGAACAGGATCGTCTTAAATCAGAATATGATCAACCTGCTGGTAAGCGGCACCAAGACCGTTGTTTACCCGGATGCGACGGCCGTAGTAAATGCCGGTGAACTGGTGGTATTGTCGACCGGGAACGTGCTCACTTCCGAGCTTTTAACGGGCGGGCAGCAGTTCAGCAGCATCCTGTTTTACTTCAGTAACGAGTTGTTTAACCGGTTCCTGATCAAGTATGATCATTTACTGCAAAGCGTTACACCATTAAGGGGCAAACAGCCCTTCCTCATTTTTAAACAGGATAATTTCATTATACAGTTTATCGCCTCGATGCAGGCATTAATAAATACGGAAAGTAAGGTACCGGCTGCAGTAAGGGTACTCAAACTAGAAGAACTGCTCTTATATCTTTTACATTCCGATCCCGGGCGGTTCCGGGCTATACAGATCATTACAAAGGACAGGGAGCAACTGCAGATCAAAAAGTGGTGGAAAGTCACGTTGGTCAGCTAATAACGGTAGACGAAATGGCTTTCCTTTGCCATATGAGCACCTCAACCTTTAAAAGACGGTTTAGCGAGATATATCATACAACCCCTCAAAAATGGCTGCTCACCAGGAAACTGGAAATGGCCGCCGAATTGCTCAGATCGTCAGAAGAAAGCCCGTCCGGCGTTTATCTGAAGGTTGGCTATCAAAACCATTCCAGTTTTTCGCAGGCTTTCCGTAACCATTTCGGTAACACCCCCAGCGATTATCAGCAGCAACAGTTGAACGTTGTGCCATAACACCTGAACGTCTGGCCCTAACCGGCACCTGCTTCCGGCCGGTACTTTTGTATCATCAAAACAACATAAAATGGAAACGATGATAGAAAACAATAAAGCAGTAGTACGTCGCTTTAACAAAGAAGTGATCGAACAGGGAAATGCCGACAGCTTCAACACACTAATGGACCGGAATTTTGTAAACCGCTCGGCCCCGGCCAGTATGGATAACGGCCCACAAGGTATGATCTGGTTTTTTAACGAAGTGTTACGTCCGGCAATCTCAAATCTAAAAGTAACGATCCATGCCCAGGTGGCTGAAGGTGATATGGTCACCACACGAAAGACAATTAGTGGTACGCAAACAGGCGTGTTGTTAGGTGTGCCTGCGACCGGCAAATCGATCAGCATTGATGTGATCGATATTGTACGGGTAAAAGACGGCAGATACGTTGAACACTGGGGCCTTACTACATTACCTGAACTCCTTGCCACTTTAGCGCAGGCCTAAAAAATAAGCCATGTTAAAACAATATTTTACTGATCTCGCAGCTTACAATAGCTGGGCCGATCAAAAGGCAATTGACTGGCTAAGCCAGATCACTGATGAGCAATGGGAACAGGTTAATATCAGCAGCTTTTGCAGTGTCAAACTAACCGCTGTGCATATAGCAAGCGCTGAAAAGATCTGGATAGACTTTTGGAACAAGGCAGTAGACCCTGTTTACCTCTCGGCAACTTTTACCGGTACCAGAAGCGAATTAATAGGCATCTGGAAAGCGGCCTCTGATGGGCTGGAAGCATTTGTCAAAGGCCATCCGGAAGAGGACTTCGACAAGCCGGTTATTTTTATCTATCCCAACGGTAATATCGGGGACATGCCATATTACCAAACATTTGCCCATAGCATTAACCATTCTACATACCATCGTGGTCAACTGGTCACCCTGCTGCGGCAAGCTGGGTATTTACAGTTTTCATCCATCGATCTGGCCACGTTTTACATACAAAAGCATATTCACACATCCCTGTCATGTTAAGACATTAAATGGACACATTTCCTGTACGTGTCCATATTCAGGCAAAAAATGAACATATGGATCTCAATCCTCAAACAATGTCGATATCCTTATTTGTAGCTGAGATGAATGATTTACTGTTGCGATTTGATTTATTGACAATTCCTGAATTAACTCCGGCTAGGTACTTGCTATGTTGATTTTTATCAGCGATTGAAAACTCCTTGTCGAATCCTGTTAAATTGCTGAGACAAAATTCAATTAAATCTGTACAGACAACTGTAACCGTCCGCCAAGACCGTTTTCTATTATATTCTGGAGGACTGAAATTTTTACATTCTCAGCGTCCAGTTCGGCTTTGCTGATGAGCGCTTTGGTAATACCGCACTTCTTAGCCAGTTGTTCCTCTGTCAATCCCTGCGCTTCTCTTGCCTGTGCAATGGTAACGCCGACCATGAACAGTTCAATTCCGCTATCATAACGCTTACGCTCAGGTGATCCTTCCGGACCGATAAATTGATCACGTACTTCTTCAAACGAGGTGATATTTTGCTTTTGTGTTCCCATTATTAAGTCTTCTTAATGCCTAGCTAGTTGTTGTGTTGATACTTTAGTTATATTTTCTGAATTTAATTTCAGTTGGTCTTCGGGTATTTTAAGTTTATAAGGCCGGTTAAAAGCTTCTTGTCTGACTTTGAAATGAGTTGCAAGTTTTCGGATCACTTCTTTTGATAAGCCTTTTTTATAATTTAAGATATCAGATACATACCCTTTACTTACCCCTAATAGTGCAACCAATTGCTGCGGCCTTAAATCATGTTCTGCCATGAATGAGCGTAACAAAGCTATCGGGTCGAGTTCGGTAAAGGTACGGTGAGCTTCATCGAATGTTTCGATCAATAAGGTAAGCAAATCGATCTCGTCCTGAACAGCATCATCGATTTCTGAACTTACTAGTTCCTCCAAAACCCTGCAATAGGTATCGTATTGATCCCTTGATTTGATAATTGTATATTTTAATTTTATTGCTTCCATCTTCAATATATATTAATGGTGTACTGTAAACCTTGTTTGCAGATCTTATCATAATCTGCATGGGTACCGATCCAGCAAACAAATAAGTGAACCTGCACCGCGCCGAATAAATATTTGCAGATCATCCGGTAATTATTGCCGCCGATATCGAACACGATTCTATTACTGCTTTTTCCCAAAAGGTCAGCTGTGTTAAAAGTGTAATTTATATCAGCTGGCTGTTCCCAATCAGCAAATTTCAGTTTCGCGGTCCAATCTCCAAGAGGCACCCGGCTTCCCGGATACCGGAATGCAAAATCCAGCAACGTTTGTTTTTTAATCAGATGAATTTTCATCTTTAAGCAAATTTAGGTAAAAGTTCACAAAAAGAGAACTTGTAATTTTTTTTATTTGGAAAAGGGATAGCGCAATCATTGATTGCACTATCCCAAGGCCTTTAAATAATATTTTTATAAGAAAAGAGCTGTTCGATGATCAGAACGCTAATCTGGGCCGCACGTGGTCCTTTTAATACACCGGAAAGCATGAACAGCCCGCTGTTGGTGAATGCCAAAGGCGGCAAACGTTTTGTGATAAACAGACCGGGCGAAATTTTCTCAGCAATTTCTTTCCACTCATCAGAGGTGAGCCAGAACATGAAATCAGCTGGAAAACGCTTTGAGTTTTTGGTTACCGTTTTATGGAGAACTGCGATGTTCACCTCATATAATGCGGCAGCATCGAAATCAAATACTACGGTTTGGTTACGAACTTTAAAAACTTTGCCGGTCAATAATTCTATTAATTTATCTGGAGTTGCCATAATTTAGATCATTAATTATTTCTGTTTAACATCTGCCTGATTGTTCTCAATTATCTTTTTAAGTTGTCCCATGTCATCGCTGATTTTTTTAAGGAGCACCCTTGCATAGATCTGTGTGGTCGCGATCTTTGTATGGCCCATCATTTTGCTCACTGTTTCTATCGGAACATTATTGGAAAGGGTTACAGTGGTCGCAAATGTGTGACGCGCAACACCGAAGGTGAGTGCCTTTTTGATCTGGTTCATGAAACCGATCTCTTTCAGATAACTGTTTACTTTTTGATTGGATAAATTAGGGAATAGCGTGCCGGTGATCTCGGCCCGGTCTGAAATGTTGTACCGCTCCAGTATTTGCTGTGCCACAGGAAGTATAGGAATATTGGTAGGCTCATTACTTTTCTGGCGGAACAACTTGATCCATTGCGCACCGTCTTCGCCGGCCGTAATATTGGAATCTTTCAGATTCATTAGGTCTATATAGGAGAGGCCGGTATAGCAACTGAACACAAAAAGGTCGCGTACTAAATTCAAACGGTCTACTGCAAAATCCTTCTCCTGTATGGAGTTAAGCTCTTTCTGATTAAGAAATGCGGTTTCGACCTTTTTGTAACGGAACTTATAATTTTTGAAAGGGTCGCGTGATATCCAGGTCAATTTTAGCGCAAGCGTCGTCATCTTACGCAGGCGGATCAGGTGTTTCATTACGCCGTTGTTATTAATCGGCCTTTGATGGTCTTTAGGCTTGTGGTTCCGCAAATAGGTTTCAAAATCAATAATGAACTTATAGTCGATCTCATTGATCTTTACGTCAGTCGTGTTCCGCTTTTCTTTTAGGAATTTTTCCAGGTATCGGCGGGTTACCGCATAATGTTTCAGCGTACTCCAGGTCAGGGCGGCTGAAGCGGTCTCGTAATGGTAATCCATCAGTTTGCTCAGGGAGTAAGTTTCCTCAGTTTGTTCACCGAGGAACATGGATTTCAGCAATTGCGCGGTAACTTCTTTCCCCGCGATCTGTAATTGCTGGTAATAGGTTGTGATCGTGAATTTGACCTGCTCCAGGTACGCATTGGTCTCTTTGGCTTCCGTAACTTTGACCTTTAGACCGCCGCGGCCGGCATCCCAATTGTCGATCTTGACCTGATGTTTCAGCGCGAAACGGATGCGCTCTTTGTTAACGGTAATGGATACGTAAACGTTGGTTACGCCATCCTTTGCCCTTTCTTTTTTGATGGTGAAATGCACACCAAATGACTGCGATGTTTTCATCTTTTTACAGTTTTTAAGTGAATAAATGATTAATTACATCCCGAAAAGGTCATTTTTCAGGGGCCAGGAATGGGCCGGGAACAAATTATGAGTAGCCCTTTTTAGTGCTTTTGAGTCTTTAGTTCAAACACCTAAATAACTGTAAATAAGTTCCTTACATCATTCTCGGCCCCAAAAGTAAAAACTTATTTCGGGGGTCCGGATTGGTGTTTCACCACGTGCATTCGTAAGGACTGAAAAGGATTCGAATAAAATAAAAAACCCTCTAAATCAATGACTTAGAGGGTTGTTACACTGGCAGAAATGCCATTTTGTGCGCCCACCTGGGCTCGAACCAGGGACCAAAAGATTATGAGTCTTCTACTCTAACCGACTGAGCTATAGGCGCGGTTATTTTGTTTTTGTTTGCGGGTGCAATTTTACATATTTGCGGCCATATCTCAAACTCTTTTTATGGAAAATATTAAAAATATCATCTTCGATTACGGTAACGTTATTTTCAGCCTCAGCTTCACCAGTGTACAACAAGCATGGAATCAATTAGGTATAAGCAACCCTGAAACGTTTTTCGGTCACAAAACCCAGGATGAAATTTTTGACAAATTTGATCGCGGTGAAGTTACAGCAGCTCAGTTTAGGGATTACGTCAGGAAAAAAACCAGCAATCCATCTCTCACTGATGACCAAATTGATGGTGCATGGAACAGTATTTTAGTTGGCATTGCCGAAGGTAACCATGATTTGCTGTTAAAACTAAAACACAAATACCGCACTTTTTTACTCAGCAACATCAACGCTATCCATTACGATCATATAATGAATTATCTTAAAGCAGATTTTGGTTTTGATGGTAACGATCACCTTTTCGAAAAAACATACTACTCACACCTTACCGGCAAACGTAAACCAGAACGGGCTATTTTTGAGCAGGTATTGAAAGAGAATAATTTAAACCCTGAGGAGACCCTTTTTATTGATGACAGCCCCCAGCATTTAGAAGCTGCCAAAAAACTGGGCATTCAAACCTTTTTGATGACTGCGCCCGATACGATACAGCTATTTGCAAAAAGGGAGCATTTAGTTTAATAAATGCTCCCTTTTACTGGTCTTTACAAATTAAGCGCTTCGGCGCTTTCTTTCTTTGGTTATTAAGCCTAGCTCGCGGCTCATTTGTCCGGCTATAGCCGTATTTTCCTGAGCCCTGCGAAACAAATACGGAAGCACTGCCTTTACCGGTCCGTAAGGCACGTATTTAGCTACATTGTAATCAGCATCGGCAAGGTTAAAGCTCAGGTTGTCACTCATGCCCAATAATTGCGAGAAATAAACATGCGGATGCTTATGATCGATGCTTTTATTATCCAGTAACTCGGCCAGCAGGCGGCAGCTTTCTTCATTATGAGTGCCTGCAATAAATGCTATTTGGTCGATATGGCTTGTACAATAATCAAGCGCAGAATCATAATCAAGGTCGGCCGATTTTTTATCAGGCTGAATTGGAGATGGATATCCCTTTTCTTCGGCTCTTTTACGCTCCTTTTCCATGTAAGCGCCACGTACGATTTTCGCTCCTAAAATAAAACCCTCTTCTTGAGCAATGGAGTGGTCATTTAGTAACGATGCCAGCTTATCGTGCCTGTACATTTGATAGGTATTATATACAATAGGCTTTTGCTTATTAAACTGCGTCATCATGGTGAGGGCAAGCAGATCGATAGTATCCTGGATCCAGCTTTCTTCCGCATCAATCATTACAGGCACGTTGCTTTTATGAGCTTTATCGCAGATGGATAACACGCGGTTTTGAACTCTCCTCCACTCCTCTTCCTCTGTATCATTTAATTTAAGACGGGCATCAAGTTTTTCGAGCAGACCAAAACGCCCTACACCTGTTACTTTAAAAACAGTAAGCGGGATTGCTTTATCTTTAGCGGCACGCTCAATGGTAAGAATGATCTCGTCGCGGGTATTATCAAATACGGTTTCTTCTTCTTCTCCTTCTACCGAATAATCTAATATAGTACCTACCCTGCCGCTATAAAGGTTTTTAATGGTATTATCACATTCGGCAATAGTTTCGCCGCCGCAAAAATGCTTAAATATCGTAGCTTTGATAATTCCCTTTATAGGTAAACCGATCTTCATAGCAAAATTGGTGACCGGGGGGCCTATCTTTACTAAAAAGTTAACGTTGATCATCCTGAACAGCCAGTAAGCGCGGTTCAGATCAGTATTGGATGAATGGCGAAAAGCTATTTCTGTATTTTCGAACGAGGGCGTATTTCGTCCTTGATTATTGTTAGTTTCGTTAGAGGTCATCTGCAAAATTATAAAATGATAACTCATAATTGCATGAATAGTTTATTTTTGCCATCCCATGATCGAATTTAAGTTAGAAGGGGATTTCATCCCAATGATCCAGCTACTCAAAGCTGCGAACTTAGTACAAACCGGCGGCGAGGCGCAAATAGTTGTAACTGAGGGTCTCGTGAAATATAACGGCGCGATTGACTACCGTAAACGCCTTAAGGTAAAAAGGGGCGATACGGTTGAGTTTGATGGGAATAAAATTATAGTAATATAATAATGAACACTATTCTAAGCGATAATTACTCGGTTTATTTTGACAATAGCCTTAATGAGTTAGTTGATTTTGTTAAAAAAGGCAACTACTCAAAGTTTTTTATTTTAACTGACGAAAATACAGGCGAGCACTGCCTGCCGTTACTTACAAGCAAATTAACGGAGTTTAACAATTACGATCTGATCGAGATATCATCGGGCGAAGAAAGCAAGAACATTGATTTCTGCATAGGTGTTTGGAAAATGCTGATTGATTTTGGCGCCGACCGTAAAAGCCTCATGATCAATCTTGGTGGCGGTGTTATTACAGATATGGGAGGCTTTGCTGCATCTACCTACAAACGAGGGATAGATTTTGTGCAGGTGCCCACTACCCTGCTTTCGCAGGTTGACGCATCCGTTGGCGGCAAAACAGGTATCGACGTTGATGGCATCAAAAACATTATCGGTACATTCACCATGCCTAAGGCCGTATTTATAGCCCATGAGTTTTTACAAAGCCTTCCGCCGCGCCAAATCCTTTCAGGCCTGGCCGAAATGCTTAAACATGGTTTAATTGTCGACTCTGAGTATTGGAACAAACTTAAAAACAGCGACCTCAAAAACCCATCTGTTGAGCTTGTCCATCGTTCGGTAGAGATCAAGAACGAAATTACCATCAAAGATCCCCACGAGAAAGGTATCCGTAAGGCGCTTAATTTTGGCCATACTATTGGTCATGCTGTTGAGACATATTCATTACTTCATGACAAAGACAGCCTTTCACACGGTGAGGCGGTTGCCATCGGCATGATCTGCGAATCATATCTCGCCCACAAAAAAATGGGGTTGCCTTCAGACGAACTTCATGAAATTGTTAAGGTATTGACCGATCTTTACCCAAAATATACGATTAAGGAAAAAAGCTTTGACGAGTTGCTCCTGAACATGAAAAAGGATAAAAAGAACGTGGGAGACGAAATTAATTGCACCTTATTGACACATATAGGTGAGTTTAGTATTGATAATGTGTGTACAGCCAACGAACTTTGCGATAGTTTAAGATATTACATCAGCTTGTAACATGCTTCAGCAATTAGATTCGCGCAAAGAGGCCGCCCTGGTTTTGATTGGCTTATTGGTTGTTTTAACACTCGTTGAAATGGCTTTAAGCTACCGGGAAGACCGCAAGTACTACGAAACCCGCGATACGCTTACCAATATTTACCTTACTTCGCTTGCCGTTGTTACCAACTTTTGCGTTAAGGTGTTTACATTTTTCATATTGGATTACACGTACCAGCACTACAGGCTTTTTCAAATTCAGAATATCTTTTGGTATTGGTTTGTATTAGTCATAGTTCAGGATTTTTTATACTGGGTACTTCATTATACCGGGCATTATTGCCGCATGTTTTGGGCTATGCATGTTACCCATCACTCGTCCGAGCATTTCAATTTCACAACAGGTTTCAGATCTACGGTTTTTGAACCGCTTTATAGGGTATTCTTTTACCTGCCGCTGGCAGTAATGGGCTTTAATGCTTTAGATATTTTATATGCTTATTTAATTACCCAGCTTTACGGCAACCTGGTACATACACAGTACAAAATTCCGCTGCCAAAATGGTATGGATGGATTTTTGTAACCCCTGCGCATCACCGGGTGCACCATGCATCCAACATTCCTTATCTTGATAAAAATATGGGCATGGTGCTTATTATATGGGATAGGTTGTTTGGTACTTTTCGTGATGAAGATTTACCCGAGCCTGTTAAATACGGCTTAACCAAACAACCTGAAGATATGGGGCCGGTGAACGTTTTATTTCATGAATGGAAAGCATTGCTGCATGATGTAAAAAATGCCCCCGATCTTAAATCAAAAATCGGTTATTTTATTCACCCACCAGGATGGAGCCATGATGGCAGCACCCAAACTGCGCGCGTACTGCAACGGGAATATAGGGAAATGGAAGAGGCACATAAAAAACACGAAACTGCAGCGTAACAATTCTATATTAGCATCGGTCTTAATAACCTAAGCCAATGCTACAATTAATATCCAAACTTCAGCACAACACTTACGAAAAAGGCGAATTTTCTGACGAGCAGCCTCGTGATTTAGATGAAACGATTCAGTCTATAAAAGACTTCCCCTGGGATGCTGAAAGAGCACTTATAGATATTCAATTAACCGGGCCTTCAGTTACCATTCAGGACGATGACCTAAACTACCTTAAACTTGGGCTGTATTTCAATGGTAAATTTTGTATTTATTATCTCGACAGGGATAATCATTTATATGAGTACCACGCAAAAACTATTGATGAAGCCTGCGGTTTAGTTACAGATTTTTTTAATCAAACGCTCGATTTAAGTTTATTCGAAAAACACTTCTTTAACATTGGGAACAAGCCTCACTTTATAACTAACGATTTTATATACCGGTTTAACTCCGCCAAGATATTCGCGATTGGGTTAGTGATTTCAGTTTACTTGTTATTTCTTTTCAGCGTGCTGTTTTTTACAGCTATTGGAAAAGAGAAAGCTATGCCTGTGAGTGTAATTTTAACAGTGATCATAACGTTGGGAGTATTTATTGGCTATATCACTGCAACAACTATGAAGGGGAGGCACCAATATTTACAGATATCGAAGGGGAAAAGCCAATTTTCATATGGATACGACGAACAGCATATTGTTGTATATGATAAAGCAGATATAAAAGAAATTTCCTACGCTCTTGGCGGTAAAGGATCAGTAGGTAATGTTAAAATAATATTTAAGAATGGTGAATTTATTCAACCTGCTAATTTACTTGATGGAATAACGTTGCTCGAAAAATTCCCCAAAACGCCTAAAATTATCACAAATAAAAGGTTTGCTTCTTTTAGCGCAAGATAAAAATGGCTGTCTATCCAAATTAAATTTGGTTGACTATTCTTTTTTTATAAAAAATAAAATTTTCTATTGACAAACTCTTTTTTTACCGTACATTTACGTCGTAATAAAAAAACAACAAATGAAATTAACAGGTGCATATTTTTTTGGTTACTACTTTTACTTCAACAGTGAGAGCCGGGACTAATATGTACTAAACAAACATATAAAGAAACTAAAAAGTCCCGGCCCATAAGCCGGGACTTTTTGCTTTAACAGGGTTTATGAAAATAGAAAGACCAAAAGTTGCAATTCAGGGGATCCGCGCTTCTTTTCACGAAGAGGCCGCGATCAAATATTTTGGTGAGAATATTGAAACCATTGAATGCAACTCTTTTAAGCAAACATTTGAAAGCTTAAAGAAACGTGAAGCTGATTATGTGGTAATGGCTATCGAAAACAGCATTGCGGGTAGTATCCTGCCCAACTACACACTGCTGCTTGATTACGGCTTCCCAGTGGTTGGCGAAATTTACCTGCCTATCCAACTGCACCTGATGGCTTTGCCGGGTGTAAAGTTTGAAGACATTAAATATGTAACCTCCCACCCTATTGCTTTGCGCCAATGTGTTGATTTTTTTGACGAATACCCGCACCTTAAAATTGTGGAGAGCAGCGATACTGCAGCTTGTGCCAAACGCATCAGGGATGAACAATTAACTGACACCGTAGCCGTAGCCAATGCTTTGGCAGCCCAGCTTTATGGTTTGGATGTGCTGGAACGCCGTATCGAATCAAACAAAAGGAATTTCACCCGCTTCCTGATCATGACTCAGCATGATAATGTTGAGAAGAAACCTGCTAACAAAGCTTCGTTATGTTTCCAGGTGAGTAACAAAGTTGGTGCATTAGCCAAAGTGCTCAATATTTTTGCCGAAGAAGGCGTAAATATGAGCAAGATCCAGTCGATGCCGATTTTGGGTAAACGCAACGAGTACAATTTTTATGTAGACGTTGAATGGGATGAACAAAAGCAATATGATACATCGATAAGGCAGATCCTTAAGTATACCCATAACTTCAACATCCTTGGCGAATACGAAAGGCATGACGATGAGCCAAACACTACCCCAAAACCACACCGCGCTGAAAGAAGTATCCGCAAGTATATCAATATCAGGCGTAACGTATAAGATAAAGGTGCTATATCAAACAGAAACCAAAAAAATTAACATAATTAAAATTATTAACTAACATTCCCGGCTATCACCGGACAAACAAAAACAAGATGAAACTAAATTTAAACATACAGCCGCTAAACACCTGGATTAAAACAGGTAAGGAACCTCTGGTGATTTCAGGCCCTTGCAGCGCTGAAACAGAAGAGCAATTAGTAGCCACAGCACATTTATTAGCCCAAACAGGTAAAATTTCGGCACTACGTGCAGGTATCTGGAAACCACGTACCCGTCCGGGTGAGTTTGAAGGTATTGGCAGCATTGGTTTAGAGTGGTTAAAACGCGCTAAAGAAGAAACCGGCTTGCCAACCGCCGTTGAAGTTGCTACCGCAAAACACGTTGAAGAAGCTCTTGCCGCAGGCGTTGATATTCTTTGGGTAGGTGCACGTTCAACTGCAAACCCGTTCACTGTTCAGGAAATTGCCGATGCATTAAAAGGTGTTGACGTTCCTGTGATGGTTAAAAACCCTGTAAACCCTGATCTTTCATTATGGGTTGGTGCTTTAGAGCGCATCAACAACGCGGGCATCACTAAACTGGCTGCTATTCACCGTGGTTTCTCATCTTACGAAAAATCAGCTTTCCGTAACGAGCCAATGTGGGATGTTGCTATCAGCTTAAAAACTTTAGCTCCCGAGCTGCCTATCATCAATGATCCAAGCCACATCACCGGTAACCGTGATTTGATCGGCTACATTTCACAAAAAGCGTTAGACCTTGATATGCAAGGCTTAATGATCGAATCACACATTGATCCAAGCGTAGCATGGACTGATGCTAAACAACAGGTTACCCCTGCTGCCCTTGCTGATATTATCGACCATTTAACTTTACGCAAACCAGAAGTTAAAAATTCTGAAGTAAGCGATAAACTGGCCGAACTACGTAACCAGATTGACAAAATCGATGACCTGGTGATCCAGAAAATTGCTGAGCGTATGCAGATCGCTGAAAAAATCGGTCAGTACAAAAAAGATAACAACATTACCATTTTACAAGTTGGCCGTTGGGATGAGATCCTGCAAAAACGCACAACCTATGGTAAAGCATTAAAATTAAGCGCTGAGTTTACCGAAAAACTGCTTGAATTGGTTCACAACGAATCTATCCGCAGGCAAACAGAAGTAATGAACGCCGACGCAGCTCAAGGCCAGGCAGCAGAAAAACTTACACACGCCTAATATTTTAATGATGCATAACATCATCCTTAAAAGAAACAACAAGCTCATTAACGGTACGGTTAACCTCACTGGTTCAAAAAGTGAGTGTAACCGTGCCCTTATCATCGAAGCGCTAAGCCAGGGCAAAGTAAAGGTAGAGAACGTATCTGACGCCGCTGATGCTGTTTTACTGGCAGGTATTTTGAGAGCGACTCAAGAGTCAGGAATCAAGAACCAGGAGGTTTTAGCAGGCGATGCTTCTTCTGATTCTGAAATCGAAAATTGTAAATCTCAAATCGTAGATATCGGTCCGGCGGGTACGGCTATGCGTTTTTTAACGGCTTACTATGCCATTCAGGAAGATGAGGTTATCTTAACCGGCAGCAAGCGCATGAAAGAAAGGCCGATAGGAATATTGGTTGATGCATTGCGGGTGCTGGGTGCCAATATTGATTATGAGGATAATGACGGTTATCCTCCCATCAAACTAAAAGGTGGCTTTAAGCAGCAAACCGGCAAGATCAGTATCAAAGGCAATATTAGCAGCCAGTACATTACAGCTTTGTTACTGATAGCAGCCCGACTTCCTTTAGGTCTCGAATTACATATTGAGGGAGAGTTAACTTCACGTCCTTATGTTGAAATGACTTTGGCCATGCTGGAAACTTCTGGTATCAAGCATACATGGGTAGGTAATGTTATCGCAATTGCAAACCAGGAATTTACGAAAACATCACTCTACGTTGAACCAGACTGGAGCGCTGCCTCATACTGGTACGCCATTGCCGCGTTGGCTGATGAGGCCGAACTGTTTTTAACAGGCCTTACGCCTTATAGCTTACAGGGTGATAGCGTGATCACCGAGATCATGGCTAACTTTGGTATCACTTCGCAGTTCACGGATGGCGGTGTTCATTTGAAGAAAGAGAACAAGCCAATTTCGCGCCGCGAGTTTGATCTGAAAGAATGTCCCGATCTGGCACAAACTGTCATTGTTGTTTGCGCGGCTCTTAACCATGAAGCATCGTTTACAGGCTTGGAAACTTTAAAGATCAAAGAAACTGACCGCATCCTGGCCCTGCAAACCGAGCTTGGTAAAATGGGTGTTAAACTAATTGAAAAAGATGAAGTTTACACGCTTGATTGCAGCGGCAAGTTTATTCCGGATAACATCTTCATCAATACATACCATGACCACCGTATGGCTATGGCCTTTGCGCCGCTGGCACTCATCCTTCCGCAAATGGAATTTGAGAACGGTCCGGTAGTTGATAAATCGTATCCCGCTTTCTGGAATGATCTGGAAAAGCAAGGGTTTGAAGTGGAAGAAGTAGTGGCGAAAGCTTAAAAAGCAATATTAAACCACGTCATTGCGAGGCACGAAGCAATCCCCGATTAGCAGGTTCGCCCTGTATAGTTCCCGATTGCTTCGTTCCTCGCAATGACGGTTATAAATACTAACATCTCATATCTAAAACTATGGCAGGCAATTCATTCGGGCAATTATTCAGGATAACTACTTTTGGCGAATCACATGGCGAGGCCATTGGTGTAATTATTGACGGATGCCCGGCCGGCTTACAGGTTGACCTTGACTATATCCAGGGCGAACTGGATAAACGTAAACCTGGTCAATCAAAAATAACTACCCAGCGTAAGGAAAGCGATACGGTAAAAATCCTTTCGGGCGTATTTGAAGATAAAACTACAGGTACCCCTATCGCTATGCTAATCCCTAATGAAGATCAGCGTTCAAAAGACTATAGTCACAACGTAGATGTATTTCGCCCCTCGCATGCCGACTATACTTATCAAACCAAATACGGGATCCGTGACCATCGTGGCGGCGGCCGCTCATCAGCCCGAGAAACTGCTGCCCGTGTTGCTGCAGGTGCATTAGCCAAACTGTTATTGAAAACACAGGGCATCGAGATTGTTGCCCATGTGAGCAGCGTAGGCAAAATCAATTCGCCCAATGTATTCATCAATGATCCGCTTGAATTTATTGAGGAACGCGAAAAGAATATCGTACGTTGCGCCGATCCGGCAACTGCCGAAGAAATGATCGAATTTATTGATAGCGTACGTAAAGATGGTGATACCGTAGGCGGCAAGATCAGCTGTTATGTAAAAAACTGCCCGGTTGGTCTTGGCGAACCCGTATTTGATAAACTGCATGCCGATTTAGGCAAAGCCATGCTGAGCATCAACGCCGTTCATGGCTTTGAGTTTGGCTCCGGTTTTGAAGGCAGCGAAATGCGTGGTTCTGAACATAACGACATCTTTGTAAAATCGCATTTAGGCGACATACAAACCATCACCAACTTCTCGGGCGGGATTCAGGGTGGTATCAGCAATGGCATGCCCATCGAATTTAAGGTTGCCTTTAAACCGGTAGCCACCATCATGAAAAACCAGGCTACCATTGATAGCGAAGGCAACGCTGCCGAAATTTCAGGCAAAGGTCGTCATGATCCTTGCGTGGTTCCGCGTGCTGTACCTATTGTTGAGGCTATGGCAGCTTTTGTTTTAGCCGATCACTGGCTTAGGAACAGAAATGCCCGCTTAAGCTAAAGGCTGAAAGCCTAAAGCTGAAAGCATTTCATTCTATATCTTAAGGCTAAAAGTTTAAAGCAATCCTTATTAAAGCTTTGGGCTTTTAGCCTTTAGCTTTAAGCTCAATAACCTACCTTTGTAAAGTCATGCTTACCTCAATTATCCGATTATACAAACAAGCCTATAGCGGACTTTCAAAAAACAGCTGGTACCTGAGCATCGTAATGCTTATTAACCGCAGCGGTACCATGGTTGTGCCCTTCATGACCATTTACACCATCAGGCAGCTGCATTTTACCATTGAGCAGTCAGGTTATATCATGGCTATTTTTGGCGTAGGTGCTGTATCCGGAGGATTTATTGGCGGTAAGCTGATCAATAAAATAGGCTTTTATGATTTGCAGGTTGGTGCTTTACTTACCGGCGGATTACTGTTTTTGATTCTCGGTTATCAAACCAATTTCATCAGCATGGCTATTTTCACGTTAGTGCTGAGCATCTGCAACGAATCATTCAGACCGGCCAACTCAACGGCTATAGCACATTACAGTACCGAAGAGAACAAAACACGCTCCTATTCCCTGAATCGGCTGGCTACAAACCTGGGCTGGGCATTTGGCGGTGGTTTAGGGGGATTACTGGCTTCAATAAATTATCATTTACTTTTTTGGGTAGATGGCTGTACAAATATCGCTGCCGGTATATTACTTCTTACCTTAATGCCGCGCTCAAAAGTGGCAAAAACCATTAAGGAAGCTGTTGCCGGTTTTGAAGAAGTGTTTTCATCGGCTTACAGAGATGGGGTTTACCTTTTATTTATCTTATTAGCGACACTGTTTGCAACTTGCTTTTTCCAGTTCTTTATTATGCAGCCTGTATTTTATAAAATACAATGGCATTTTAACGAGCGCTTTATTGGTTTTCTGCTGGCGTTAAACGGGATACTTATCGTTTTAATTGAAATGATACTGATTAACTGGCTTGAGGGAAGACGTCATCCATTGACTTATATTATTTCAGGGATCTTAGTTTCGGGCGTTGGCTTTGTATTGCTTAATCTGATGCCGCACGTACCATCGGTAGCTATATTGATCGTATGTATGATAACTTTGGGCGAAATGCTTTGCATGCCTTTTATGAATACATTTTGGATCGGCCGATCAAATGCGCGTAACCGGGGCGAGTATGCTGCTCTGTACAGCATGTCGTGGGCAGGAGCACAGATCATAGCTCCATTTTTAGGCAGCCAGGTTATTGCCTACGGAGGATTTGAAATGCTTTGGTGGTTATTAGGCGGTGTTTGCCTGGTTGTGGCCTTTGGCTATTTCATCATGAGGCGGTCAATACATATCAATAAACGGGTTCCTGTTTTACCTTAAACTGCTGTTATGAAAAAAGCCATCATATTAGATCTTGATAATACCATATATCCGGTTAGTTCCATCGCCGATTATTTATTTAATGAACTGTTCAACTTTCTTGATCAACATATTGCAGGCGAGGGTATAGATCATATCAACAAAGCAAAGGAGGATTTGAAACGCATCCCATATCAAAAGGTAGCAGACAAGTATCAGTTTAGCGAAACCGTTAAAAATAAAGGGCTTGAACTATTGAACAACATTGAGTACAAGCTACCAATGCAGCCCTTTGATGACTATAAACATATCCACGAAGCAAACATTACTAAATTCCTGGTTACCACGGGTTTTACCAAATTGCAATGGAGCAAGGTAAAAATGCTGAATATCGAAGCCGATTTTGAAGCTATCCATATTGTCGATCCAGAACTTTCGCCACTAACCAAAAAGGATATTTTCGCATCGATATTGGAGAAATACAATTATCAACCAGAGGATGTGCTGATTATCGGTGATGACCCTGAATCAGAAATAAAGGCCGCGAGCGAATTGGAAATAGATACATTTCTATATGATCCCGAAAATAAACATCCAGATGCTAAAGTAACCTATCGTTCACAAAATTTGAAAGATGCAGCGGCTCTTATTGCTTAAGTACCTTTACAGTAACAATAAGTTGCCCCAAATGCCGCATGGTATGCTCTGCCGAATGGGTGTATAAACCGATCACAGTCGATGGTAATTGCGCCCGCCCCACTCCTCTCCAATCGGTTAATGTAGATTCATCAGTAGTTTTAAGCTGCTGTAGCACAGCGTCGACCTTTTGGATAAAAGCCTTAACCAAAGACCCAACACTCATTTCTCCTTCACTTTGTTTTCCCTCTGCCGCGAGATAGGCTAATTGCTCATCGTTCAATAACCCGCCTTTGGCATAAGTAAAAAGCCTGTCGAGCACGCCCGTTAAATGCTGCAAATGAAAACCCGGCGAAGCCATCCCGGCAAGCTTTTCCCATAATAAAGTTTCAGGAAAGTCGGTCATTAACTCATTGAGCTCTTCCCTCGCCTGTAAAAGAGCGTGTGCTATCGGTTGCAGCAAAGCGGGAACATCCGCCAACGGACCGCGGAGCCAAACCTCAGGTAATTTTGTTTCAGACATTAGTTTTTATTTAGCAATGCTTTTACTTGTTCATGATTAAGCGTTTGAGGAAGGCCATATATCGTCCTTACCCGCTCGTGTGTATTATCAGTCCAAAGCCAGCTTGTCCATACCATAAACCAGGCCCATTCGGGTTGCGCTGCCAGAATTTCGGGTTTTGGCAGTTCACCGGTTTCTGTCAGTGCTATGATCTTGCCATTAGCAACTTTAAGCAGATCATTATAATCCCCTTGCTCGTAATCGAAGTGATAAATATCCGCGCCCAAAATATCTACATATTCAGCACCAGGATAAAAATCTTTATAATCATAGGCTTCATCTTGTGGCAGATCGCGCAAACCGTTCGGGCCCCATACCCAAATCAGGTTGTTTAAGTGATGATAGTTGGTATAACGGTCGTACATCATCTTCCATAATTTGATAATACCGTCATTGCCCTTTTTGTTTCCCCACCAAAACCATACACCATTCATTTCATGGTATGGCCGCCATAAAACAGGCACACGAGCGTCCCTGAGCTGTTTCAGGTAACCGGCTATCACATCAATCTGGGTCAGCCACTTCTTGTTCAAATCGGTATTCGGGGTTGTTAGCTCCTTCCATTGTGCATCGGTCAGTTTTCCCTGAATGCTTTGCTTCCAATCATATGGCGGGTTGTCTAACGGCCGGCCCTGGTGCCACATGAGTGTTACCAGATAGCCATCCTGCCATTTCTGCTTAGCTTCATTAACCAGGTCCTGCCCCAGGTCTTTATCTCCCCAAAGCATGAAATCTGAACCCCACACAGCGGGATAGTGTCCTGTAATAGCTTTGGCACTGTCTGAAAAAACGTCACGATCACTGTTATAATTTTGCTGCCCCGATAAAATATGCTTCCCTTTTATACTATAAAGGAAGCCGAGCAATTTATTTACTTCAGGCGATGCTTCTTTATTTACGGGTTTAAAACTCTGTGCTAATACCATGAAAGGCAATGTTATAATCAAGGCTAGAGATAGTAGTTTTTTCATTTTAATTAAAACAGATTATGCGGTATAAGGGTTACGTTTGGCTATGTTCAAAAATAAATAAAAAGCACAGTCCTTTATGGTATAGGTATTGCTATTGATATGCAATATTTAACTATCTTTCGTTTATATGATACCTATTTCTTTTAAGAAACACTTTATCCCAATTATACTTTCCTCGTGTTTTATTTTACTGCTTGCTCTTCAGAGCTGTAAAAAAAAGCATGAAATGATTGCTGAAGACATGTTCAGGATCACACAAAATGAGATTTTTAAAAAGGCCGACACCGAGGAATACATCCCTGTATTTAAAAGAGTATTCGCAAAATACAGGTCTAAAACAGCCAACCCACTGGTTATCGAATCATTTTTTAAAAAGAACGAGTACCAGCCAATTTTAGTAATAAACCACTTAAACAATGGCGACCTCGAAGCGCTGCCGGAATACCTTGATAAGATCAACGAACATGGCCTTGATCCAACCATATATCCATCGGCAGAGATCAAAGCTCTTGTAGCCAAACTCAAAGATAAAACAGCGATCACAACCCTTGATGAAGCCTATGAAACTGTTGCTAAACTTGAAATTTTAGCCGCTGGAGCCTTCGTAAAATATTCCAATGCGCTGCAATATGGAGTCATTAACCCTAAAAAGATCTATTCAAGATACTTTATGGCTACTCGCCGACCCGACAGTACGACCATGCTTGCTACTTTAAGCAGAGGGGATTACAAAGCGTTTCTTGATAGCATCCAACCTAAAAATGCGCAATATTTAGCCCTGCAAAAGGCATACAGGGACAGCGCTACAATTGAAGGTCTTTCAAAAGAAGAAAGCAAACGTTATTTTTTAGTTAGCCTTGAGCGCTTACGCTGGCGGAACAAGCCCTACGAACCCAAATACGTGATCGTAAATATCCCCGATTTCAGGCTTGATGTTATGGAGGATGGCAAATCGGTTTTAAATATGAAGGTTTGCGTTGGCCAGGGGCGTAACATGGAAAATCAAAACACATTGGAGCATTTTGACGATACCGCCCGGGCAGATAAACCGTTCCCGCGCGAAACGCCGATATTAAACAGCGTGATTCATAGCGTTGAAGTAAACCCAGTTTGGAACATTCCGCGCAGTATCGCTACCAAAGAAATCATTGTTGAAGCTGCAGACGACCGTTTTTACCTAGCGAATAAGAACATCGATGTGTTTAAAGACGGCAAAAGGATAGCCGACCCTGAAACGATAGATTGGACACAAGTAACCCCTGATAACCTCGAATACGAATTTAAACAGCGCCCTGGCGAAGATAACTCGTTAGGTAAAATCAAATTCCTGTTCAAAAACCGCAGCAGCGTTTACCTCCATGACACACCTAATAAAGCGGCATTCCGCAAAACGATGAGAGCAGTGAGCCATGGCTGCGTGCGCTTAGGCGATCCCCTCGGCCTGGCAAAGAATTTATTTGGCGAAGGCGCTGATATCGACACCATTGCAAATGATATGATAGTGAATAAACCGGAGCCTACTAATATTGGCTTGCCGAAGAAAACGCCTATTTATATCACCTACGTAACCTGCTGGGCAGATGAAAATGGCGCTATCCAATACCGGCCTGATGTTTACGGTTTAGATATCGTACTGTACGCACACCTGCAAAACTTTTTGGCAAAATAAGCAAAAAAATAGCCCGGCAAACTTTTAAGTAAGCCGGGCTTCATGATTTGGTTTATAGTTGGGGTTGGATTTAAAACTTAGCAAAACTGAATGAAGTGTCAGCACTCGCCATTAAATTAAGCGGCCCTGCTTCATCCAGGTATTTTGAATAGTACGACTCATCGTTTCCGCTAATAAAGAAAACGGTTTTGCCGGCAATAGTACTGATAACTTTATTGATCACCTTTGGCGATACTGCCGGACAGCCAAAGCTTCTGCCTATAAAGCCTTGTTCATTAATGGCAGCCGGGCCAACATAATTGGCACCATGAACAACAATGCTGCGCATGCGTGCATTGCCGTTAAAGCCTTCGTCCATACCGTCAAGATATAAAGACCGGCCGTGTTTGCCGTTATAAACTTTGTCGGTTATGTAAAACCCCAGGCTGCTTTCATGCGAATCGTTGGCATCAGAAAAACGGCTGGCCATTTCGTCGCCGCTTCCCGACCCGTGTGCCACCCAGGTATTAAGCACCAATTGCTTACTGAGCAAATTAATGATCCACATACGCTTTTCACGGCTCGATTTACTAAAATCAACCACTGTAAGCACGTTGCTGCTTTGCGGCACAGCATGCGAAAGCTTTAAATTGGTATAACCTGTTACTGCCTTTTCAAATACGTTAAAAGCTAAACCGGTCTCCCCAAGGTGGGCCGCTTCATATAAATTATTAACGTATTGCTCAAATAATTCCTTTGTTGTAAACGCTGCATTTTTTTTCTTTGCACTCACTGATCTGTTTGCACCATCCGATCTCCAGCTTAAAATTGTTGCTGAAAGGAGAAAGATCGCCATAGTAACCCACAAAAAATGTTTCCTCATACGCTTGCCTGAGTTTAATTTAATTTTAATTAATTAGGGTGTAGTAACAGGGTTTGGATAGAAGGTTAACCTGATGTTAACAGGTTAATACAAAAATATACTTTAAAACTTAAAATCCAAATGAGTTAAATAGTATTTTTTACTCAAATGAAAATAAATTTAAAACTAAGCAATATTTTCGACTGTTATACGGAGCGAAAATGGAAAGGTTATGGGTTTATTTAACCCATTTAATTTTATTTTCCAGCGGAATGGTTCGTTTCCCTTCGGGATACTGATCGGCATAACCAAGATATAATACGCCCATCACATTATCTTCCTCCCTTAAATTCAGAAACTCCTTAAACGCAGGTTTTAAGATAGCGCCACCAGTGCTCCAAAACGAGGCCATATTTAAGGCAGTAGCGCCCAGCAGTATATTTTGAATAGCGCTCGATACAGCTGCAACTTCTTCAAAGGGCGGTATTTTCGGCAGATTGCCACGTTGCATAACAGTAATGATCACGTGCGATACCTTATTGCCAAGCGTTTTCAGGTTATTATAAGCGGCCTCATTAAATTCTTCAGCAGATACGCTCTTTTTATAAACCTCGGCATGTTCAGCACAAAACTGCTCAGGGTTTTCGTAAACAATGAAGCGCCAGGGCTCAGTAAAGCCATGGGTTGGTGCCCAGTCAGCAAGCTCAAGTAAAGCAGCAATATGTCCGTTTGGTGCTTTATGGCCATTCATCATGGCCGGTTTTACACTACGGCGGGTTTTAATATTTTCGGCGACGGTTAAAAAAGTATTGTCCATAGTAGATTTAAAAGAATGGTTGGTAAACTACTGATTTTATAATCACTAATTCACCAACCTATAATTATAACTAATTAATAAATAGCGGGATATTTTGAAGGATTAGCCTCGTTCATCATAGCGTAAACGATTTCAATAACATCGTCAACTGATGGTTTACTGAAATAATCGCCGTCCGAACCATAAGGAGGCCTGTGTTCTTTAGCTGTAAGCGTTTTGGGCTGAGCATCAAGCGCATAATAGCCATTTTGTCCTTCTAATATTTTTTGCAGGATATAGGCAGAACCCGCTCCCGGCAGGTCTTCATCAACAACCAGCAGCTTGCTGGTTTTCTTTAACGAAGCACCACAAACATTCTCTGTATCAAAAGGATATAATGTTTGAGGATCTATCACTTCGATATTGATACCCATTGCAGCCAGTTCATCAGATGCCTCCTGAACTATACGTAGCGTTGAGCCGTATGATACCACAGTAATATCATTGCCTTCCTTCAAAACTTCAGCTTTACCAAGCGGTACGGTAAAATCCCCAACGTTAGCCGGTAGTTTTTCTTTCAGGCGATAGCCATTCAGGCACTCTATTACCAAAGCCGGCTCATCACCCCTTAGCAGCGTATTATACATACCTGCAGCCTGGGTCATATTACGGGGCACACAAATATGGAAGCCACGCATCGACCCCAAAATAACACTCATTGGCGAACCTGAATGCCAGATCCCTTCTAACCTATGACCGCGGGTGCGGATAATAAGCGGCGCTTTTTGCCCGCCCATAGTACGGTAACTTAAGCTGGCAATGTCATCGCTGATGATGGTTATTGCGTAAATCAGATAATCGAGGTATTGGATCTCGGCAATTGGCCTTAAACCACGCATCGCCAGGCCCATACCCTGTCCTATAATGCTTGTTTCGCGAATGCCTGTATCACTAATGCGGATATCGCCATATTTAGCCTGCAAGCCGGCAAAACCCTGGTTAACGTCACCTATCGCACCCAAATCCTCACCAAAGGCAACGATACTTTTATCACGTGCAAAGTTAGCATCGAAAGCTGCATTCAATACTTCCCTCCCGTCTATCACTTTTGCATCATCACTGTAAATAGCAGGCACAACAGGAACATAAAGTGGAGATTCTGGTGTACCGGTAAATAATTTTGAATTGTAACGGTCCGCATTTTTTGCACCTTCAACTTTTAACCATTCTGTTAAAAGCTGGCGTTCAATATTATTTTCGGTGGTAGTTAAGCGTAGCGCTTTACGAATAGCCGAAAAGATCTCGCGCCTGCCGGCATCAATACTCGAGCTTAAACCGGCTGATAAAGCTGATATTGTTTCCCTTTGAGATGGAACTTTTTCGGCAAAGGCCTCTAACAATCCTGAAACTTCTTCTATTTCCCCTTTTATAACAACGGCCAATTCATTTGCCGCTTCGCGTTGGCATTCGCGTACAAATCTCTTTGCTTCAGCCTCAAGCTCCTCAAGTTCAATTTCAGTAATTATAGCTGATGCGATCATCCACTCACGCATTTTCAGCAAGCAATCGTGCTCATCCTCCCAGGCCAATCTTTCTTTGCTTTTGTAGCGTTCATGTGAGCCCGAGGTTGAATGCCCTTGTGGCTGGGTCATTTCAGTAACGTGGATCAGGACCGGCACATGCTCTTCGCGGCAAATGTTGATAGCGCGCTCATAAGTTTCGCAAAGGGCAATATAATCCCAACCACGAACTTTAAAGATCTCGTAACCGTTGCTGCCATTTTCACGCTGAAAACCCTTCAACACCTCCGAGATGTCTTCTTTAGTGGTTTGCAGGTTTGCCGGAACGGAAATGGCATAAGCGTCATCCCAAATAGAGATGGCCATAGGCACCTGCAATACCCCACCCGCGTTAAAGGTTTCAAAGAACGAACCTTCAGATGTAGCCCCATTGCCAACACTACCAAATGCTACCTCGTTACCATTAATTGAAAATTGTTTAAGATAATCCAGCTCTTTATTTTGACGGTATAATTTTGAAGCGTAAGCCAAACCCAATAAACGGGGGATTTGCCCAGCAGTTGTTGAAATATCCGATGAACTGTTCATCGTTTCAACCTGGTTAACCCAGCTGCCGTCGGTATTTACAAAACGTGTAGCATAATGACAATTCATTTGCCTGCCGCCCGAGGCGGGGTCTTTTTCAATATCAGGGTTAGCGTATAATTGAGCAAAAAACTCCTTCATATTGCTCATGCCGGTAGCAAACATAAAAGTTTGATCGCGGTAATAGCCCGCGCGCCAGTCGCCGGCACGAAAAGCCTTCGCCATAGCCAGTTGTGCAACCTCTTTGCCGTCGCCAAAAATACCGAACTTTGCCTTGCCCGTTAGTACTTCCCTGCGGCCTATCAAACTGGCTTGACGGCTCTCATAACCAATACGATAATCATCAATAACAATCTTCTTGAAATCATCAAAACTGAGCTCGGCAGTATTAAATTTACTGGTAGCGCGTGTTGTAGTTTCAGGCATATAAAATTTTGTTTAGACGGTAAAAGTATAAAATTCTATTCTGTATTAGGCAAACTAACAGATAAAACCCGGAGTTTGAGTAATAGTTTTGTAATTACATTAAACCTTTTATATTTGTAATAATCAAATATAACGTATGAAAAAGATATTAATGATTTGCGCGGTAATATTAGGCTTTGCCTTCACCGCATCGGCACAAGATAGCGGGAAAGCTGAGTTTAAATTTAACGAAGAAAAACATGATTTTGGTAAAATACCACAAGGCACTCCCGTTACTACCGTATTTGAATTTACCAACGTTGGTAAGGAGCCGCTTATTTTAACAGAAGTAAGGCCAACCTGTGGCTGTACCATTGCCGACTACACTAAAACTCCCGTAAAAAGCGGTGATAAAGGCTCCATCAAAATCACTTACAATGCTGCTGCCGCTGCGCCATTTAACAAAACTATTGTTGTTAAATCAAACGCTGCGACACCCGAAAAATATTTAATCATTGTTGGTGAAGTTGTGGCTAAACCCGCGGCAAGCAAGTAATTTTCAAATGCTTGATATATCCCTATATCAAACGGGATATTTAAAATGATATTTAAAAGACCCGAAACAGGGTCTTTTTTCGTTTACAAAGGTTTTACAAAACAATATTTTCATTTTTAGTAATTTTGCAGGATGCCAAAAATATCTGAAAAGGGCCAGCGAATGCCCGCATCACCGATACGTAAATTAACACCTTTTGCTGATAAAGCTAAGCAGGACGGGAAAAAGGTATATCATCTCAACATCGGCCAACCCGATATTGCAACACCAGATGGCATGCTGAATGCCATTAAAAACATCGACTTCAAAGTTTGGGCTTACACCCCAAGCGAGGGTACATTAAGTTACCGTAAAAAACTTACAGAGTACTATAATAAACTGAATTATAATATTACTTCCGAAGATATTATTGTTACCACCGGCGGCTCGGAGGCAATTACCATAGCCATGATGGCCTGCCTTGATTCGGGCGATGAAGTGATCATCCCTGAGCCTTTTTATGCAAACTATAACGGCTTTGCAAGCCAGGGCGATATTGTGGTTAAGCCTATATTATCATATATTGATAATGGTTTCGCGCTCCCTCCTATCAGCGAATTTGAGAAACTGATAACACATAAAACCAAAGCCATCATTATCTGTAACCCTAATAATCCTACCGGTTATTTGTATTCGAAAGAAGAGATGGAAGCGCTGAAACAGTTGGTTTTAAAACATGATCTGTACCTGTTTTCGGACGAAGCATACCGTGAGTTTTGTTATGACGGCCGCTCATTTATATCGCCAATGCACATGGATGGGCTTGAGGAAAACGTGGTAATAATGGATACCGTGAGCAAACGTTACAGCGCTTGTGGCGCCCGCTTAGGATGCCTGATCACAAAAAACAAGGAATTACGTACAACAGCATTGAAGTTTGCCCAGGCCCGTTTAAGCGCAGGTATGGTAGAACAGATTGCCGGCGAAGCAGCCGTTGATACTCCTGACAGCTATTTTGAAGCAGTTAATAAAGAATATACCAGCAGGCGCGATACCCTTGTAAGCGCATTGAACAAAATGGATGGCGTTTATTGCCCTAATCCGGGTGGTGCTTTTTACGTTGTTGCCAAACTGCCTATTGATAATGCCGACAAATTTTGCCAATGGATGCTTGAGTCATTCAGTTTTAATAACCAAACAGTTATGATGGCCCCTGCTACAGGTTTTTACAGCACACCAGGTGCCGGATCAAATGAAGTACGCATGGCCTATGTTTTAAACAATGACGATCTGAAAAAGGCTATGGTTTGTTTAGATGAAGCATTAAAAGTTTATCCGGGGCGAATAGTTAGCAACGAACAGTTGTCAGTTGGCAGTTTGTAGCAGCTGGTTACAGCAGGCAGTTTCTTTATTAATATCTGCAAACTGCCTGCTGTTAACTGCAAACTAAATTTGTATATTTGTACCCTTAACTGCAAACTGCCCACCGGCAAATGCGAACTCAAAAAAATGGGGTCGACCGGAATTGACAGGATGGAGATAAGTAGGTAAGCATGCAGCGCGTTGGGTGAATTAGCGCTTAAATCTGAACGCTCAAACTTACAAATGGCGAAAATAACTACGCCTTAGCTGCCTAATTTAGAATTAGCATAGCTTTTGTCCCACCGGTTTTCCGTTTCATCGGATCGGCAATCGGGGCATCGAAAGATGAAACTGGTTTGCTTAAGGTGTGCATAGCGAACGAGATAAAGCACCTAAGGAAGACGGTACAGGTAAGCGACTGACCTTCCCCTTCCCTACAATTAAACAGAAGCTAAGCATGTAGAAAGCTTACCTTATACCATGTTTGGACGAGGGTTCGAATCCCTCCGGCTCCACTAAGCAATCGCCTGTAAATCAAAAACTTACAGGCGATTTTTATTTTCAGGCACCAACGTGCGTGTCAATTAAAAATAAGAAATTTTGACATATTTCAATAAAGCCCTTTCAATCGGGCAACATTCTTAAATTTGGTTAATTTCCCTGACGCTACTTTCGAACACAGTCTATTTACTGTAAACTAAGAGTGCTATAGTTACTTCACTAATGACTATCAGGACTATGAAACTCTCAGTGAGGGTCCAAGAGACCGTATCGATCTGCTCATCCTTTTCTGTTCTTTTTCCGAAAACTGTACATGCTGCGATAAGTATTTTACCATTTTTACGGGCGAACACCACACCCGGATCATTACATTTCACTACATGATCATTGCCCAGGTAGGATTGCGGAGTTAAAATAATACGGACACGGTTGAATTATCCTGGCAATAACAGGCGTACAACCTGCGCTAATGATGTGAGCAATACCCGCTCAATTCACAAACATTTGAAATTTAATTGTAAAAGCCGAGAAAGCAGACTATATTCATTTCAATCAAATTACCTTACCTGTGATGGAACAATCTCCCGAACTGCGAAAAATCCTGATGGAGGAAAAAAGACTTGAGCTCGAAACCCAGAAGTTCGAACTTGAAAAACAGCAATCCGAAAGCGAAAAGAAGAAGCGGAAGGTTGATCCCATCCTGGCAACAATCCTTGTTGCAGTTATGGGGTTTATTGCGACGACCGTTGGGAATGTTCTCAATAATTCGGATGTCAACCAGCTTGAAACGCGAAAATTCGAATTCGACCTGATCAAAAAAGGGCTGGAGCAGCCCACAGAAGAAGAACGCGTAAAATTCCTGGCATTACTTTCACGGCTGAAACTCGTAAACGACAAGAATATGGCTAAAAAACTTGACAGCATATTACAGGAACCAAGCCAGCTGCCTTATCTGGCGACCGCAGCAGCATCGCCCGGTAATGTGCAACAGCCAGGAGGCTTAGGCACCGAGGCTATCCAAATAAATGCACACATTACGGAATCCAGCCCCAGGCTGGGCGCTATTGCAGCGGCCAGGGCGGAAGTTGGTCAACGCGAAGATCCCTCAGTGCCAAACGGAGGGCCCGCTGTCCAAAAATATATACTCGGCGGCCAGGGTTACGGCTGGTCGGTGGGCTTTGTATCCTGGTGCTATGCTCAGAACAAGAAAGGCCGGCCACCATTCAAATATGCCTATTCCCTGATTACTTTGAAACAAGAGCTTATCAAAAACAATTGGTGGGTGCCAAAAGGAACCGACCGCAATTTACGCCCCGGCGACATCTATTTCATACAAATAAGCTCCCCGGTACCGAGGCAATGCGGGATTGTCGATTCAGTGATTAATAAGACCGATTTTATTGGTATAGAAGGCAATACCAGTGTCGACGGCTCCATGACAGGAAAGGTAGTTGCCCGGAAACACCGGAAAATTGAACAATGCGGTGGTTTCGGCCAGCTTAATTAATTAAACGAGCGTCAAATACGAATGAGTTAAATCAATGGAGAAGAATGTAGAAAAGAATAACAAGGCAATTGCTTAAATTTAGTGAAATAATAAATTGTTTTAAATCCGAAACTGTACAGGAAAAAGTTACAAACTATTTATTGGACAATTTGGATTATTATAAAAAAGTCCTGGATATGTGCATTAATTAACAACGGTTCTGCTTCGGCACAAGCCTACAGATTTTTTAAATAAGAAGTTTTAAATTCAGCAAAAGTATTGCCATGAGCCTGATGCTGGTGCGCAACATACACCAATTGGTGTTGCTGCAGGTAATTAAACAGGGTACGTTTATCGGCGGGATTGGCCGATAGCCAGGTGTCTACCCCATCATACCCTGCCGCTCTAACTTTATCCAGGAAGGCACTTATCTGCAGGTGCTCATGGCCCCATTGCGGGCTTAGTATTTTTATCTCCATAATAATATTTACGCTATTGGCTTTACAATAAATTTAGTACCCGGTTTGCAGGCTTTTTTAATGCTAAGGCTACCATCAGCATTGGTTTTTACTTTTTGGAAGAGGCCATTTATAGTATATTGATAATTGGCTCCGGGTTGTAAACCATTTAACGTAAACTCGTAGTTATCTGCAGAGGTTATGGTCCAGTTAAACTGGTTCTCCGTCCAATTGTCGATAGTCAAATTGATACTGTGTGCTGATGCCGACTTTATTTTCAACTGCATTTCTTCCCTATTGCCGGGGTAAAAAATGAGGTTATTGCCGGTTTTATTTGCGCCAAACGCGCTATTACATTTTATAGTAAAGCCAGTAGTACTCATGTTGTAATTGTTTGTACTTAGCTTTAAGTTATATTTAACACCGCGTAGCGTATAAGTAAATGCTGTACCATTTAATACCGGCGATAAGTTTGGCTCGATACCCATACGGTTCCATTTTGGACGAATACCGTAAATGTCGCGATAAAGCGCGGTGATGCTGGTGCTTATGCCAGCCAGAATATCATCGCCCAATCCAAGCTGTGTAACACGGCTGTAGCGTTGCGATGACAGGCCATCCTTTTTATATTGGGCAAGTATGTTGTTGATGAATTTAAGCGCAATGCTTTTATCATAATGAACATAAGCACGTATGCCCATATAGCCCCAGGTGGGGAAAATGTCGCCGTTCTCATATTTAGGAAATGGCCAGTTACCCGGCGATACCTCAGCCTGTGTAAATGAATCATAACACAGCGGCCAATGGAAAAGCTTTTCCTGATTATTGCGCTGTTCTATCTGGTCTAGCACTTGTGCTATGCGTTGTTTATCATCACATATACCAAAGGCAATAGCGGCAAAATTTACCGGGGTAACTAAGTTATCGCCATGTATTGAGCCATCGTTATCGCGCCAGTATACATATTGTTTTTTGGCCGGCGACCAAAAGCCACCTTCATCTACCGGTTTATTAAATGCAGCTTTTAAACGTGCAGCTACAGCAGTGTAATAAACTTCTTTTTGTTGATTGCCCAACACCTTTTCGCAATTAGCCCATAGGTTCAGGGCCTCGTAAAGTTGGGCGTTTACAAACGCGTTCTCATAGCTCGCCCAAACAATATCCAGCCAGTCGCTGGCCTTTTTCTCGCCAATATTATTGTTTAGCATTTCAAAAATACCGTTATTATTGGCATCGCGTTTTATCATCCAATCCAAAGCCTTTTCGCACGAAGTTTGGTGCGACTTTAGCCAGTTAACATCTCCATTAATATCAAACTGCTCGCTCGCGTTAATTACATACCCCGTTTGCGAATCAATAGTATAGCCCCACATGGCCTCATAATAACCGGTTTTAGCGTTGTAAGTCCCCTTTATCTCATCACCGGGCACATTGTGCCAGCGCGATAGCACACGGCCATCAGCAAGCATGGCCTGGTCGCGCTCCTGATTGAGCGTTGCCGACATGTTTTGGGTGTAATTAATATCATTAAGCGCCATCCCCACTTGCGCAAAAAACGGCTCATGAAGACATTTCCAGTTGGTTAACCAACCATTTGCACCGATAATATTATTATCAACCACGCCATAGCGGCCGGTGGTGTTTAACAGCTCGCGCACGGCAGCGGCGTCAATACTGGGTAAAGTGCCCCTTGTGTACTCTTTAAAATAATTTATACATTGTAATGTATATTCAACGCTGGTCTGTCCTTTTTGCACATCGAAAGCAGCAAATACATTTGCTCTTTTTGATACAAACCGGCTCAGGTCATAACGTTGTTGCAGCGGGTTGTTTGTTACAAGTTGTGTAGCTGTAAATTCGTTATTTTCGCTATGGGAATATTTAGTGGCAATAGCATTATTGGCAGTAGTGCTGATGCGAAACCCGTTACCGCTTTCGGCGTTCCAAAAGGTAACACCGCCGGTATGTACGCCATAAGTATCATCAACCTGTTTTAAATATTTACACCAAACCATCCCCCCATTATCCAGGATCCCCCCCTTCCATACAGCCAGGTTGGCGAAGTTCCATTTAGGCAGGGCCATATCTTCTAATTGAGCGTTGGTACTATACTGGCGTGTAATTTTCCAGGTTATCTTATTATCTACTATTTTAAAACGCCAGGTTTCTGTTACAGTAAGGGCATTATCGCCATAACTGATATTACTTATAATTACCTGATTTAATTGTTGATTTACCCTTACAACCGGCAATGCAGCGTTTGAAGTAAACATCGCATTTTTAGTAGTGATACCTGTGTAAACACCAGAAGCTGAAAGTGCGTTTACACCCTTAATATTTAACTGTTTTACTATACAGCCAGATGAATAATCTATCAGGATAGCCAGCTTTTTATCGGGCACGGTTAAGGTTATAGTTTTGGTCGTGATGTTATGAGTAATACCTGGGGTTTCACTATTTAAAGCAAAACCAGTTTGCCACCTAAGCAGCATTAATGCAACAATATATATTGATCGGAGGTTCATGCGCATATATTAAACAGCTTGGTAAATTAAGGGTTAAGCTCGTTATTTTTTAACATGTCACCAATTTTTAACCGGGCAACATCGTCATCTTTCAAAATATTTTGGATACCGTTAAAAATACTGCCATCGGGCATATAAGCGCAGGTCATGGCACGGTGGAAACCCGGGGTCATGTTGACATGTGCGCCGTGTATGGCTAAACCGTTGTGGAATGAGCAGCTACCCGCTTTCATTGGCGCGGCAACAGATTGTGCCGTTTTAAACTCTGGATAAGTAGTAAATATGGCACCCATATTTTTGCCTATGCCGGGGTTGTCAAAAGTGGTTTTATGATAAGATTCAGGGATGAAAAACAAACAGCCGTTCTCATAAGTATCGTCATCAAGCGCTACCCAGATCGAAAGCGCGCACCTATCACTAAACGACCGATAAGGTGTATCAAGGTGCCACGAAGTAAGATTAGCCCATGGCTTTTTAATTAATGCCTGATCATGCCATACTCTTATACCTTGAACCCCGGCCAGTTGCGCAGCCATTTTCCCCAGGCGTTCGTCAAGCATTACCTGTTTCATTTTATCATTATCAACCCAAAGGTTAATCAGCTGATCAAAAACGTTGTCGTAATACGATTTATCGTCAGCATCTCCTTTGCCGTAAACCTCCTTTCGGTCGGGCATCTTATTGCCGTTACGTTTCTCTATGGCCTCGTTGAGCGCTGTGCGCCAAAATTCAAGCTCTTCGGCCGAAAGGAAATTTTCGATCACTAAAAAACCATCGTGACGGTATTGCGCAATTTGGTCTTGCGTTAAATCATTTCTCATTTAGGATATTATACTTATGGTTAGTCCGTCAAAATTATAGCAACCAAAAATTTATAATTATTACGAGGCTGCTTTTTTTTACTTTTTGATAAAGAAAGATTGATTAAAAGTGTGCCAGTTAAATCCAGCGAATGACACAAAACGAATAAACATTTCACGAGATTCGTTTAAACCGGTATGCTATATTTGATCATTTCGATTCTTCGCTATTTAAGGTTCAACAAAGTCTAAACCTAATCAAATAAAATTTGATTAGGTTCAACTCCAATTTCTGAGAGCATTCTATTACATGACTTTATCATCATGGGAGGGCGACATAAATAGAATTCAACATTGCCAATGTCTTTATGATCTTTAAATAATGATGATAAACAATATCATGTATAAAACCATGATGACCGTTCCACTCATCATCTTTCAGTGGACTTGACAATGCAAGTTGAAAGTTAAAATTGGAATAATCGGCAGCTAATTTTTGGAAATAATCGTATTAGAAAATTTCTTGTTTGGAACGTGCTCCGTACCAATAGCTAATTTTGCGTTTAGTAGCACCGTTCTCAAGCAAATGCAATGTGCGAGCGTATAGGTGCCATGCCCGGTGAAAAAAACATGCGGCTGGGCAGCAATGGTTTGCAAACTGTTTACAAGATTTTGCCTGATCTGCAGATTCCCCGTACGTTCCCATTCAGTAAGCCAGGCAGCGGCGATGGCCCCGAAATCGGTTCCGAAACCCGCCGGGATCTTATCTTAAGAAAACTCAGGCTGCGGCCGATTCCGTATTCCTTCCAATTTGCGGTTGGGTTGGATACGGCTCAATGTTTTTGCAGCATTAACCTGCTCTCTCAGCAAATCACCTACCCGTTCATCGACAGTGAGATAGTAATAGAACCTGCGGTTTGCAGCCAGTTTTATCAGTATTTATTGACATTTATCACGCTGCATTGTTGACGAATGTCCTTTTCCCCTGGGGCTGAAATGTCTCACCTTTGATATGAAATAAATTATTAAGAAAGTGAAATTAAAAAACAAAGTAGCCGTCGTTACCGGTGGTAATAGCGGTATAGGATTTGGCATCGCAGAAGCCTTGATGAATGAAGGCGCGGTAGGTGCCATTACTGGGAGGAACCAGGCAACGTTAGACAGTTCAGTTAAAGAGCTTGGATCAGGATTCATCGGCATTAAGGGAGACGTAACCAATTTAGTTGACCTGGAGAATGTATTTAGCGTGACCGCTGATAAATTCGGTAAGATCGACATACTGGTCGTCAACGCGGGCGGGATAGTTGACGGCGTACCTATGTCGGGCATAGATGAAGTGACTGAAGAAAACTATGACCAGTACATGGACCTCAATTTGAAAAGTGCTTACTTCACGGTAAAAAAAGCACTTCCCTATTTAAATGACGGAGCTTCGATCATACTGATCGGTTCAAGTGCCGCACATCGCGCTGCACCTGGCATGACCATCTACGCCGCTGCAAAAGCCGCTGTTATCTCTTTGGCAAAGGGATTGTCTCTCGACCTGCTGTCGAGAAAGATCAGGGTAAATACAATATCACCGGGTTCTATCGATACGCCTGTTTTTGGTAAAATTGTTCCTGAGGACCAGGTCGATTTTGTCAAAAATCTATGGGTAGACATCACACCCGTCGGCAGGCAGGGAACGCCTTCCGATATCGGGAAAGCTGCCACATTCCTGGCCTCGGATGATTCAGCTTTTATCGTCGGTACGGAAATTCTTTCTGATGGCGGATTGACCAACATCAGCTTAATGAAATAATTACAAAAGCGGGGGCAGGAAACTGCTCCCCGCTTTTGTTTTGTACCATGGAAATTAATAAGACAAACGATATCACTCTTTCTTCAAACTGGAATGCAGTTTTTGCCATTTCGCTGGCTGTATCAGGGCTGATCGTCTCTAAATTTTCACCTTGTAAGCCTGCTGACACCCATCATCAAAGATCTACATGTTGCTGACGGTCATTGAAAAAACATTTTCGTCTCGGTTCGTCACGAAAACCGGAGGCTTTTGAATAGCTTTGTTAAAAGCTATTTTAAATGTTTGACATTTTTATAAAATATCTTCAGCAAAAAGGAAGCTTTAGCCAAAACGAAATGGATATGATCCAAAGCGTTTCGGTAACGAAAAAGGTTCGCAAGGGTCAATATTTACTGGAAGTAGGACAGGTCAGCAGTTTCAGTGCATTCGTCGTAAAGGGCAGTTTCCGGTTATTTAGGGTTGCAGACGACGGGCAGGAACATATCATGAAATTTGCCATAGAAAACTGGTGGATGTCCGATTACACCAGTTTCATGAGTGGCCAGCCTTCCAATTGTTATATTGAGGCATTGGAAAACAGCGAACTGATCTTATTCACCAAAGATAGATGGGCATATCTTATCGATACAATTCCAGCTTTTAAAGAGATGATCGAACATTTAACTGCCAGGAATTTCGAAGCGCATCAGAACCGGATCTATAGCAATATCAGCGAAACGGGGGAATTGAGATATGAAAGTTTTGTTGCAACATATCCGAGCCTGTACAATCGTGTACCGTTGTACATGATCGCATCGTTCCTTGGTCTAACAAGAGAAACGCTTAGCCGTATCAGAAAGCAATCCGTTAGAAAGCAGCCCCCGGTCACGCAACATCTGATAAAGCAACAATAATTACCTGCCTGAATATTCCCTGAAATTGTATAATCTTATATAGGTTCAGTCCTCGTAATAATCAGTAAAGCGCTTAAACTTAAAACCGCAAATATCTTTGAGTATTCAACAGTCTAAAAATATTGTTTGAGTACTTCTTGTCCCCTCTTCTTTGTCACCCACCACTGGCACCAAATCCGCCGCCCAATGATTATGTATTTAATAATTCACCCCATGTTGGATAGGATGATCAGCCATTTAATGGTGTTATTTTAGTTGTTCAAGCTCAACAAACAAAGCATAGCCAGTCTAAAAGGTTATCTTGAAATCCGACCAATTTATTCTTCAATATCAAATTAACTGTTCTGAAAAATAGCCCATTAAACATCTGAGCTGGAATGTTATGTTCTATCCTTCTCTGGAACATCCAGCCAAGGATAGAACATCAACAGCTTCCCATCATGCCAAAGGAATTTAATATTGGCGGTTTAAAAAACGTAGACGGGGAATTCCACCTATCTTTACAAATACCTATTACTTATTTCCCATCTAAATTTACTTATAGTTAACTGCGGCCACCGATGGGTTGTTTCTAAGTTCGGTCAAATACCTGAGATGGGTCTGCGCACCAAAATGCATAACATCGTTTATTATAACATCAGTGAATGCCAATTCAGCTTCATTCAGCTTTTTAAGCCCCAGGTAACCCAAGCCAACAATATAACGGCAATGGATATAGTTCCGAAGTTTTAAATCATCTTCAAAAATTAAAAGATCCGGCAGTGATACAGCGAAGTAGTCGATCCTTACTTCATCATGCTCGTGCTCTAAACCATAGTTCACCAGATTACTAAATATTTCCTGGGCTACTTCTGCCTTCTGCAGTTTATTCCAGGCCAGGCCCTGATAAAAAATCTTGTCGGGTTGCTGGTCATTATAAAACATCGCTGCACTGGGTTCGCTAAGTCCACGGGTTGCTTCGGTCCAATAAAACAATGCATTTTCTGTATCACCCAAACCATCATAGGCACAGCCTAACCAGTAAAAGATATCATTTTCCTGCGCGCCGGGTAGTTTTCCTTCACCTAAACTATGCGGATACTCTTGTGCCTGGTTTAATTTAATAATTGCTGCATCATAATCAGCATGGCTAATATCCGCTTTTGCTAATTCTACCAGGCTATAAATATACTGGCCGGAAACCCTGCCTTCCCCTCCCTCCCAGGGATGAAATTTACGGTTCATTATCTGCTCATATGCAGCATTGTAATCGCCCAGATAGTTCCTTAATGCGGCTACTTCCAGGTACAGGTCGTCGCGCCGTTTTGCAACGTCTGCATTTTCAGTCAGAAATTTTAGTCGTGCTGTAGGGTCATAGCGAAGTTTTTTATACAACTGATCCAGTTCCATTAACACGCGCGCATCATTCGGATTCAGGCTAAAAGCTTTTTCGAACAGGATAAGTGCTTTTTCAGTGTCATTTTGCTTGTTGTATGCAGCGATAGCCAAATTCCTGAATACGGTAGGAAATGCAGTGTCGATATCCGCAGAACGTTCCCAGCATTCAATCGCATCGGCATACTGCCGTTTGTCGTACCACAAATTCCCCAGGTAATAGGAAGCCTTTGCATCAACACTATTTTGACGAATAGCGAATTGCAGCACAGCAATATCTTCAAGCCGGTTTGGAAAACAGTAATCGGGATTAGCACTAGCAGCAATTTTCAGATAACGATCTGCCGATTCCTGGTCACCTTTCAGGAAATTGAAATTAGCCAGGTAATAAGCAAGCATAGGGTTATTTTCAGGTTTATCGTTAGCCATTAAAAGCAGCTCAATAGCTTCACTATATAACCCAACATTGGCATAGTCTATTGCATATTCTATTAACGTATGCGCTTGGCCGCGTCCAAGTTTGCCCAATTGTGCTAAGCTTTCAGCAGCATCTTCATGCATGAGTAGTGCTTGCTGGCTTCGATATAATTCAAAAAGGGCACTCAGATTAAAACCATCTCTTTTCAGTGCATAACGGCACACATCCAATGACTCTTCCGGCCTTGACAACATACGCAACGCTCTTGCCTTGACCATATAAGCCCTTCCGTTCCGGGCGTTCCGGTCAATTGAAATATTAATATGCTCCAGCGCGCGTTCCGCATCCTTATTTTTAAGATCAATTTGTGCAACTACGAAATAAGCTACATCCTGATATCCTGCATTCCAGGTAGCCTTAAAAAAAGCATCATAAGCTTTTTTGTAATCTGAGGTATACCAATAAGCAAGCCCGAGGTTATAGTAAGGCTCTCCATCGTAAGGATTGGGATTTTTACCGGTTATTGTTTGCACTGCCTTTTTGAAGTAAGGTATCGCCTCACTGAATTTACCTTTTCTCAGCAGCCACAAACCCATGGCATTATTGTTCCTGATGTCGCCGGGCGCACGTTTTAATGCTTCCTGGTAGTAAGGAACCGGACTGTAGGTGGCATGGCGGTATTGTTCCAGGTGCTGACCGGTCAGGAACAGCTGCTCGGCAGAATCAATTTGCTCCGGCAAAAGAGCAGGTTTTGCAGCTTCCGGCAATTCGCGCTCTTCATCTGATTCTGTATAAGAAACCAGCTCCTCTCCCGAGGCACTATAAACCGTCAGGCTATATAAAGCAGATGGAGCAGCCGGCGCAGTTACTGATTTGGCAAAAATGTCTTCCGGGCTTAACGATGCCTGCCACTCCTCAAGCGTTTGGTGCTGTGTAGCAAGCACAATGTGGGCATTTTCAAAACGCGATGTAGCAAAAATAGTGACCTTAAGTTCGCCCGCTTCCTTTTCCAAGCCTACCAATACATTCCGGGTGGCATTTTTAACAAGACCAACTTTCCGGTATGGCAAAAAATACTGAGTAAAGGATTTTTCTTCATTAGGCATCAGCCAGCTAAAATCTGGCTGATTGTCTGTAAACATCCCGGTCATGAGTTCGATATATGGGCCATCTTCATCAGTAAGATTACGATCCCAGGCTACCCCAAAATCGCCGTTGCCCCAGGTCCATTGTTTTTTGCCCGGTGAAACATGATGGTCTGCAACATGCAGCACGCCAGCTTCTGTATCATGTTCATAACCTCCCACAAAGTCATATTCTGAATTGACGGCCATATACGATGTCGGAACAGGAATATTTTTATATCTCGAAATGTCGGTTCCCGGCGAGTAATCAACTTTATAATAAGTGCCTGTAGCAATCGGAAAACTGGAAACATCCCGTTTACCATGATCGAATACAGCATGCACATCTGGCGGAAATACACTTTGGTAATAGTCGTCCACACTCACTGCTGGATTTGCCCACCAAAGGAAGGTTTGTGGCAAATTGGTTCGGTTATAAAGCTGTGCTTTGATTTCCAGGTAGGATTTGTCAGGATACAAGGTGAACCCAGCCATTCCCTTTGTACGGAACATTTTCTCCACTTCGTTTACCCAGATGGTTTTACTGCCGTCCGGGTTTTCTTCTATCTTATAATCCACCGGGTCAAAAGTGCTCGGGCGATGGTGCTGCGGCCAGTTAAACTCGATCCCGCCAGAGATCCATGGCCCGCACAAACCTACCAGGGCCGGCTTGATCACCTGGTTGTAATAAATGAAGTGGCGGCCGGCGATCTTATCATAGGCCATTTGTACACGTCCTCCGATTTCCGGAAGGATCATAATTTTGAGGTATTTATTCTCTAAAAAAAGGCCGTTGTATTCCTGATCAACTTTCTCATCAGCAATTTTTTCGATAACCGGGTGCGGATAAACTATGCCGCTGCTTCCCTGGTAAATTCGATTTTCAAAAAACATCGGATTTTTATCCGCTTCGGCCACCTGATAGGTAGGGATAACAACCTTTTCTTGCCAAACTTGAACTGTCATATTTATAATTAACTTAATGTCCTGTAAAATTGTGCTCCAATTGTTCGAGCGTTTGTCCCTTCGTTTCCTTGACCCGACTTTTAACGAACAGATACCCCATAAAACAAATGCCGGCATATAAAAAGAAGGGGCCATAAGTGCCGAGATGCTCCACGAGGATAGGGAAAGTGAACACGAGTATAAAGTAAGCTATCCATAACGAAACGATAGCCACCGAAGAGGCCGCGCTCCGAACATTGTTGGGAAAAATCTCTGAAATCAACACCCAGGTAACGGGTGCCAATGAAGTAGCATACAGCGCAATTGGAAGGAGTACAAATGCAGAGATCCAAATGGCCGGGGCCTGATATTTCAAAAGAGCAGCCAGTACGATATAGGATAGTGCCAGCCCGATTGATCCGGCCAGCATAAGCGGTCGACGGCCCAGTTTATCTACCTGCCACATAGCTATCAATGTAAAAAGCAAGTTTACAACACCGATAGCCACTGTTTCCAGCAACTGATGATCCAGATTTGCGCCTACCGACTTGAAAATTGTGGAAGTGTAGTTAAATACTACGTTAATTCCGCATAATTGCTGAAAAACGGCTAATGTAACACCAACAATGACCGCAGGCCTGACCGATTTAGAGAAAACTGCTGAAAACGATGACTGACCGGTTTTCTGATGCGATTGTCCAATAGCCGTTACAGACGTTTGTGCAAATTCCGCTGAGCCAATTTTGGTGAGAATGCTTACCGCTTTGGCTTGCTTACCCATAGAGATCAGCCATCGCGGACTTTCCGGCAGAAAAAATACGCCAAGCAAGAACAGCAATGAAGGAACTACCCCAAGGCCAAACATCCAGCGCCAGGCTTCGTGCATATCAGAAAGCAGATAGTTAACCAGGTTAGTGATCAGGATACCGGTAACAATGGTTAATTGGTTAATAGCTACGTTACGTCCGCGCATATGTGCCGGGGATATTTCTGCTATGTAAAGCGGACTTAACATAGAAGCCATACCTACGCCTACCCCGGCGCAAAACCGCATGATAACAAAAAATGCCAATCCAGGTGCAAAAGCCATTCCAATGGATGAAAAGGCAAAAATTGCAGCCGCGATCATCAGACCCGGACGCCGCCCGTACCGGTCTGCAAGTTTCCCGGCCAGCAGGCAACCCGCAATACATCCTAAAGCCAGGGAACCGGTGAGAAAACCTTCCCACCAGCTGGATAAATGAAAGGCAGTCCTCAGAAACGGGAGTGCACCTGAAATAACTGCAAAGTCAAATCCAAAAAGATAGCCACCCAATGCCGATATAAATGAGATACCCAAAATGTACCGGTTGTTAAATTTATATGTCGTTTGCTTTTCTGCGATAATTTGCATGTCTTAAAACTTGTTTTTAGGTAGTTATGGTTTTTATTAATTGTACTCCCGATAACGCTGGTAGAGCCACAGCACAAATCAGGAAAAACGTGAATAACCAATACCCAAGCCTGATTGTAAGCTAAAAGCACTCATTATTTGTTGTTTTTGGATATGCTAAAATAACCCCTGCCTGCCTGGCAGGCAATGGATTATTGATTGAAAGCATGGATTATTTAACCTTTCGATCGTCATTCAATAACTTGCGCAAAGTGATGGTACTGATTTCATCTGCTGGCTGGAAAGCACTATCCTCCGCGTAATGGATAAGGCTGTAGCGTAATTGCTTAGCGGCCGGCCGGCTTGACAGTTTATTATGAATATCCATGGTACACAAAATCAATTTGCCGGATCCAACCTTAAATTCCACCAACGTAGCGAGATTTCGGTTCCTGAAAAAATTATCAATAACACGAACAATCGGTTTAGGCTGAGCCGGAAGTTTATCCAGCAGCAGCGATCTGGAATTTGTTACCAGGTCCCACCATTGCCAATCCGTATAAAAATTTGTAGGGAAGTTTGCCAATGCGCCATGTTTCTTGTCAATCAACAAGCCCATGCTGCCCGGCTGGTCAGGAAAATGGACCGGGCTCCAGAAAACAGGCGCAAAACGGCCGTCTATGCCATGCATGCTTCCTGTGTCCGGGTTCAGGATAACTTTTCTTCCTGCTTCCAGATAACTGATGGCACTGTCTACCGCGGTCGTAAAAATTACGTTGCCAGGCCCGTCGGGTAAGTTCTCGGGATACACCCATATTTTCCAGCTATTATGGAATTTCGATTTAGTCATACCAACGGTGACCGTCAGCTCGCAGGCCTGATCTATTTTTTTCAGGTCAACTGAAAAATGACCTGCCACCTGGGCGTTGCCAATAGGAATGGATTTGTTGCCAAGCGAGCCCTGAAAATTAATATGCCCGTCGGCAGAGGTGACCGACCATCGAATTTCATCGTCAATTTGATGATCGCTATAATTAGCAACCTCGGCAGAAGCCTCGAATCGCTCATTGTTGTTATAAGCAGCCTTCTCAAACCGGATTAACGGTACAACGGGGCCGCAAAAATTGCGAAAATCATGTGGCTCGATCAATCCTTTACTATCCCAGAAAGCATTCAAGATCCCTACCAGAGCTGTCCCCTGGCCTGGAAAATCATGCAGGTCCAACAGTTGAAATCCGCCAACGCCGTGGGTCTTTAAAGCCCGCTCAATTTCTTCTTTGTAGAGTTGCACAGCGAGCGCTCCGCTGGCCTTGAGGTAATCGGGAGCCAGTGTAAGCATTTGTTTTTTGCGGAGATCGTTTCGTACTGCCTCAAAATTGGCAGGACGAAGCACTCCTGTATATTTAGCTATTTCATTAAGGTCGGGATAAACGGAATACTGGCCAACTTCATGAATAATGAGCGGTACCCGCGTACCTTCCAGCGTTTTGCTGTAATCAGTCTTGAAATCAGGGGCATCGGTATTAAATATACCTTGTCCCCTAACCCAGCCTTTATCGGTGTATTGGGTAATAAAGTAATCGTCTACAGACTCCGGTGTTTTACCATGTCCTTTCTGGAAACTGAAAGTGGTAGTGGTGTACAGATGCCGGTTGTCTTCCTTTTTAAGTTTTTGGACAAGGTTTTCCAGCCAGGCAAAATCACCTTCCAGTTCGTTGCCCATACTCCAGAAACAAAACGAGGGGTGATTCCCATAATTTTGAATAATATTTTGAGCTTCTTGCTCCAGGTACTCTAATGTTTTTTGATCCTTACCTACCGTCAGACTCCAGAGCGGCAGTTCAACATGCAGGTAAAAGCCAAGTGAATCGGCTACCCGGAATGCTGCCTCAGGCGGGCACCAGGAATGGAAACGAATATGGTTAAGCCCATAAGCTTTGGCTGTTTTAAACACTTTAAGCCATCCTGCCGTGCCCATAGGAGGATGCCCCTCAAGCGGAAAAATATTACATTCAAGCGTTCCGCGCAGAAAAAGCGGGTGCCCGTTTACTTTAAGCTCATTTCCGGCTGCTGCGATATCCCTGAAACCAAAACTATCCACCCTGGTGTTCAATACCCGGCCCTGTCCGTCGGTCAATTCCGTGCGCAGCTGATACAATCGTGGATGGAACTCGTCCCAGGATTGCGCGTCTGGAACCTGGAAGGTTATTTCCTGCTGATCAGCATTAACAACCTTGGGTTGGCTCTGCATCAGGACTTTTTTTCCGTAAAGTAAGGCAGTGCGCACATAAGTCTTTGCCTTACCATCACCACTGAATTTACTAATTGCCCTGACACTGTGATTCGCCAGGGAAGCAAAAATTTTAGTATCCCTTATTGCATTCCTGCCCAAATCGGTCAGTTGTATTTTTCCGATGACACCGTTCCAGATTATTTGTGTACCGTCGGTATAGGTATGCGCAAAGTCATTGATGCTGATGTCATGTTGCTTGCGGTTGTCAATACGAATCGTGATCACGTGTTTACCTGCTTCAAGTTTTCCCAAATCAAACAGCTGCGGTGCAATCAGGCTTTCCTGTGTTCCTACCTGTTTTCCGTCAATCCAACAGTCAGCTTTCCAGATCACCCTTTCAAGCAATAACCGTGCGTTGCTCATCCGGCTGCTTAGGGTAAAAGTACGCTGGTACCATACGGCGCCAATATACCGATGCTTCCTGGAAAGGTGCAGCATTACATCTTTAGTCAGGGCAGATGTATCAACTTTTACTGCTTTTCCGATACCTCCGTCATCCAGCGTGCCGGGCAATTTTATCTCGCCCGTAAATTTTTGCTGATACCATTGCTCAGCAGAGCCCTTATCCAACGAATCAAGCCGGTATTGCCAGGTTCCGGCAAGAGATAATGGCCTCACTTGAGCCCTTAGCGTCAGGCTGGTCAAAATAGCTATTAGTAGAAATCCGATTTTTTTCATGAAAACGTGTTGCATTACTGATAATGGCCGGTTAACGTTGTTACAGAACGTGGCTCCAGCGTTATTGCACCGTAAGGTATGGTTGTTTTTTTAAGATTTTTATCGGCAGCTGTAGTATAAACATCAATTGAGTTCCCTGCAGGCTGTGTAGTGCCTAAATCGACTGTGTATTTTTTAGTATCGGTACTCATATTGATAACCACGATCACAAATTGTTTAGACTGTGCCTCCTTGTACGCTGAAGTCATCTGCGTTGCCGTAGCAGTAACCAGATCGGTGACATCACTTAGTGCCGCACTAACCCGAACCATTCCTGGCCTCACAAAACGGGAATAGTTACCAAGGCACCATAATTGTTTAGAGTCGCTCACCAAGCCGTTGGTTTTCATACTATTGAGATCGTAACCACCACTGGGATCATTGATATACACCAAGCCATCGCTATAATTATAAGTATCAACTGCCAGCCACCATTGCCAGGAGGTAACATTTGCCACCGTGAGGTCATGATGAATCACTTTGGCAACATATAAACCGTAATCAATTCCGGTGTTTTTGGGATAACCGTTCAACTGTCCGCAAATATCTCCCAAAATGCCAAATTCTGACTGCCAAAGCTGCAATGTCGGATCTATTGTTTTTAATTTATTCGCTACATTCTGGCGATAGCTTATTAAATCAGCACCCGGGCAGGTTGTGAAATAACTATGGGCCGATAGCAGGTGTTCCATAGCAGGAACATCGCCAATGTAGTTTGACGATGTTCTGTTGAAAAACTGGTTGATCTGATCGCCCCGCCCGTCGGGATTATTGGCATCAAGTGAGTTCCATTGATTGGCTTCGCCCACACAAATGGTTGTCGCTAAGCCGGCGGCCTTCATTTTCGGACCAAGCAAACGGATAAAATCTGCAATTTCGACATCGGTAGCGCCGGTGCCCTCTTGCGAAGGGTTTTCTCCCCAGTTCCACTGAGGTTCGTTAAATGGGCTAAGGTAATTGAAAGGCACACCTGTGGATTGAAAATGTGCTAATACATTTACCAGAAAATCGGCAAAGTCGCCTTTTTTTCCAGCATTTAAATTCAAATGGCTGTTTCCCAATCCATATGCCTTATTGTTTTGAGTAAACTGTACCGGTGGAGAAACGGAAAAAGCTAAAAACTTCTGAACGCCCCGTGCTTTCGCGGCGGTAAGGAACCATTGCTGACCAGCCTGTTTGTCCCAGTTATAATGATTAGCTGCATCCAGAAAACATTCTTCCCGCCTAAATTCATCCGGTATCCCACTATTCGTACCCTGTTCATAACTCCCGGCACCGATATTGAAGCGCCATAACGTAAGACCAATACCCTTGGGGTTGCCTTGCTGGTYGTTGTCCATACTGAACAGGTAATCAGCAATCTGATTTTTCTTGGTAATGTCATTCCATTTTCCGATGAATTTGGTTGTCCAGCAATCTGAAGCCCCGAAGCTTTGAACAGTTTGCTGCTGGTTTCCCAAATCAACAATAATCCGGGCATCGGCTTGTACGCATGGACTGGTCCCCCCGGTAGGGCAACCGCTTGTATCCTTGTTTACTGCCGTTTTTTTTGCGCAGCTATAAGTAGTTGTTACTCCCAGCAAGACCAGGGACAACAGTACTGTTTGCAATTTCTTATTCATAGTATCAGTTTAAAGCCGCCGGTAACCCGGCGGCTGATAATTAATAACCTGGATTTTGCGAAATCCTGCCTTCAGAAGCAATAATCTCCTTTGAAGGAATTGGCCAGAGGTTATGTGTTCCTGCAACGAAGCTGACACCCTTATTTTGCGGCTCATTCAGGTTTTTAGTTTCATATGGGTCTTTACTTTGCTGCGTGTTGTATTTCACGAAACTGCCGTTAGGCCCAAGTATGCTGTTGATCACCGGCTGGCCGCTTTGATCTTTCCATCGACGGATATCGTATAAACGGTCACCTTCCAAAGCCATTTCAAGCCTGCGCTCTAAACGAACAGCGTTGATCAAGTTCCAGCCTGTCAGCGTTGGGTCAGTAGTCAATCCAACCCTGTTTCTAACTATCCTGAGTGACTGTAAAGCCTGTGGTGCCTGTTGCAGCATAGCAGCCGCTTCGGCGTTCATCAGGTAAACATCCGCTAAACGCAGGTAAATGTGATCCTTTGAAAAGCGTCCGTTCGGAGTTCGCTCGCTCCGTGGAATGTATACTTTACGATTATACCTTGCTGACTTGCATTGGCTTGGGTTGGCATTAAATACCGGATTGGCCGGATCACCCGCAACCGGAAAACCATTGCGCATGATTGTCCAGTTCAGCCTGGTACTGTCACCTTGCGACTTAAAGGCATTTTCTAAATCACTCGTAGGTGTAAAATACCCCCAGCCGCCTTCTGTTCCGGGCATTGAAGTGGTTGGAAACACATTGCCTAAATTGGGATATTGTGTTGAGTATTGGTATTGAATTTCAAAAATAGATTCCGGGCCGTTATGGTTAGTTGTCTGCCAGATATTACCGAAAGAAGTTTCCAGCGTATAATCGCCTGACGCTATGATCTGGCCAGTTAAAGTTTGAGCGGCCGCCCAGTCTTCTGTGTAAAGATCAACCTTAGCCAGCAACGCCTGAGCTGCCCCCTTTGATACCCTGAATTTATCTACGGTGCTATACTGCGACTTGCCTGGCAGCACAGTGATCGCGCTGTTAAGATCCTGTTTAATAAAACTATACACATCTGCTGCGCTTGTCCTGCTGTAAGTGTTTTCCTGCGGCCCCAGCGTTTTGGTAACCAACGGTATAGCTCCCCAGTTTTTAACAAGTTCAAAATACTGAAATGCCCGTAAAAACTTAAGCTCGGCAACCAGTTTTTGAATGGTACCATTATCAATTTTCGACCCCTGGATCCCTTCTATCGTGGCATTGAAAATATAAATACTCTTATACAATTCTATCCAGTGTGCCTCGATCCGGTCATTTTCGGCATTCAGCGTGTAATGAGCTGCTTGCACGGCGGTACCTTGTCCACCGTTAATGCCAATCCATTCGTTATCAGACGCAGCTTCACCGCCAACCTGTTTCCACCATTGTGTTTGCCACCAATCGTCAAAATCGATGTACTTATAGCAGGCAATAGCGGCCCCTGTTGCTTCGTCTACGGTATTATAAAAGGTGCTGGCCTGTATCGAATTGCCATAGGGTTCCTGGTTCAAAAAACTTTTCTTGCAACTGATCATACCGGCAATAACCAGTACGAACAAAATATATTTTGCTTTTTTCATTTGTTGTTTACTACTAAGTCTTAAAAATTTGCGTTAAATCCGACGTTGAAAAATTTAGGGATTGGATTTTGTCCGTTGTCGATGCCATATCTAAGCACTCCTGCAAAAGGAACCTCTGGGTTCAGCCCATCGTATTTGGTGATCGTAAAGAGGTTTTGAGCAGAGATATAAACCCTGACGTTTGCCAATCCGCCAAGTGCTTTCGGAGGCACCGTGTAACCGAATTGCAGCAATTTATTGCGCACGTAAGTACCATCTTTAATGAAAAAGGTTGAGTTTTTTGAGAAATTGCCATTCGGATCAGACAGGCTTAGGGCCGGATAGCTGTTGGTGCTGCCGGGGCCGGTCCAGAATTTATTTTCGGTACCGCTAACAAAGTTGTAGCCATAAATCGGGTTCATCCTTACCAGGTAATCATCGGCTATTTTATTACCAAACGATCCATAAAATTCCATCCGGAAATCAAAACCCTTATAAGAAGCCTGCAGGTTTAATCCTGAAGATAGTTTCGGGTATGGATTACCGATGGAGGTGCGGTCGTTCAGATCAATAGTATTATCGCCGTTCACATTGGCGTACATAAAATCGCCTGGGCGTGCGCTGGGCTGAAGCACCGTGCCATTAGCACTTTTATAATTCTGCACATCTTGCGCGGTTTGGAAAACGCCAAGCACCTTATAGCCGTAATAGCCGCCCAATATGTCGCCAGCAGCGGTTTTTGTTCTGCGGGTTGACTGAAACACGTCATTGGATATTTCATCATACAATATCTGGCCTTTCAGGTCTACTGCTTTGGAAATAAAATGCTGAAGCGTTAGCCCGATACCGAATGAGAGTTTGCCAATCTTATCTTTATAATTGATGGCCGCCTCCCAGCCGCTTGTGCGCATGGTGCCCACGTTAGTATACACGGTTGGAATATACCCCTGCGGATAACCCAGTGAAGGCTGTACCGGCAAATAAAGCAGCATGTCTTTAGGTGAGCGCCAGTATTTATCAGCAGTCAGGGACAACTTATTGTTGAACAGGTCTGCATCCAGACCAATGGTTACATCCTGTGTTGTTTCCCATTTTATATTCGGATCCGGTACATTGGCAGGCACATAACCATACACCCGGCTGTTAGCTCCATTGATATAATCAGACAATCCAAGCGTACTTTCATACGCACCCGGAGCACCCGGCAGGTTTCCGCCCACACGGCCAAATGATCCCCGAAGCTTCAGGTAGTTCAACCATTTGATATTCTTCATGAACGATTCGTTAGAAATCACGTAAGCGCCCGAAACAGTAGGAAAGTAACCCCAGCGGTTGGCTGGTGATAACATGGACGATCCGTCGGCCCTGAAAGAACCGGAAATGAAATAAGTTTCATTATAATCGTAGGAAACCCTTGCAAAATAAGAGTTCATTTTGCCAAAAGGACCGGCTCCGGGCTGATGGCTTCCGCTGCCATCTGCGAGCGTAGCACCGGCTGAAATGTAATGATAAGGCTCTGCATCGTAAGGTACATCCTGCCGGTAAACGTAATTGTTATTATAAGTGTAATTATCAGCAGACTGACCTGCCAAAATATTATAATGATGTTTGTTAATGCTACCTATGTAATTAATAGTATTATCCAGTTGCCAGCGGTAATTGATTACCGAGTTCTGCGAAACGCCCGAAATATCGCTCCGGTCCTGTGGGTCTATATAGTACTTCGGTTGATAATTTGTCTGGTTTATTGAATTATAGAAGCCGGAAATACTGCTTCTCAAAGTCAGGCCTCTAATTGGCTTGATCTCCAGATAAGAGGAGCCTTGTGTGCCGAATAATCGGGATTGATTAAAATCACGGGCCATGGCAGCTAAAGGACTATTGATATTATTGAAATTAGACCGGGTGAACTGGCTATATACAGGATTGTAGGCTGTAAAACTCCAGCTGGGATTGGTCGCGGCATAAGCATTTACATCTGTTTGCGTCTGAGCAGCAGATTTAGTCGCGGCTACGTTCGGCGCGATAGACATGACATTGAACAAACTGGTACCACCGCCATCACCGTACCGCTCCATCCGCGGCGCAAGGCTGACCCCGAACTTAAATACTTTTGAAATTTCATAATCAATATTGAACCTGGTAGTAATTTTCTGGTAGTCAGCAGTACCACGCTGAGCCTGAAAATTGCTTGACTGGTCAAAATATCCTACACTTCCGTAAAATGTGAGCCCATTTTTGGAGCCCGACGCGCTAACGTTATAATTATGTGTGTAGGCCTTTTTGGTTGATTCATTCCACCAATCTGTGTTGATGCCTGTTGCCGCACCATTTACCGGAAGCGTTTGGTTATTATTCGAATAAATCTGGCGGTAATGGTTAACAAATTCATCCGTTTGCGCAAGCTTGGGATTTACCCAATAGTTCATGCCAGATGTTCCGTTAAAATTGACCTGGGTTTTCTCCTTGCCTCTTTTTGTTGTCACCAGCAATACACCGGCTCCGCCACGCGAGCCGTAAATTGCTGTTGCAGCTGCATCTTTTAACACATCAATCTTATCGATATCCGATGGATTGATGTCATTCAGTCCGCCGAATGAGGTGATCACCCCGTCTACGACAATGAGGGGATCGCTGGACCCGGTGATCGTTGAAAATCCCCTGATCAACAATTTAGGCTGTGCGCCCGGATTGCCCCCGCCCTGGAACACCTGCAAACCCGGCACCTTTCCCTGGATGGCATCTGCCACATTACTCGTGGTTGTAGGAGCAATATCTTTTGTCCCTACCGACGATACCGCAGTGGTCACACTTTTCCTGGTAATGGTTTGGTAACCGATCACCACTGCTTCGCTGAGCTGATTGCTGGATGGTTCCAGACCTATTTCATATTGATCACGGCCATCAACTGCCACTTCTTTTGTGTCGAAGCCAAGATAAGATACCACCAGGATGTCTCCTTTTTTTGAATTCATGTGAAACAAGCCGGACGCGTCAGTAACGGTGCCGGTTTTAGTCCCTTTGAGCAAAATGCTCACGCCGATAAGCGTTTGGTGGGTGTTGTCTGTTACCCGCCCCTTGATAGCCTTGGTCTGGGCGATGACCAGGCTGAAAAAAGGCAACAATAACACTGTTGTTAGTGTAAGTTTTTTTCTCATAATTGGGTTTTTTAATTATAATGGATAGGCAAATCTAACCGCTATTACAAACCCGAGTATAGACGATTTCTTGTAAAATATGGACGATTTTACTATTTGCAATCCTGAAACATCTTTTTCTGAAAACTTGCCTTACCCGGTATGATCCTGACTTAACATACTATCTATGGCAACATATGCCATTCAGCAACGAAAATTACCCTTAAGTTAAACAGGCTTTAACCTTTAAGAAGTCGCGTAAAAACAATGAACCGGCACATTGAGTAATTGATAAAATTGTTGACGTGCCTTAGGTCACAGGTTGGCATTTTACATAAAAACACAGGTATCAAGCAAGTTACGTCTTCAAAAACCCGACTTAATATCTATCTATGAGCTATACCCCTTCAACTGCCGGTAACTGATTTATAAGATCGGCCCCGTTCCTCATTTTAGTAAAACAGGTTTCACAAACTAAGTAATTATTAAAAAGTTGCAGGCAAGCAGATATAGCCCGGTATCATCTTTAAAACCTGGGCAACGAAATACATGGACGATTTTCTTATTTTTATGGACAATATTCCTGTTAAAGTGTGGATAGAACAGTTATCTTTAAATTTATCATATTAAAACCGAAATGAGAATGAGCAGCCATTTGGTAAATTTTAAAAAAGACGGATTTGAAGGTCAACGTGCGATTGTTATACCCAAGCCGATATTAACCAGATTTTGCACAAAAAACGATGCTGTTAAAGGAGCATACATAACAGATATTGGCTATTATCCCAAAGCAAAATTTCATGGCAGAGAAAGACAGGCGGGAGCCGAAGAGAACATTTTGATTTATTGCATTGATGGAAAAGGAACGGTAGATATAAATTCCGTTATATATGATATAGCTCCGGGTGATTTTATTGTTATCCCCCATAACACAAAACACTTTTACGAAACTAACGAAAGCAGCCCATGGACAATTTATTGGTGCCATTTTAAAGGGCCGCAGTCAGATGCTATTGTGGAGCAGATTTTTTCTAAAGAACAGAGTTACCGTTATAGCGTTAAATTTGTTGATGAGCGTATCAATCTCTTTGACAAACTTTACAGTTTTTTGGAGCAAGGTTATAGCACGGAAAACCTAACCTATGTCAATCTTTTGCTCCTGCAATACTTATGTTCATTTGCATACCGGGACAGATTTTATGCAATTAAGTCTGAAACTCATCCGGAACCTGCAGAAAGATCAATTTTGTTCATGCAAAATAACCTGGATAAAGGCCTCTCATTAGCTGAACTCGCAGCTTCGGTCAACTTATCTGTTAGTCATTATACGTTCTTGTTTAAAAAGAAAACGGGTTTTTCTCCTATTGACTATTTTAATCATCTCAAAATTCAGAAAGCCTGTCAATACCTGCAGTTTACAGATCTAAGAATTAGCGAGATAGCTTTCAAAGTAGGGATTGATGATCAATTTTATTTTTCAAGACTCTTTACCCGAACTATGGGATATGGGCCTAAAGAATATCGTAAAAGCAGATCTGCGGTCAAATAATCGTTCAAAACTGATAAAGGCAATAAATAACTTGCTACCACAAACCCTCCGGGCCTTTTTATAGCAAATGCATATCGCACGTTGATGTTTGTAATGGTGAATTGCTTTTGTTCACCGGGCTTAAGTTTATTAATAATTACCTGATGGAGTTGCCCGCTTAAGTCACGGTATTCGAGAACGAAGCATTGAAATTGAGCATATTATCAGCGGGATTGGGAAAAAATGAATTTTGGTTAATGACAGATAAGAAATAATATTTTTCGCTAAAAAAACACTCCTGGGGTATATTGTGTGCCTGGGTTGCTTTTTGGGGGATTGGTTGATTTTCTTTTTTCAGAAATATATTTAGATTCGCGGCCTTAAGACCATAAAACCAGATCACATGATCAGAAATACATTCAAAGCTAAAATATACCTTCTGTTTATAGCGGCGGTACTTGCCGGATGCTCAAAGAAATCAACCCCAGCGCCTGCCCCGCCTCAACTGCAAAAAGGATATGACCACAGCACAGCACAAGGGAAACTGTTAAGCAAACTTTCCATGGGAAGCAATCGCAACCTGATCGGGGAAGTGGATACTTATTTCGACAATACAGGTAAGCTTATTAAAACGGACGACCTGCCGGTTCAGCCCAATACTTTCCTGCTTTTTGATGACGGGTTGACCTTTAACCCGAATTACATGGCGGCAGCCAATTCTACCAAATATTGCCCGATCAACAATAATACGGTGTCCATCGTGAAAATCGAGGACGGGATCAATTACCTGATCTACCAACCGGACCAGCACGAGACGCCTTTAAGCAGCCCATCAACGACGATCAAAGCAGAATTCAGCCTTTCAGATGACAATACCAGCTTTATCATTAAGATGCCGGATACCAAACCGGGTACAACCCTGATGAACAATGTACCATTGAAGTATTCAAAAGTTATCAGGACCTACAAATTCAGAAGTCTGAAATTATAGAGCGAAAACTTTCACAGTTGCAGGAATATCAAGCCGATTGGGGACCGGCAAAAAACGTCACGGGTACGCTGCCCACTATATCCGGCGCTGCATAATCGTGCCAGTTAAGGGGAAAACATCTCTTTATTAAAAATAATTTCAAGATCGTCGCTTTTCTCGGTTTTTCTTCGTATATTAAGTTATGGGGAAACCAGTAGAAACCTTTAGTAAAAAGGAACGAGAAAAGAAAAAGTTTAAAAAGCAACTCGATAAGAAAGACAAGGCAGAGGACAGAAAGGCAAATTCAAACAAAGGAAAAAGCCTGGAAGATATGATGGCTTATATTGATGAGAACGGTAATATTACCACAACTCCGCCTGATCCGAATAAAAAGAAAACAATGAATGCCGAAGACATCCAGATCGGCATCCCGAGGCAGGAGTACCTCCCTCCTGCCGATCCGGTACGAAAAGGCACTGTTGCCTTTTACAATGAATCCAAAGGTTATGGATTTATCAAAGATTTAGCCAGCCAGGAAAGCATCTTCGTACATGCCAATGGTTTGACGGAAGCCATCCAGGAGAATGACAAGGTAACCTTTGAAACCGAGCAGGGAGCTAAAGGCTTAAATGCGATTAAGGTGAAAAAGCAATAACACCTGGTTAAAGCTATGAAACGGTTACTAAGTATTATCGCCTTTCCTGCAGCGGGTTATAGGCAACCAGGTATTGTAATTCATTAACCTGAATATCTTTGAGGCTAACGTATGCTGTGGCCGGCAGCATAAGTTCGGCCTCAACCTGCGCCAGCATGGAAGCAAGTTTTTCAGCAGCCGCTTTAACAGAAACGCTGGCATAGTATTGCTTTTCAATTGAATTTTTATCAGCCTGGCTGGCCAATTTGACCTGCCATGGCTTTTCGGATTTAAAACCGTTTTCAGCTGCAATATTCCTAAGGTCGAAAAGGTATTCTTTTACTTCTTTACTGATAACTACCTGCATTTTACTTCTTTTGTTATTTGTTATTAATGACCGCATTTTCTATTAGCCCGGTGCTTTTTTTCGCTTGGTTCCGGGATATGTAAATAAAAAGCATCCGGCTTTAGGGCCGGATGCTTTTACCAATGTGATATTTGATGATTAGATTACTTTAACATTGATTGCGTTAAGACCCTTACGGCCCTCTTCTACATCGTATGCGACCTGATCATTATCATGGATCTCATCAATTAAACCTGTAGCGTGAACGAAAATTTCGCTCCTGTTGTCATTTTGTGAAATGAATCCAAAGCCTTTTGCGGCATTAAAAAATTTCACGGTACCTTCTTTTTGCATTATATCTTTTTTAATAAGTAGCCAAGATACAAATAAAATTCGGCATTTTATCTATAATTTAATTTTTTTAACAAAAAATTAAATTTATTCTACTTACGTAGGTATGCCACGCACCTGTCAAAGAGCGTGGCGTATTCGTGTTTCTAAAAGTCACGCGTACCCGGCCCACAATATCCAGCACTGCAATACTCGCACCGGTTGGGAGTTTGTTTAAGTTATTGGTTTGGGTTTATGGGGTTGCTACGTTCCCTGTCATTTTTAATGGCCCGTTTTTTTTCCCTGTCGTTAAGGAGGCTTACTATGGCAAATATAAATACGGCCAACATTGCCAGGATCTCTTTCGTGTCTTTTTTGACAATGCCATCCACCATGCAAATAGGGCCCAGCACTGCCATGCAAATAAGGGTCGGTTTTCTCGGCAAAAGAATGGCCATGATAAATATTTAAAAGGTTACCGAATTCGGGGTGTATAATAGCTTACTGCACAGCCAGGTCTGCTTCAATATCTATTTCATTATCAGCTTTTACCTTGTCCCAAACGTGCATTTTTACGTGATAGGTTTCCCCGGCTATCATTGGTGTTGCTATGGTGATGTCTCCGCGCAGTTCGGTAGCGTTTGCAGGCGGATGGCCCTGGTCTCCGGCAAACAGGTCGTCGGCCTTAAGCACGGGAGTTCCCTTTTTATCTGTCACCAACAGCATCATTCCCGGAAAAACTTTGTTGTCCTTAAGCTGATAATTGTTTACGCCAAGCGCAACTATAGCTATGCGGGTATTTATTTGTACTTTATTGTCGGTCATACGTTTATTGGCCGGATCAATCAATAAAACGTCCTGCACAATAAAGCCATTGTAGCTGAATGATAAACCGGTGCGAAAGTCTTTTTTGGTGCCTTTACTGTAGTTGCATCCGGGAAATAGTACGCAGCTTAGTATCACTATAAGCGGTATCGATAAGGTTTTTTGTAGGTTTTTCATAAGCAGGTAAACATATTTGTTTTGAAACTCGCCAAACATGATGGCCACAGTTGGTAAGGCTGGCACAATTGCTTCACAAAGAAACATAGCCTTTCCGAAAGCTACTTTCGCGTATGTTGCAAATACTTTCGAATTTGTTACATTTTTACCACCAGCAACAATTTTGCTTAAAAACTATAAGAGCCTGTAACATAATTTTTATAGTGGGAAATGCAACATAGTAACGCTTGCATTATTTAAAAGCTGATGCGTATGTAGTGACGCCAACGAGCTTGGCGTACCTGTAACTTTCATTACCAGTACCTAAAAGTCACGAGTACCCGGCCCAAAACGTCCAGTACCAGATACTCGCGCCAGTTAAGGAATTAATTTATTTCAATTGCATATTTACTTTCTAATATAGAATTTACCACCTCCATATTAGACTCGTTAATAATCTCATCTATCTCCTCTTCGTTGAAATTATATACTCCAAAGTTCTTTATGTAATTTCTACTTAAAGAAAAATATCCAGAGCCATACGGCTTGCTCGAATTAGTGATGTAAAACCAAAACAATCTTGAACTCATCAATTTTTGAAGAAACAATAATTCTCGTTCATTTTTCCCAATGATTGCCAAACCATTATAAAATAATAAATCAGGCTCTGCATTTACAACATAATTAGGAATTGCGGCTGTGATATGTGGGAAAAATAATTTGTGATCAAATCTCTCAAGAGATTGATTCCTACCGTATGCATACCATCTCTCATATTTTCCATTACCTCTATCTCTTCCTGCAAGTATTTCAGTCATCTGCACCAGGTATCGGTATGTTTCTGGAAAATCCGTAGTGAATTTATCTTCGGTAATTAATTTCACCTGATTATTTCTTTCATAATAATAAGGAAAGATAATCTTCTTTCTAATAGTGTCAATAGAAGTTATAGTGGTTAATTTATTGGGATTTATGATGTCTCTACAAATACCTTTCTCAACTTGAAAAATATCACCTTCATACTCTAAGTAATAATAATTTTCGTCTTCGTTTAGCGGCTCGAAAATATAAACATCATTCTTTAAGGTCGCAATCCCATTCCTTGTCTTATATAGTTCTCCAAATGCTCTTCCAGTGGACTCAATCTTTCCAATAAGATCAATTTCCTGTAGATTCCATCCACTAAAAGCATTTAGTCCTTGATAAGGTACTATGTTAAATAGAATTTTTTCTGGTTCTAATATTGCCTCAAGCTCATTTATTTTGGCATAATGTACCATTTCGAATTCCTCTTTTTGTAATATACAAATACAGGTGTAAGTAGATTTAGACTGAAAGACTTGCAGCCCTCCAAAATCTATTATTCTTAATTTAATTAGATTATTTAGGAAATATTCTCTTAAAGCCCTGCCATTAACACTCTTAAAAAAAGTATTCATGGTAATAAATCCAAGTATCCCGCCATTCTTTAAATTAGTTAAACCAATTTCAAAGAATGGAATATAAAGGTCTGGATGGCCTGTCGAACAAACTTGCCAATTAGCTAAATATTGTTTAGAATCTTCGTCAATGTTTCTCGAACATACGTACGGCGGGTTTCCGATAATATTTGAAAAGCCCTCAAAATTTAGAATAACAGATGCCCAATCAAAATTCAACGCATTACCGTGAAAGATATTAAAATCAAAATCTTCCTCGTCTTCGTTTTCAACCAAGGCTAACAACGATAATAATAATTTTGATCTTTCTACTGAGTATGCTTGAATGTCTAAGCCAAATATGTTGTTTTTAAAGATTTGTTTATAAGTAAGATTAGTTAAGACTTTTATTTTTTTAGCAGCGGTGTATAGAAAGCCTGCACAACCGCATGCAGGATCACATACCGTAAAATCCTCTAAATCATTTGCGTCTTTTAGACTATAATTAACTATATAATCCCGTATCAATTGAGGAGTGTAAACAGCACCTGTAACAATTTTATCTTCAGGTGAGATTACAAATTCAAATGCCTCGATCAACTGCTCAACGCTTTTAAGCGGCTGGATTTTGATCAGTGCTAATAATGCGTCATGATCAGAATCTTGCTTGGTAATAATTAATTCCTTTAAACGCTTGTTTTTCAAAGAAACAATATCATTGGATAATGCATAAGCAGAAACAATTATTCGATTTATTTTTATTGGATCAGTAGAGTACGATTTAAGAAAAGCAAATACTTCTTTGTTTAACAGCATAATTTAATCGTTCTCAATAAATATACTTGACTGCACAGACTCCAAAACAAGTAATATTTCATAATGGAGTGCTTTAACGGCATTCTTTAATTCGCCATCAGGAAGTAGCGCCAGTTGAGTCTTAACCTGGTCGCTCAGAACTTTGATGCGTTCAAGTTTCCACATTCTTTCGTGGATGGGTTGCCACAAATTTAACTCTTTGATAATGTATGTTGATAGGGCATCAGCGGGATTATTGGCGATTATTCTGCCTGTGTTTTCTCGATTAAAAAGATCGGTATAATCTTGAGTACATGGATCGATAAAGCCCTGAATCCCATTATTGTGAATAGTTGCATCTTTACTTGGCCATTTGTTTGTTTTTGCAGCATTACAATATCTGCAAGAATAAACTAAATTATAATAATAATTATCTTTTATCGTGTGTGTAAAGCCCTCCGGATTTTGAGGCACAAAGTGATCGATAGTAAAACTTCTAATTCTTATCCTATCATGGTCGTTGCAGTAACCACATCTTTGATGAAAATCTGCTCTTAATGTTTTAAGATAAGACGAGTAGTGCTTACATTCTGCCCGGTTCGGTCTTCTTTGTGGCAAGGTATTTCTAAAATCAGGCATTGGGCTCGTTCTTAACCGTTATTTGTTTTAGTAACTGTTCTGTTTTAGAGATAAGATCATCTAACTTTTTATTGGTGTCTTCAGAATAAAAAGTACGAGATAATCTACCTTTAGCTGAGGTGGTTTTATCCAGATAATTGTTTAGTTCGACAAATTTATCTTCTTCATCAGGCTCCAAACCTTTTTCTACTCGCTTTTTTTCGAGAGTCTCAAGCTCTCTAATAGAATCAGTTACTTTCAAGGTATAGTCACTCGCTATTTTGTTTATCTTTTGTTTCAAAATTGAAACTTTTGAAGTATTATCACCACTAAGCATATCTTTCCCGTTGACAAGATTTGCATTCTCCAAATGGTCTAAAGCATCCGATTCAAACGAGGTTAGAATGATTAAAGGATAATACAAGTTTCTTTCTTGTATTTTATCAACCAGTGTATCGGCATTAAAATCAACCAAACCAGTTTCATCTAATCGAAAGTCAATAACAAGCATATCGATAGTTTGATTAAATATATCATCAACTAAAGTTTCAACTGTGGTTTCTTCAGTAATGTCAAAAAGCACTATTTCAAAATCATCTTTCAGGTATTGGCGAAATGTATTACGCCAGCCCTTATCTTCATCAATATATCCTATTTTATACATCTTTATTTTTTTCTTGTCGCAAATTTAATGCCCAGCGAGAACCCTTCTGCGCTTGGTAATATATTTATATCGGCACCATTATAATCATCTATAACCAATTTAACGATATATAGTCCCATGCCCGTTCCTATCTTATTACCTGTCCGATCTGTTTTTGAGGATTCGTTAAATTCAAATATTTTATTAGGCTCAGCCTTATATCCTTCTGCTAATCCAGCACCATTATCTGAAAACTTAATCTCTATAAATTCCCCAGTTGTTTTCCATCCAATAGTAACTTCCCGTGAATATGAGCCCTTTTTCTCTTTGAATGCACTAAGCGTGTTAGAAAGCAAGTTGTTAAAAATAGCATCCAGATCCACCTCAAAAGCTTGAATAACATTCTTAGGATCTTTATCTCCAATTAACGTCATTTTCACATTACGTTGTTGCAACGCCATTCGCCAGTTCGCCTCGAAATCTTGAAAATAATCGCCGAAGTTGATGTTGGTTCGTGTTCTTTTATCTCTTTTTAAAGTACTTAATGAATAATCCAGCCAGTGCTTTAATTTTAAATCTTCATCTTTTATCAATTCCAGCATATAGAACGGATTATCATCCCGTGGTATGCTTGCCAAATCTTCTTCCTTGATGAGTTTTTTTAATTCTTTAATCAAAAATTCCGTTCTTGGCACTAAACGGGAACGCAACCCTTTTAGTTCATGAGCAAATGAGGAAATGATTAATCCAACGCTTGCTAAACCACGAAGTAACTTTATTTCTTCGTTCTTTTCTTCAAGTTCTTGTTCATAGCTCATAGTAGCCGCAGCGAACAATACCTCTGTGTTCGTATTATTGGTTACAATAGGCGGATTAGTTTGACCTTGGACACCAGGGGTAGTATTATTTGCTGGCCGGTTTTTCGCGGCTTCTTGTTCACGTAAAATTCTTTCCGCTTCCTCTTTTGCTTTTTTCCTATCTTCCTCTGCTTTAAATCTTTTTTTCGCAAGCTCAGACAGACTAAACATTATTACGTTACGGTCACGCTCAAATACTCCAATAATATCAATTAGAATATTCCTGAATAACTCGAATACTTCGTTTTCTTGTATACCTTCCCGACCTGATTTGTCCTGGAAACTTGCGTTAGCAATGCGAGATATTTTAACAGTACCGGCTATTTGATTGGGGCCAATTCTATATCCACCCAACTTTTGACCAGGACCACCTGGACTTTTTGCTTGCCGTTCGCCTAATTTTAACCAATCCTGTCCATCTTCGCCGTAGGGACGTACTCTGAAGTCATCTCTGAAAACTTTTACGCCGCCAAATTTATTTAGCCATGCTCTTCTATTCGCTGAAGAGATACTTTTATAAGGAAATTTGTTTCTATCGCTGCTATCAATTACATTTTTTAAAAAATAAAAAGTAAACTCAAATTCACCTACATTATCCAATAGATTTTGATCCGCTTTTGTGAATATGGGAAAATCTGCTTTTGTTCTCGTTAGCTTAAATGTTTTTTCATTAATGGTTTTTAGATCATAAGGAGCATCTTTTAATAAACTATTTTCAAAAACCTCATTAAAGGAAGTTTCCAATTTTTCGAGCTCTAACTCATTCCTGGTGATGGTGATTTCTAAGGTTCTTTCCTCGTCGGCAAGATATTTAGCAAATACTTTATAATCGTAGTCATCATAATAAGCACTGTTTACCTGTCCAAATTCATCGGGCGCCGTTTTGGAGAACAGGTGAACACTAAATTCAGGTTGCTCTTGTGGAGGTATCAAAACCTCCAAATTGTCAAATAAACTTTTTATGGCCTGTTCGTCCCAACGATCTTTTAATGGATTAATTTTTAAAACTGTTCCTGATTGAAAATCAATACCTGTAAGGCAGTCAATGATCGGCTGAACAGATTGGAACTGCTCTAATAAAGATGTTTTAATATCTGGGTTTTGAATTTCTGACAGTTCGGCATCCACATCGCTTATGGAAATTCCAAGCTGATCAAAATCGCTCCAATTAACACTCCATAGGGCTCCCTTACCAGTCTGCTGGGCGACCGTTTGCATTTCTGAATAAAGACCTAAACGGTCTAATGCAAATCGTCCAATCCCTTTCGCACCAGTTTTTACACGCCCTCTCTCAGATTTAAAATTTTGCAATTTATCGTCAGTGCCAATTTTCATCCATTGGTTTTCAATAACTTCATCGGTCATACCAATGCCATTGTCGATGATATATAAAGAAGGATCACTAGCAAATTTACTGTCGTTTTCAAAAATGATTACACAGTTTTTTGCATCTGCATCGTAGCAGTTTTTAACCAACTCAATTACAGCACCTTCCGCAGTTGCAAAGTTTTCCTGCCCTATAAGTTTGGCGGTACGCGCTGAAACTGAAAACGATATTTTACCCATGGCAATTTGTAGTGATTAATAGCATCTATATTAAAACAAATTTGTTTGTTAGCTATATAAAAATAGTAACATCAAACTTAATATATTTTTAATTCTTTAGCTTGCGATTAAACACTTAATAATTTCAGGTAAATAATAAATATAAATATTGCTCTTAGATTTAATCTTAAAAGAATGAAAGGTATTTGTGCATTATATAATATTGAAACCGAGCTCCTCGAAAGTCATATTTATCCCAAGTTTGTAATTAACTACATAAAAAAAACTGGTTCGAAATTTTTAAGAAAGCTGGTTGAACCAAATGTAAGGCGGCAAGATGGGATCAAATTATTCCTTTTAGGCGAAAAAGCAGAACAGAAGTTTTCAATAAGAGAAAAATGGTTTGCTGAAAAAATATTTATTCCTTATATCAGTGGTAAGCTGGACTTAGATTATAATGAAAACCTATACTACTTTACAGTATCGTTTTTGTGGCGAATTTTAGTCTTAGAGTTTAAAAGAGATCCTGATTTAAAGAATAAGTGGTATTATGATATTATTATTGAAGCAGAAGCGCAATGGAAAAAATATTTGATCACCGGGGAACTACCAAAAACACATAAACGATTTTGTATTTTTTTTACTGATCGGATTAAAAAGAATAATTCAGATTTGAAGGGGGTTGATTTTTATTTCACAAGAATACTCGATGCCACTATCATTGATAATGAGCCACATACATGCCTACTCATATATGGAAAATTTAGCCGATTCATATTTTGGGTTAATTTGGTCGACTACGGAGATGAAGACACATTAACTGATACTGAAATTAACCCAACAGGTGGAAAATTAAAAATCCCACAGCGGTTGCAGTATTTTCCTTTGGTATCCTTTTTGGGAAATAGGCTCCGTCAGATAGAAAACATAACACTTCCAGGCGAAGAACAACAAAGAAAAATTGAAGAGGAAATTTTAAAAGACCCCGAAGGTTTTTGGAATTCAGACGTAGGGCAATCACTATTCAATGATAAGTTTAACTTAAATCACCCAAACTGGCGAAGTATGTAGCCCAAACTGGCGCGAGTATGCAGCGCCAACAAAGAGCGTGGCGTACTCGTGACTTTAAAGTAGTCACCCCACTGAAACAGCGAGATCAAAAAAGTGATTTTCACTCATATTTTCGCAGCTTAAATTGCCAACATCTGCCTCATCCTGATTATCTTACGGAATTATTAGGATTGACTGAATGACCCGTACGCTTTTACTCTTTTTACTGGCCCTGTTACCCATGGGCGGCTTTGCACAGCAGTTTACGCTGATAGTTGTTAAAGAAAATGCCCAGCCCGCCGATGGTGCCACCGTTAAACTGATCCAGGCTAACCGGCAGGTCAGCATGATCGTAAGTAATGCCCGCGGCCAGGCCCGGTTTCAGAACATCCCGCAGGGATCATTTAGCTTCTCGGTAACTTATACAGGTTATCAGCCCCAAACTACCCGCAGCTACATTACTGCGGGAAATGTAATACAGGATACCGTCCGTGTGCAACCCTTTAGTACCGTACTGGACGAGGTAAACATCACCGCAAAAACGCCGCCGGTTGAGGTGAAGCAGGGAAAGGTGATCGTCAACGTAGAAGCATCGGTAACCAATGTGGGGGCTACGGTATTGGAGGTATTGGAGAAATCGCCGGGCGTGATGGTTGACCGTAATGGCGGCATCTCTTTGCAAGGCAAACCCGGGGTGCTGGTGATGATAGATGGCAAGCCTACCTATCTCTCCGGCGCCGATCTGAACAACCTGCTCAGCAGTATGAGCTCCACCCAGGTATCGCAGATCGAGCTGATTGCCAACCCCACCGCGCGGTATGATGCCAGCGGCAACGCGGGGATCATCAACATTAAAACCAAAAAGAACCGGCAAAAAGGTTTTAACGGATCGGTTTCGGCCACGGTGGCGCAGGGTGTTTACTTCAAAACCAATAATACGCTGTCGCTGAATTATCGCGCGGGGCGCATCAGCACTTTCTTCAATTATAATATCAGCGATCAGAAATATCTTACCAACCTGTACGCGCTGCGCAAATACACCAACGCCGGCGGGGAAATCACTTCAACACTTGATCAGCCGTCACACTTCACCGGCACACTGTTGAATAATACGGCCAAAGCGGGGCTGGATTATGATGTTTCGCCCAAAACTACCCTTGGCATTGTGCTTGGCGGCACCATGATCCACCGCAAGGGTAACAATACGGCGTCGGCGCGCTGGCTTAACCCAAGTGGCGCGGCGGATTCAGTTATCGCTACCGATAACGCCAACAACAGCCGGTTTAAAAACGGGCAGGTAAGCCTGAGCCTTCGTCATACCATCAGCAAAACCCAGGACATCAGCGCCGATGCCGACTGGCTGCACTACAACATTGCCAGCGACCAGAATTTTAACAACCGCCTGCAAGCCACCGGCGGCTATAACGAACTGACGCGCGCCAGCATCCCCACGGGCATCACCATACTCTCGGGCAAAGCCGACTATACGCTCAAAACCCAAAACAATGACCAATGGCAACTGGGCTGGAAATCGGTACACAGCAGTACCGACAACGCTGCCGGCTACCAAAATTTCAATGCGGGCCAATGGACGGACGACCTGACCCGCAGTAACCATTTCCTTTATAGCGAGAACATCCATGCGGCCTACGCGCTGTTGGAGCGCAAGCACAAGGTCATTAGCTACCAGGCAGGCCTGCGTTACGAACATACCGATTATCATGCCCATCAACTGGGCAACGTACTGCAAAAAGACTCGGCTTTTTCGCGTAACTATGGCAGCTTTTTCCCCAGCGGCTATTTCAGTTACCAGGCCGATACTGCCAACAGCCTTACGCTAACCATAAGCCGCCGTATTGATCGCCCGGCTTACCAAACGCTCAACCCGTTCTACTTCATCATCAACAAGTACACCTATCAAACCGGCAATCCGTACATCCTGCCGCAATACAGCTGGAACCTGGAGCTGAGCCATCAATACAAAAATCTGCTCACTACTACAATATCTTACAGTAACATCAACAACTATTTTTCGCAGATATTTTTGAGCGACCCTTCACAAGCGGGCATCCTATTATATACACAGGGAAACGTGGGGCGCACGTACATCATTGGCGTATCAGAAGCTGTCACGGCCTCGCCCACCAACTGGTGGACGCTTACGGCACAGGCACTGTACAATTATAAAAAGCTGAGCGGTTTTAACGGTAATCATTACACATCAGATATTAACCAGCTTAACCTTAACGCCAGTAACCAATTTACCATCGGCAAGCGTTTTACCGGCGAGGTATCGGGCTTTTACACCACCCGCGCCCGCAACGATGTGCAGGAACGGCTATATCCTACCGGGCAGCTCTCGGCCGGGCTGGGCATGTCGGTACTTAAAAAGAAGGCTAACCTGAAGTTGAGTATGCGCGATATATTTTACACCAACGCCATGGAAGGCTTAACACAGTTCCCCAACGCCACCGAGTATTTTAAGATCAAGCGCGACAGCCGCGTGGTGGTGCTTGCGTTCACCTATCGCTTCGGCAAGACCTATAAAACGGTTAAACGCGATAATGGTGCGGCTGATGAAATGCAAAGGGTGGGAAATGGTTAACGATATACCTAAACGTTGCCAGGTTAACTTAAATGGATTTGCAGGGGTATCAAAAGGCCATTGGTAAGCAAGCACCGATATGATATCTTTTTTAAAGCCAGCCAATACGTCAATCACCAGTCCTCCCCCGTAAAGCGAAATTTTAAACTTATCAAACAGTACCAGGCTTTTTTAAAACAATAATAACCCCTCGCTGTCGGTATAAAACAACAAGAGGTTATCACAAATCACTGTTAGTATAATCATTTAAAACTTCCCGCCTTGACCAGCAAAACAGGCCGGCGGTTTTCGCGTTAGATGTTCTGTGCCGCGGGTAAAAATATGTTATCCGGATGCTACCTTCAACAGGAAGCCTGAAACAAGCGAGACATATCTCTATAATCTATCAAGCTTAACTTCAACCGGAGCGATCCCGCTATTGATCTGCCCTTTCAATATTCCCTTCAGATGAACATTATTGCCCCCCGCTGCATGTTGAAATTCGGCAGTTATAGCATAATTTCCCGGTGGAAAATTCTTAAAAGTAAAGCTGCCGGCAGGGTCTATGTTCATCCGGCTCCCGGTCAACATTGTACCTGTAACCGTAGACTTCAGGGTAACTACTACATTATTGATCCAGTCTGCGCCCACTGCCGCCAATTCTGCCGCTGTGAGGATGTCAGCCGCTGCCACTACCTTTACGGTCATCGCGGCTATCAACGCGTTCGCTCCAGGTGCCGGCGGTGTTCCGGGAAGCGCGCTTGTACCACTGTTCGGCAACAAGACTTCCTTGAGGCGGTCCATAAGTGCTATAACCCTGCTGCTGTAAAACCCGCAGATAAAGGCAAAAACCAATACACCTTTGCTGGAGCTGATATCAACAATATTCTGGTTACTGAAGTAATTGTAGCCCAGGATCACAACTAAAGTACAAATTGGGGCATACAACACTTTGGCAACCTGAAATGGAATTTCAGACGAATCGAAATAAGACTGCGGGTTTGCCAGATCAGTAGTAGAGTTTTTGCTAAGCACACCAAGATTAAACAACAGGCTGGCAAGCACGCCAAGGATAGACCAGAAAATGATTTCGAGGTAAACACAAGGGCCGGTAAGCCAGAAATACGAACGAATCTCAAAACGGACCTTACCTAAAAAGGCCGGCGCGTCTTCCGCTTTAAGTTCGCATAAAAAAACCATTAACCTGTTTTTTTGATCCGGGTCGATCTTATTCTCAAATATATTGTCCAGGTAATCCATCACCTGCATGCAAACCGGCTTTTTGATCCGGGCAGAATCCCCCCGTTGCGAAGGGGCGGCACTCTTTACTGTAGATTTCCCGGCCGTATCTGCGATATGTGAGGCAGTTGCAGCCGAATCCTTCTTCTTTGTGCTGTCTGCTTTTGCGGCGGAGCCCGCTCCTTTTTTACCCTTCGGATCCGCTGCCTGACCGGGTTTTGGAGTCGCGTTGTCAGCTTTAGGTTTTGATGCATCCGAATAGATCCGGTTGATCATTTGCAGCTGATCCTGGTCAAGTACCGTATATTCATAGCTATACTTTGGCACCCAGCTGTTCAGCGCGATATGCGCGAAGAAATAGAGTAACGCCACAATGATCGTTTTCAGTACAAGGAACCTGAACCAGCGTACCTCGTCATAACTTTTGAAATTCCAGAAACCTTTTTCCATGATAATATCTTTTAGTTAGAAGTTTAAAACATGAATCAAAATTAAACCACTGAATAACAATACAATACCGTATTTTTACGGTATTAAAAAGAGAAAATAACGTACCTGTTACCTGAGCTGCGTCATGACAGGTCAAATGATCTTATAAAAATTATTTTTAATAGCATAAAGGACAAGTCCTACCCGGGATTTAATGCCTAACTTTTCGAACAATGCCTCACGGTAGTTATCTACCGTCCTTGGGCTTACGAACATTTTATCAGCTATTTCCTTATAGGTTAGTTCAGAGCAGGCCATCTGGAGAAACTGCTTTTCCCGGTCCGAAAGCCTGGAGGTCGAATCATCCCTGAGCACATTTCGCCTCAACCCGGCCGAAACCAATTCATTAAAAAAGAAGCCACTTGAATAGATCATTTCGATGGCATTGACCAGCTGGCCGGGACGGGATTGCTTCAAAACATAACCGGCCGCCCCGCAGCGGATCATTTTAATAATGCTGTTGTCATCCTCATACATACTGAGTGCAAGGACTTTTACATCGGGGTAATTTCCTTTTAGCCATGACGTAGCTTCGTAGCCATCCATTACTGGCATATTGACATCCATGAGCACAACATCAGGAACGTTATCACGTACTTTTTGCTGGAGCTCACGCCCGTTCTCCGCTTCAAAGAGGACGTCAATAGCTACCGACTCACGCAAGATGCTCGACAGGCCCATTCTAAACAATGTATGGTCATCAACTATCGCGATGCTTATTTTTGCGTTCATATTATGGATAAGGAATAATTATCGAAACTTTCGTGCCTTCATCCGGCCTTGAATTGATCTTTACCTGCCCATTGAGCAATCCGATCCGTTTATGAATATTGAACATACCCATCCCCCTTTTTTCCGGTTTTTCAGGATCAAAGCCTTTCCCGTCGTCGCTTACTGAAAGGTAAAGCTTGCTCTCATTATACATTAAGCTGAGTTCAATCTCTTTGGCTCCGGCATGTTTTACAATATTGTTCACAAGCTCCTGTATTACCCGGTAAATGATGAGGTTCTTTTCCTCGCAGGTAATTGAATTCAGCACATCGTCAAATGCAAGTCTGATCCTGAACCGGTCTGTCTTTTCCAGCCAGGCGATTTCTTGTTGCAAAGCGTAATAAAGCCCTTCATCAGCCATCTGCTGGCACTGAATGAGTTTACCGAGGTGCCTAAGCTCCGCAATGCATTTACTGGTAATCTCAATTGCCGAATTCACCTTTTCAGTCGCGCGCTGATCGTCCCGGATCTCCACACTGCCGAGGGTCAATGAAGCAAGGCTCAGTAACTGCCCAATATGATCATGGAGGTCTGCGCCGATGGTTTGCATGGTTTGTTCCTGCATGGCCAGCTGGCTGTTCATCAGCTCTGCCTCATAGTTGAGCCGCATCTCAGCTTTTTCGTCCTGGAGCTTTTTCTTTCTGCGGCTGTATACAAGTATATACACAACGAGGAAAGCCGGTGCCATCAAAAAAATGAGCGTAGCCAGCAGCATCAGGATATTTACGCCAGGTTTTTCCATCTTCTGCAATAAAAAGCATAGGTCCAAAAACCGTAAAGAATAATGTCCAGGCCCCGGAAAATATAAAAAGTTAAATGGTGCCCGTTTAATTTGATCGAATACAGCTGGTCATCAAACAGGTTAGATACTGTACTGCCGAAAGAAAAGAACAGGTTACCCGCCACCCACCAGAAGCCCGCCGAATATAAAAGGTTCTCGTAACGCTCGTCATCGTTTAATTTAAGGTAATAATAAACCAGGCCATAAAGGATGTTCAATACGGCAAGCATTGTATATGTATGTACGCTGAATTTAAAAATGCCAGCGGTTAACATATCATAGCTATAGTTCATAACCAGCAGCCCGATACCAACCAATAACATCAATTTGTATTTGCGGTAAGGTGCAAGCAGATAAAAATACATGATGTGCGTAAACAAAACCTGGAATACCAGAAGCCCGTTGTAAAGCCAGTGATTGTTTTGACTGGAAGTGCTGCTGTAGATATAAATTCCTATTAATTCGGCCGCGCAGGTGAACAAGAGGAACAGGGGCATACACCGCCAGGCGAAAGTTTTATCCCGGCCGACGAACGCGACTGCCGCGGCCAGGCATAAACATTCGCTAACCGTATTGACTGTTAGATAATTCCACATAACTCACAATTTAATTGCAATGATGCGGACATAACTCGCCATTGTCTTTAGCAGATGATTTATTCCAGTGAACTGCGGGGCAGGTATAGTCATCTTTGTATTTGCCCGAATTGCCTGTCATTTTGTTTGTCGGCACGATAAGAAACGTATGGCGTCCTTTATCGGAATTATTTGCGATATGCCTGCACAAATAAAATCTGACTCCAGCATTTGAAGTCATATGCAATACGTCCTGGAACAATTCCAGTCGATACCACACGCTCCAGGAATTAAAAGCTTCATCCTTATTATCCACGAATACTTTCACCATTTGTCTTGCATCACCTGGTTTTACGTCATCTTGCGTTCCGGCACACTTAACCTTGGGTGTATCGACAAACAATTCAGCCCCTCCGCCATCATTGTCATGCCCTGTTTCCACATTCCTGTTCACAGTTGTATATAAAGCATTTGTCTTGTCGTGAATATAATAATCCCGGTGTTGCGAGGGATCAGTTTCGCGATGTGAAGTATGTGGAAATTTAAGACTGCTATCACGGGTAGCCACAAAAGAAATTGTAGGACATTGCGGTTCCCTTGGGTTTTCAATAAAATAGATTCTGATGCCATCAATTTTCCCATCTCCGGTGATTGTCCCTTCAGCAGCTTTTTCCTTGTTCAGCATGGCGACCATTGCCCTGAACATGGCCATATCTATATGGTACCACGTTTGGCTCGTTTTGTAAGTCGAAAAGCCTGTCCCCTTGAAATCTTTAAACATCAGCCTTGCTTGCGTTTCGGGAATGCCGTCAAGCGTAGCTCTGATTGTATCGACAATCCTCGCGGATTTCGCTTGCTTTTTGATGCTATCCCCATTTTTTCTTGTTATGTTATTCCCGTAGCAGGCTACCGACACTATTGCTATAACAGTTCCGGCAAATAAAATGATTTTTTTCATGAGTGTAAGTTTAAGGTGCTTAAATATACCTGATTATCAATAATTTCGATAGCGAAACTTCAAAAAAAAACAACATATCCTTAGGTAGCTTTCACGTTTTCCGATACCGTAAAAACACCCTGCCCAAAAGGGTGATCAAACGCTGATCTATGGCGCCTATTCAAATGAAATTTGTAAAAAATAACAGTGCGGCTGTTTGGGATACCGGAGGGGTACATCAAGTGAAAAAGCAGCTGCTAACGGCCCGGACTAAATTCATTTTAACCCTTTAACTCATACAGCCATGCGAAAAATTGCGATCCTTTCAGCCATCCTGTTACTATCTACCCTAAGTAGTTACGGACAAGCCATTATCGGAAAAATGTATACCATTGTGCCCGATTTCATCCCTGTTTATGGTATTAACGATACCAATAAAGCTATCACTTCCGTCACTTACCGCGCAAGCGCAGGGACTAAGTTCAGTGTAACGGGTTTCGACAAAGACAATAATATCAAAGTGACCTTCTGGCGGTACCGCACCAGCGGATTTGATACATCAAAACGAACACGGGTTTACCAGCGTGATACCATCAGACAGGCAAATGCCTACCTGCCAGCAACAGATAAGGTTTACATTGGCCCCTGGGCTAACTATAAGGAATTCGCCATTAAACCGGATATTTTCAACCGTTCATGCCTCGCGTACTACGGGCCCAAAACCGACTTTACCTGGGGTGTGATGACGCTGCCGATCAAACTACGCTTCGGTAACGGCAAAGACAGGCAGTTCTCTTTCGAAGAAAAACTGAACCTCGGCTTTGTGGCAGGCATAAGGAAACAAATCGAGAGCACTCTGCCCCAGTCTGTTAACTTTATCGGCGGGTTCGGCATATCCAATGTCAGAACAGATAGCCTGAGCCAGAAAAGCGGCAAGAGCCCGGCAGGTACCAGCGCAGGCGCTTTTAGCTTCAACGTTGGCGTGCTATACGCTTACGATAATTTCCAAATCGGCGCGTTTGTCGGCGCCGACTATATTCCCGGCAGCCTCGGGCGCGATTGGAAATACCAGGGCCGTCCATGGGTCGGTCTCGCTATCGGGATCTCGCTGTTCTCCAGAAACGATACCAGCGCCGAAGCCGGGGAGAACAAATAGCGGGCAAATCCCTTCAATTCCTGCATCTTTACAAGGCAGGCATGTAATCCATGGCCTGCCTTTTTTGCCTAAGTGCCGGCGAGTTAAAACACATCATTATTTATTATAAGTGTAATGAAAATAATCAATGTCAATACTCCCGGTATCACCCTTTATATTGTAAGTAAATAAGGCCAGCCGGTCGCCCCGGTAAGATCCCCACATCAATTGATAACTATCCCCGAAAGGAGTAAATGTTATGCCATCGGTGCTGTATGAATAATGGCTTTTACCATCCAATGCCCAGACAGATTTTAGCCAGATATTGCCAGCAGTAATTTCGGGACCTGAAGTAACTATTTCTTTGTTTATAAACATCAACTTTTTAATTGTGCCTTCACATTGAACACCAATGGCCGAGTAATCGGGAGCCCCAAAATGTGACAGCCCTGCTTTTTGCCCGGTAGTCATTCTGCTGATATCAATTTTAACGATTGCCTCGTTACGAGTGGTTCTATAGGTGCGCTGCGTTAGGGTGTTACCGGCCTTTAAAAGGTTATCGACTAAGGGCCGAAAAGCATAAAGCCGTAACCATCCCATTCGCTCTGTTAGCGACCACTTATTCTGCCGCGGCTGATAATTCCACTCCCATTGAGGCTGAAGTACTTGCGCCTTGAACTCATCGTTGGTTTTCGGGCAAATTATTTTCTTTGATTTTACCGGCTTTTTTGCAGACCAGACCATCTCGCCTATTCCTGCAGCATTAGGCCTGCCGATGATGGGCCAACCTGCCATCCAATGAACCGGCAACAAGCTTAACACCCTTCCCGACCAATCCCCCGTTCCGTGATGTGTGAGGAAATACCAATCGCCCTTAGCTGTTTCTATTAACCCGCCTTGGTTGGGTTCGCGAAACTGCAGTTGCACTTCACTCAGTTGTCGTTGTGTTTCATAAGGACCCGTAATTTCTTTTGCACGTTCCATCATCAGGGCACGCCCGCCAGCCCTTACCTCGCTGAAAAGGTGATAGTAATAACCATTGATTTTGTATAGTTTATTAGCCTCGCTACCTTTTGATTGATGAATAACCTTGTCTGATTCTTTTAACAGGGATTTCCCATCAGCAGACATTTTAAACAGATGTATTTTATATCCATCGCTAAAATTTGTCCCTATAAGATATCCCTGGCCATCATCGTCCCAAAAAGGGCTGCAATCATCCCAGCCTTTTTCGGCCAATACCTTATGCACCGGCTCCCAGGGCCCTTCCGGTTTAACCGATGAGCTCATAAAATATCCCTCGTCCGGATCCCCGAAGTACACCCAAAACCGGTTTTGATGATACCGTATTGCCCCGGCCCATATCCCTCTCCCGTAACGATTCATCCTATTCCAGTTCATTTCGGGCGAAATAACTGAAATATCATTCACAACATGGCCAAGGATGCTCCAATTAACAAGATCCTTTGAATGGAGAATAACAAAACCCGGGGAATATTGAAAAGTAGAGGAAACGGCATAATAGTCATCCCCCACGCGGATACAGTCGGTATCGCTGTAGTCGCCAGGTAATACAGGGTTCCGAAAAGTACCATCGCCCTGATCGCCCCAGGATGTCCAGTTCCCCCACACAGGGGCCGTTACTGCTGATTGACCTGAAGAAGATAGATTAATGAAAACAAATACAATTATACTTACTATGAATACCCGCAATTTCATGTTGTTAATAAAGAAATGAGAAGTCAAAATACCGGCAGGCAATGACGCATTATAATAGTGCTTATTTTATTTTTTAATAATAATTGGTCTGTTTGCGATAACCTATCGTTGCAAACACCCAAAGCTAAACTCAAAAAATTAAAAAAAGCATTCCATAACCGACGTTTTCTTTCACATTTACGACCAATTGTGGAACAAAAATCCTTCCATGTCAATTCTGAACACTTTCTAAAAAAACAATCGCAAAAAGCAAAAAACCTTCAAACCGCTAAATTTGAAGGTTTTTTGTTTTTTCCTTTTTTAATTGTCAATAATCATCAATATTGGGGTATACTCTTTTACCCTTTTATTAAAGAAAAAGACATACAAAAAGGCCAATAGTTATATTATATTTTCACAAAGCCCCATTGCTGATTACGGCCCCCGGAGTAAGTCCATTGGGTAACTGCAATGCCGTTGTTAAGCGAAGCCCCCGTAACATCCAAAGCCTTCCCGCTATTGGCGTTAATGATCTTATAATATCCGTTGTCGGTTAACTGAATCGACCACTTTTGATTTGCGCCGCCGTTGTAATCCCATAAATCTGCCTGTCCGCCGTTACCGGTTCCAAAGCCATACATTTCCAAACACTTTCCGGTGGCATGCATAGGGGTTAATCTATAATAGCCACCACCTGCATCTTCTACTTTAAATTGCTGGTTTGCTCCCGCTAAATAATCCCATTGGTCGGCCTGGGTTTGATTGGCAGTGCCCCAGCCCGCAAATTCCAGTGCTTTAAAACTGTTTCTGCTATAGATCTGGTAAACTTGCCCAATCTGAATGGCCGACGAAGTATTATTTTGCGTTCCCTGTGCTACTGCCGCCATCCCTTGTTGATCGGCCACTCCGTTCGTTTGCCTGTTAATGATCCTGAACGCGTTATTACCAGACGACCCGTCGTCAAAATAAAACGGGCGTAGGCCGTATTGTAATGCCTGGTGTGTGATATAATTGAGATAGTAGGCTCTGCCGGCAAGATGCAGCGTTAATGCATCTCCGGAAAGCGTTTGCAGCCGGCGGATTGCTCCATACTCTCCCAGGATAACAGGTATGCCTTTATCAATAAATTTTGATTTCATCAGCGGAAAATCTGCAACAGCGTCTGACTCCTCGCCCCAGGTTGCGTTTCGTGAAGCGTCGCTTGTAGAATGATAGCCATTGCCCCAATAATAGAACATGTTACCCCAGCTGGCATCCGCGGACAAACCGGCAAAATTAAAGGGAGTGTAATAGTGTACTTCAACCATCAGGCGATTGGACGCGGGATCCGTAGGAAGCGTATTCATTAAGCTGTTTGAGTAGTCAATACTGGTAGAGGGTCCCTGGATAAGCAGCACCCTGTAACTGTTGTGCCCGCCGGTTGACCGAACCGCATTAACAAACGTTTGATGATAAGAAAGCAATACGCCCATCCCAGTAGCGTCTGACACAGCGGGTTCATTCGCGCTGGCAAAGATAACATGTTCGTCGAAACCTCGCATTTGTGTAGCTATTTGCTCCCAAAAAGCCTTTTGCTTGGCATTAACAGCAGCTTGTGCAGCGGTTGTGCAATTGTTTTCCAGCCATCCGCCGTCCCAATGGATATTTAATATCACATACAAGCCGTCGTTAACGCAATATTGAACAACCTGCTGCACCCTGTTAAGCCATGCTTGCTGAATTTGCGCTGTGTTCTGGTCAGAATACTGATCCCAATCGCAAGGGATACGAACGGCGGTGAATCCACTTCTCTTTACCTGATCAATAAGTGCCTGGGTAACCAAAGGATTGCCCCAATTTGTTTCTCCACCTGTAGCTTCGAGTGTGTTACCAATATTCCACCCTAACTGAAATTTTGCCGCGAGCTGAGTTGCGGTACTGGTTACTCCTGTTTGATCGGGCGCAAGTGGCGAGGTGTTGTAGCTCGGGTACGATGTGCTGGATACCTTCAGTTTGCCTGTACTTGTTTCAATCGGTTTAGTACCTTGATTAACAACCTCCTGCTTTTTACAACTTGTTAAGGCGAATGCTGCAATGATGCATAAAAAATAATTAAAATTTTTCTTCATAAGAAATTGGTTTGATTGACGATATGACCGTCGTGAATAATTGGTTTATTGAGTGTGAAGTATTTAGACAACCGGGTTAAGATGAGGATCCATATCACATTACCATTAAGGCATACACCGGTAATGTTGGGGATAGTTTTAAACAGAAAACCGTTTACCGGTTTACGCACCGAATAAGTACCATTTTTTACAACAACTGCACTTATTAAAAAAATCAATAAGACACTTGCTATCCTGCGCAAAGAGAGGCTAACGTTAATTTCATTTTTCAGATAAGAATAAAAACAGGCTTGAACCGGTTTAATTGGTTAATTTATTTTCCTAAAGGCAAAGGATAACTAATAAAAAAAGTATAGGTTAAATCAACAAAACACAGCCTTAAGAATAATGGCCATATTTTAAACCAGTACCAGGTTTATTAATTTGACAGTGAAATTAGATTGATAATGGAGCACAAAAGTTAAAAAATAGGGTGCAAAATGTTTCAATTTGCAAAAACGGAAGTCTGTAAGTCATTTTTTTCAGAAATATCCTCTTCTTCACTTAAAAACGACTATCTGATGAATTATAAAAGCTCTTTTTCTTAATTTTTTCGAGTCGGAAAGGTAGGGTTTGCTTAGTGTAAATGATTCCCGGAGCTTTTATCTTACTAATGCCACACTTTGTGTTTGCGGGATTAGCTATAGTTTAAGTTTAGCTTAAAACAATGCAGGTATCCTGATTCTGCGGCTTGAATAACTGTTAAAAAAGTCAATTAACTAAAGTAAACGCACCCATAGTAAGCATATTTATCGGCACACCCAGAGAAGTATCCAAAATTAAAATGCGCCTCAGGGAGTAGCCTATACGAAATTGACTTCATCGGGTATCCAAATCAATCATACGAAAAATAGGCTGTTCATGGTTATGATACAGCCTATCTTTATTTGGATTTTATAGCACAAACCTTATTGAATGCCGGTTTTACCATCGGGCGAACGCCTCCATTTAAAATAAGCATCCAATACCTTTAATGCACCTACGTCTGGAACAGAGCCGGTATGCGCAGTTTGGGAAAAGTGCATAACCGTAGGATGAGCGGTGCTAAATGCAGGCCAATTAGGTACACCGACGCCGTTGGGGTCGCTGTACTTTGCAAAGTTTGTCCAATAAGTACTCATTACATCCGAAATTTCCAGGTCTGTTTTACTTGTTTGCGGGCTCGAGGCATCAAGCGTTCCAAATACATAAGCAACTTCCTGCGCATGAGGCGATCCATAGCCCTCACGGGGAGAGCCTACAGGGTATTCAGGGTGCTGATCAAAATAATAATAAAACACCTTCGATTTACCCTTGTCTGCCTGTAAGGTAGCCCAGCTCCAGGTTTGCCAGCCAAATGCAGCATCACGCGTCAAATCACGGGCTGTTTTTGCAACCGTACCTGTGCCGGGAGGGTAAGCTCTGATTAACTCATCGGCAAACTTACCATAGCGGTTCTTCACAGCGGTAATATAATCTTCGGGAGTTTTGGGCGGAGAAAAACTGGCGCCCTCATCAGAGTTGTAGCCCACCAATGTAGGTGTGTTGTTATATTTGCCGGCCTCATAGAGTTTATGCTGATCGTCTGGTATCGCCCAACCATCAACAATAGGCCACGCGAGCCCACGTATACCCGGAAGTTTATCAGCATCTACCTTTCGCAAACCGGCAACTGACGAAAACCCGGCACCTTTAACATAGGCTTCACMTGCAACTTCGGCATCATGCAGAGTTTTCATATTTTCGCCGGGGTAAGTTGTGCTGCGTGTAGGGCCAAATGAGCCACCGCTTTCGGAGATGGCCCCCGTAAATAACCCTTTAGCCAAAGGACTTGCACATAGCATACTAACCGCTATCCCTCCTGCCGACTCGCCGAAAATAGTTACTTTATCAGGATCTCCCCCAAAAGCCGCTATATTTTCTTTAATCCATTTAAGGGCAGCGATCATATCCAGCAGGCCATAGTTCCCTGATACATGGTTTGGGCTTTCGGCACTTAATTCGGGGTGTACCAAAAATCCAAGCTGGCCTACACGATAGGCAATACTCACCAGCACTACACCCTTTTCTGCCAGCTTTTCACCGTTATAAGCAGCCTCAGCAGTGCCACCAAAATTGAAAGCTCCTCCGTAGATCCATACAAGTACTGGAATTTTGTCGCCCGGCGACTTGGCCGGCGACCAAACGTTCAGGTACAGGCAATCTTCACTTTTTCCTGAAAAAGGGGCCGCTCCCTGTATGGGTTCCGGCGCAAATTTATCAGCCATACGAATTCCATCCCATTTTGCAGCAGGCTGTGGGGCACGCCAGCGCAACTCGCCAACCGGGGGCGCGGCAAACGGAATACCTTTGTAAATTGAAAGGCCATTTTCAGCGGCTCCCTGTATCAGCCCTTCTTTCACTTTAACCGGGGTAGGTTGTGCTTTAACAACTGCAATAGCAAGTACTAAAATAAGCGTACAAATCAAATATCTCATAAAATCATAATTGACTTACTAAAACTAATTTAACCCGTCTTGATTAACAACTATATGAACTAATGATGTATATTTTCGTGAAATTATGTTCAGCACCAGCGGCAGAAGTATCAACCATGAGCTTCATGTAAATACAAAACCCGGTAAATTGAATATTTATCAAAGCTTGATCATATTGATAAGAAAAACATCATTTTCCCTGATCTTAAGTTTCTTTGAAAATGTTCCTGAAGCATTGATTGTTATATTCTCTTTAAGAATCGCTGCACCATTATTCTGCTTTTTAAGCGAGTCGACTTGAGCCTTACTCAGCTGATTGGGTTTATTAAACGAAAGATAATTGGTATAAGCATCATTTACTTTGTAACCAGTTTTATAAAGCTCCAACCTGTATTTTCCTTTGGGCATACCAGCTATAGCCAATTCAACTTCTCCTTTTGATTTAGCGGGCAGATCCCGGACGTAATAGGACTGGTTATTAACAGAATCAGGTAAAGTGTAAGTGTAATCCCATAGCAGCACCTGAACATCGCCTTTTTTATTTTTGCAGGCCCAGGAAGAATTGTCCTGGTCGGCTATTTCGGTTTCGCCCAATTTATTTAAAAAGGAATAGGCGAAGAATGCCGGCTTCTTTATCCCCTGCGTGTTCAGCAAACCGAACCCACCGTGAAATGGGGTGAACCTGGGGCCAGGTTCCTCAAAAATGTCGGTAAATGTCCAGTACGACATGGAATTGGCTGCCGATCCGGTTTGTTTCAGCTTTTCAAGTATGTATGCCGCCGCATGATAACTATCATGTATTGGATCGGCAGGCGTATATGACGAGCTCCACTCTGTATAATGCAATTCCAATTTAGGGAGTGCTGAATTTTGAATTTGCTTGCGTGAATTCCAAACATCGCCGCTAACACTTTCCTTGTTTTTGTCAAGTACCGTACCTGTTGATCCATATTCATCCAAAAATCCCTGTTTTACACCGTAAGCGTGTGTGCTTACAAAATCAATTGGCACCGAATTTTTGTTGCAAAACGCTATCATTTCAGGCACCCATGCTGCCCCAGCTGTAGCAGGGCCGCCAACTTTGTAGGCTTGGTTTACACTTTTTATCGCTTGTGCGCTGTATTGATAGAGTTTGAAATAATCATCCTGTGAACCTGTCCAGAAACCATCTTTCAGGTTAGGCTCATTCCAAACTTCAAAATACCACGTCTTAACCTCATCAGTTCCGTATCGTTCGGTAAAATGCTGAGTGAGGTTCCTGATCAAACCTTCCCATTTTTTATAGTCTTTGGGCGGCGTTACATTCCCCCTCCACCAAAAGATGGTTTTATTACCACTTGCCAGAGCGCCGGGCATAAACCCTAATTCTACAAAGGGTTTCATGCCTATGCTTAAGATATAATCATATAAAACGTCGACATACTGGTAGTTATATTCCGGGTTTCCGTTCCGGTCCTCCCGGTAAACAGCCATATCATCTGTCAGCAGGCCGTGCATCCTGATATATTTAAAACCACATTCTTTTCTTGCAGTGGCCAGTTGTTGCTGCCAGTCGGCTCTCAAACCTTCATTTGCGCGCCCTGCCCCAACGCATACTTTAAACGAGGTGTTAAAACTTCCCTTTTCTTTATTAAAATCAAGGCTGATTATTCTTTTGGCTTCAGGCGTTTTATTGAGATTGTTGCTTTGAGCAAAAACATTACTAAAAAGCAGGCTCCCTAAAATAATTGGTAAAATTTTCTTTTTCATATTAATCATTGTATGCTCCTTACAACCAGGAGACACCTGATAGTTAGATCTTTATTTCTGATTTAAGTTAATTGGCAAACCGTTTAAAGGCTAAAATTTTAGTATTACTTTTTTTCCCTCGTAATTTACCTGCTGCTTACTGTTCAATTCAAATTGCAGCGGAACAGCTTTATTCCTGTCAACCCATACTATGTTAAACTTTCTGCTGCTTATCATATTGGCAAAACTGCCTTTCCTATTACCAATGGTCAACGTTTTTCCAGCCTCATTATAAGTCAATTGTATAGTACTGAAAGCGCCTTTTTCATAGTTGTAGTTGGTACCTTCGTCCTCGTAAAGGGTAAATTCCGCATCCTTACCCGTGTATACGTACAAGGTGATAGGATCGGCTGGTTTTTCGCCTGTATATTGTATCTCGGGGCCAAAAGGGATAATCGAACCCTCTTTTACGTACACCGGGATACGATCATAAGGTGCATCTGCCGTTATAGTTTGCCCACCAGATGCATATTTACCATCGTATAAATTATACCAGCCATTCCCCTTTGGTAAATAAACACTTCTGTTGGTAACACCATATTTGTACACCGGATTAATAAGCAAAGCCGTACCAAAAAGATACTCATCGGCTATGTTCTTCACGTTTTCGTCCTGCCCGTAATCCATTATTAAACCACGCATCAGGGTATAATCATTGTGGTATGCCATACCCGCCAAACTGTAGATATAAGGCATTAAGCGATATCGCAACTTATCATAATAAAGCATGCTTTGGTAAGCAGGATGATTTTCCGGAGCTACATTATAAATTTCCCGGTACGGAAACTGACCATGCACCCTAAATAAAGGCACAAATGAACCAAACTGGTACCAGCGTGTTATTTGCTCGCGCCATTCGGCCAGATCTTTTTCGTTTGGTTGCTCATATCGGTGCTCTACCGCAAAGCCACCTATATCCATAGTCCAGTAAGGTATACCCGACAGTGCAAAATTGATCCCCGCGGGGATCTGATTTTTCATATCATCCCAGCGGGCAGCAATGTCGCCGCTCCAGGTAGCTGTTGCATAGCGCTGCAAGCCTGGATAAGCCGAGCGGGTTAACAGGAATACACGCGCGTTTGGATTTGTTCCGCGTTGCCCTTCGTAAATACCTTTTGCATTTTGCAGCGGGAAAGCATTAAAATATTGTGTTGACGACCCTAAATAAGTGGGGTTCATAAAATCTTTCCGGCTCTGTACATTCAGGTTCGAAGTTACATCCGGTTCTGAAGCGTCCATCCACCATGAATCCACTCCTTTGGTATACAATTTTTCATTCATCAGCCCCCAGAAAGCCTCTCTTGCTTTGGGATTAAAAGTGTCATAAAACGTGGAAAAGTATCCCTTACCTACCCAATCCCGCTGACGGTTTGCTATATTACGCTTATATAGCCAACCATTTTTATCAAAGTATTTATAACTTTCAATGCCTTCATAAAATTTAGGCCATACCGAAATCATAAAATGCGTGTGGTACTCATCGTGCAGTGTATTGATCATTCCTACAGGGTTTGGGAACCGCGTTTCGTCAAACTCCTGGCTGCCCCATTGATCTTCTTTCCAGTATGACCAGTCCTGAACAATGTTATCCAGCGGTATTTTCCTGTCGCGAAATTCCTTTACAGTATTCAGTACCTCATCCTGGGTTTTATAACGCTCACGGCTTTGCCATAAACCCATTGCCCACTGCGGCAGAATCACAGCCTTACCCGTAATGGTACGATATCCGCTGATAACATCGTCGGCATTTTTTCCATATACAAAATAGTAATTGAGCTGGTTACCCGATTCTGAGTCAAATGCATATTTATTTTGCTGCTCCTGGCTTAGCGGGCTTAACCACTTTAATGCGATGAATGACTCGTCTGCATCGGGTAGCCATTCAATTTTAATGGGGTATTTTTTGTTTTTGATCAGATCGACATTTAATACCACGGTGCCGGGGTTCCAGCCCTGCCTCCAGCGGTCGGCCAGCAACTTACCATCGATCCATATTTTTACGTAACCTGCATATTTAAGCCAAAACTGATGGCTGCCGGTGTATGCTGACGCTATTGAACCCGTCCAGCTCACTTTCCCCTCTCCTAATTTATAACCCTGGGGGAAATTCTTCATGTCCTCCAAAAAAGAATAATCAATATTGGATTCCGGGCGTTGCACAAAAACATCGGTCGAATCGGCCTTTTTTGCATAAGTAGCTGTTAGCCAACCTTCGCTCCCATCCGCTGCAAATAGCTTCAGCCCCGAAATAGACTGATAATCTCGGATGTCGCCAAATTTTGTTAACGAGTAATTATCCCACAGGATACCGTAGTTTTTACTTGAAACCAGGAATGGCACTGCTACCTCAGTATTGTTCTGCAACAATTCCAGGTGCTGATTTTTAAAGTTTACGATCCCATTTTGATGCTGGCCTAAACCATAAATGGCCTCATCAGCCGGACTGTTAAAGTTTTGAACAATATGATAAGAGCTTTCGCCATTATTTGACACAGGAACAAATGCCCGTTCGGCACTTTCACTCAAAATAAGTTTACCTGCCTTGTCGGTAAAGCTTACCGTACCCTGTGGCAGCCATACATGAGCAATAACGGATGATGTTGAAAGCAATAACTGATTACCTTTTTGAACCACACCCCAGCTAACGGGAGATTTGGCACCGTCAATTGCCATTAAGCTTTTACTTGTTGAAAAGGAGCTTTCGGGAGTTGCCGTTACATGAATGATTTTATCAGAGATAACCTGCAACTGTAGCAGACCGGCATCGAGGGTTGATTTTTTAGGCAGTTTAACAATAATTCCGTCGTTTACTTTTTTATAAACATCCTGAGCAACGGCATGCGTAAATACAGCAGCCGAAAAAAAAGTACAGGTACACAACAGTACGCGTTTTAGCATAAAATTAATTAAATAGGTTATAATATAAGATTGGTTTCAACCAATAACAAAGTTCTTAATAACACAAGATGATGAAAGGTCTTCCCGGTTTTTAATAGCACAAACCTAAGAAGCAAATACGCAATCGATTGTTTACAAATAGGGACACGAATGTTAATCAACTGCTATTAGTCGATTAACATTTTGATAGCTCCAAATAAGAATAAGCTAAACAGGCAGACGGGCCTAAAATAATTTGATGTTAAACCAAAGAGCTAAGTGACCAAATCATTGGGTGAAGCGTTTATCAAAAAGGCACTGCAACTGATTAAGAAAAACATTGACAACGCCAGCCGTACCTCACATACTATAATATGTTGCTTTATAAAATGAGAAGTGCAACTACACTATTTCTTAATGAATTTAATTATTTTCCCGGGCAAATCTCTGCCAATAAAGGCCTTAGCTACTCAGTTAATATCAAATCAATATTCCCCTTTTTGCCCTTTTTGTTAATCCTTTTAGCCTGTTGCCTCCGGATCTCCTACAAGAAATCAGTTTAAATATCTGTAAATCAATTAATTAATTCAGCTTAACATTTGTATCCCTATTTATAAACAATCGATTGCGACCAGCCCTCTAATTTTATCCTCCATAAAGCGGCAATGTTCTATATCGTTGCCGTCTGTCTGATACCAACACAATGGTTAAGACGAGATAACCAATTTTAATAGTAACCTAATTTAAACTAAGCATTATGCTCAAACGCGTACTTATTAGCGCCTGTGTTATTTAACAAGGCAGACCATTAAAAACCATTTCAGGAACCATTGTAAATACCCCATCCGCGACCAGGCTGTGCTTGTATTGCCTTTGACTTTAAAAGTGTGTATGTGTCATGAACTTGCTTAAGGACGCCGGCAGTCAAAATCATCGATTCCTATTCAACAGCTTTTGTGAAACATGGTGGGGTATATAATGCCAAAAGCTTAATAAATAAACCAATTAACAAAACAATTATGAACCTCAATTAACATGGAAAAAGATTTACGAAAAAGATTAAGACATGGAGTAATGCTGTTAAGTGCTTTGCTGCTGTTAAACCTTACAGGTTACGCACAAAGCATTAAAATTACAGGCAAAATTACCGGTGCGGGCAATAAAGAACCGTTGCCTGGTGTAACCGTTAAAGTAAAGGGTGCACCAACAGGTACCCTATCGGGTGTGGATGGCAGCTATAGTGCCAATGCAAAAGCAGGAGATGTGCTGGTATTTAGCTTTATAAGTTATGCTACCCAACAAATATATGTGGGCACATCCACAGTTATCAACGTAGCACTCAAACCCTCAACAACCGATTTAGATGAAGTAATAGTAGTTGACATTGGATACGGTAAAAGAAAACGCGGAGATCTTACTGGTTCAATATCATCTGTTACCGCAGCCGATATCGCAAAAAGCCAACCTACAACTTTTGACCAGGCCCTGCAGGGAAGAGCAGCAGGTGTAATTGTGCAGCAAGTTTCAGGACAGCCGGGTGGTGACGTAAATGTGCAGATCCGCGGTTTAGGCGGCTTTGTTGGTTCACCTCCCTTATATGTTATCGATGGGGTACAGATACCACCTAACGCACAGTCAGCTATTCCGGGCAATGGTACCAATCCTTTATCCAGCATCAATCCATCAGATATAGCCTCAATGGATGTGCTAAAAGATGCCTCGGCGACAGCTATTTACGGCTCCCAGGCATCCAATGGTGTAATTATTATCACCACAAAAAAAGGGAGAGTCGGTGCCCCGCAGATTAGTTACGATGGTTATCAGGGCTGGCAAAAATTACCCAAGTATTATGATGTAATGGATTTACGGCAGTACGCCACTTTCATGAACGAAAAGGGCGTGATAATAGGTTATGATATGCGGCCGCAATTTGCCAATCCGCAATACCTTGGGGTTGGTACCAACTGGCAAAAAGCCCTTTTCCGCACTGCTCCTATGCAAAACCATAATTTGGCAATCAGCGGTGGTGATGCCAGGACAAGATATTATATATCCGGTACCTATTTCTCACAACAAGGGATCGCTTTAGGTTCAGATTTTAAAAGGACCTCAGTAAAAGCAAATATTGATAATAAAACCACTGATTGGTTAAAAGTTGGCATCAACCTGAATATGTCGCGCGTGGCCGAAAATGTTACGACTTCCAATACAGGTGTGATCAACCAGGCACTTAATCAAACGCCGGATGTAGCCGTGGTAAACCCCGACGGTACCTGGGGTGGTAATGACCCAAACATTTATGGCGCTACGGGAACCAACCCTTTCGCTATAGCCACTATTGTAAAGGATTTTAAAAGCCGCTACCAATTATTTGGTAATGCTTATGCCGAAATCCAATTTACCCGGGATTTAACCCTGCGTAATGAAGTAGCCGGAAATTTCGACTTTGCAACCGAAGATTATTTTAATCCGAGCTATGTTATGGGCTCCTATTCCAAAACTACAAACAGCGGCACCGCGACAAGCGCGCAAAATTTCTATAATTCAATTTCTAATTATTTAACCTATCAGCATACGTTTGGCAAAAAATACTGGGTAAATGTGGTGGCAGGGCATGAAGCGCAATTGACAAAAAGCAACGGCGTGTCAGCTACCCGCACCAATTTTGCAAGTAACAACGTGCAAACAATCAGTACCGGCGATGCAACAACCGCAACCAACACGGGTGTTAAAGGGCAGGGTGCTTTAGAGGCATACTTCGGCAGGGCAAACTTTACCTATGATGACCGGTATTTGTTAACGGCTACAGTGCGTCATGACGGCTCATCCAAATTTGCCGAAGCAAATAGGTGGAATACCACCTATTCAGGTGCACTGGCCTGGAAAATAAACCACGAAAGCTTCCTTAAAGGTGTGAAGGCTATTAATGATCTTAAACTCAGGCTCGGTTACGGTTTGGTAAACAATCAAAACATTTCAGAGTATGCTTATGGATCAACTTTAAATACGATATCAACCGGTTTATCGGGTAATTCGCAGATAACTGTTACTACGGGAAACCCGAATATTAAGTGGGAAACTACAAAGTCATACAACGTTGGTCTGGATGCAGCTGTTTTAAACGGGAGGATCAGTTTTTCTGCCGATGCCTATTACCGCAAAACAAATAACCTGTTGCTAAGCCTTACCATGCCTTACTACTCGGGTACATTCCCAGCCGGCGGGTATTCGCCGGGTGCGGTACAGGCCCCGTATGTAAATGTTGGCGCGGTTAGCAACAAGGGCTTTGAATTTACGCTGTCTACCCAAAACATCAAATCAAAGGATTTTAACTGGAGCAGTAACATTACTTTTTCAAGGAATATCAACAAAGTACTTACTTTGGTTGATGGAACACCGGCAATTAACGGGCAGGTAAGTAAAACTGTTGTTGGCCGTTCAATCGGCGAATTTTACGGATACCAGACGCTGGGTATTTACAAAAACGCGGCCGACTTTACAAAATATCCGGCACTGCCTCAAAACGGAGGCGGCGCTATACCTATAGCACCAACAACCGGCGGTGTTTGGGTAGGTGACGTTATTTTCAAAGACATTAACGGTGACGGTAAAATTGACGCTAACGACCAAACCTTTTTAGGCTCTCCTTTACCTAAATTTCAGTATGGTATCAATAACAGCTTCAACTATAAAAATTTCGACCTGAATGTTTTTATGACCGGCGATTACGGTAATAAAATTTATAACCAGTTAAAGGTAAATGGCGATAACCCCAATCAAAACTTTGGCTATTTCCCATCAGTGCTGAACTATGCCAAAATCGGGTTGATAGACCCTACCGGTTCCGCGTCGGATATCAACAATGTGTACATCACAAATCCATCAACCAATATTACCCGCATAAGCCAGAGCAGTGGTAATGATAACCAACGTTTCTCTGACAAATACATCGAAAGCGGTTCGTTTTTAAAATGTAAGAGCATCGCTTTAGGATATAATTTTTCAAATAGCTTTTTAAATAAGATCAAATTACGGTCGCTAAGGGTATATGTTAACGTAACCAACGTTTTCACCATAACCAAATATACCGGCTATGACCCCGAAATCGGTTCATGGAACCCTTTACAAGCAGGCATCGATAATGGATATTACGCGCAGCCCCGGGTTTACACAGTTGGTCTTAACGTATCCCTAAATAATTAAAATAAAGATTATGAAACGCATTAAAATAAATATAGCCCTGCTGGTTATCGGTATCATTATGATAAGCAGCTGCAAAAAAGATTACCTTAACAGACCACCTTTAACCGGTATTACTACCGATAATTTTTACAAAAGCGGTTCAGATTTAAGATTGGCTACAGCCACACTGTATGCACAGCCCTGGGCAAGCTGGAACAATTTCCCTCTACTGGGTATTGGAGATATTATGAGCGGCAATATGCTGCAACCGTATAACGCCGACCTGGTTCAATTTACGTCCTTTTCAATTACGCCTCAAAATAGCTATCTGGCCCAGTCATGGACAAGTTTTTATGACGTAGTAGCACATTGTAATATCAATCTTAAAGCAATTAATACTAAAATGCCCGATAGTGTAGCTGTAAAAAGTAAAACAGGTGCACTTGGCGAAATTAAGTTTATACGCGCCACGTCCTATTTTTACCTGGCCCAGTTATGGGGAGCAGTGCCTATTATTGAAGATAATGACAAACTGATAGCCAACCCCCTGGTGCCGCGCCATAAGCTTGCTGATGTTTACAAATTTATTATCAATGATTTAAGATATGCCGTGGCTAATCTGCCAAAAACTGATCAGCCGGGCCGTGTAACTACATGGTCTGCCCAGGGTATGCTGGCAAAGGTATATTTAACCAGAGCCGGTTTGAACCAAAATGGCACGCGCAACCAATCTGATCTGGACAGTGCGGCATATTATGCAGGTAGTGTTTGTAATACCAGCGGCTTAACGCTTTTACCAAGCTACTATAACGTTTTCAGAACTCAGTACAATGATAACCCTGAATCGTTATTTGCATTTCAATGGGCACCTGGCGTAGGGTATGGACAAGGCAACGCTATACAAACTCAATTTGCACCAAGCAGCAGCCTTGTTACCGGCGGAGGTGGCTGGGGTGGTGCCATTGGCCCTACGATAGATCTTGCAAACCAGTATACCACGCAGGATTCCGTACGTCGCAAAGCCACGTTTATGCTTACAGGCGATAAATATCCTGAGTTAAATGCGGCAGGGGGAGGATATACCGCTACAGGCGTCAATGTCAAAAAACACGTGGTTGGTACTGCGGCCGATAATAATTCACCTACTATGGACCTTTGGTCGTCAATTGAGCATAATGCCGTATTGCGCCTGGCCGATGTGTATTTAATATATGCCGAAGCTTTATTAGGCAACAATGCCTCTACTTCCAACGGACTGGCTTTACAATACTTTAACGCGGTACGTACAAGGGCGGGGGTTGATAAAGTTACTGTGCTTACTCCTGATGTTATCATGAAAGAAAGGCGGATTGAGCTGGCATTTGAAGGGCAATATTGGTTTGACCTGGTGCGCCTTTCCTATTATAACCCGCAGAAAGCGATATCGATAATCCGTGTACAAATCACTCCTACTACTAATCAAAATAACTCAATGCCCCGAACGCAATTTAGTTATGATCCGGCTACCGGAATTAAAACACCAGCAGCTAATGGCTTGATATTTACCCAGCCAAGCGTAAATACGTTTACACTGCCAATACCGGCAAATGATCAAACAGCAGATCCTAAGTTGCTGGAGGCACCAGTACCTTATTATTAGTAGTAGTCAGAATCATCAGATAATTCTTAAAATCATGAAAAAATTAAATCACCATATCAAAAGCTGCTTGTTGCTTGCCTTGCTTGCTACCGTTGTATTTATACAATCGGGCTGTAAAAAGGATGCATCATCATCATCAAAAGGCACCCCGGTTATTACCGCGATACGTAATTATGTAGCACATCCCGGCGATTCGCTTTTAACCAGTGTAGGTACCGGCCAGTGGGTAGTAATTTCCGGTAAGAATTTAAAAGGCGCACTCGCTATCAATTTTGATGGTGTGAAAGCCTCTTTTAACGATGCCTGGTTTTCCGATACCAGCGCAATCGCACTTATACCGGCAGTTATTGCCTTCCCTTCAGTACCTTCGGATAAGCTGAATACTATACAATATATTACCAATCATGGTCAAACCACGTTTTCGTTCCCTATTGTAGCCCCGGCACCTACAATTTCAGGCATTTCTGACGAAAGTGCCAACCCCGGAGATTCAGTTAAAATTAACGGGCTTAGCTTTTTCTTTATTAAAAGTGTTAACTATGGCGGCGTTAATATTACCAGCTATAAGCCCTCAAATGACGGTACATCCATTAGCCTGGCAGTGCCGGCCGGTTTAACCAAAGGTACTGTAACGGTAACTACCAAGTCGGGCACTGCTACCACTACCTACAATGTACATGATTTTGTTACCGGTGTATTTTGTAACTGGGATAACATCAACACCTATCCATGGGGCTCGGATACTCAAAACAGTTCTGCCGACTTTCCTGGTAACACAGGTTATTATAATGTGCTTACTGCCACCAACCTTACACCATATGATAACGCATGGTACAACGGTGGCCGTGGTGTTAATATGAATGGGGCACAATGGGTACCGGTTGCCGATATTGGTGCCAGCCTGGATAACTATGCCGTTAAATTTGAAATATCTGTTCCTAAAACCACCCCTTGGGTCAACGGCACTATTTACGTGGCAGTAAATTACAGCTTTAACTATATAGCTACATATGCCCCGTGGAAAAACGCCAGCGGCTCATCAACTCCATTCACCACCACCGGCTGGCAAACGGTAACTATCCCGTTATCCAGCTTCAGAACAAATAATGGTACAGGTACACAGGTTGCATCAATAAAAGACTTAATAGGTGCAAGTGGTAATAATGGTATGAATATCTGGTACATGAATGATGGAGCAACTGCAGTTAAGTCATTTAAAATGGCTATCGATAACATCAGGGTAGTAAAAATTAAATTAGATAAATTAAATTAAGTAAGAGAGTTAGTTGAATATAAGTGAATGCCTGGGGCCTTAACAGGAGGTCCCGGCATTTTTTACAACAAATACCTCAAATTTTCTCCTAAAAAAACCCTGCACTCAGGGCTAACCGAGGTTAAAATTTCCAAAATGACTATTGACAATATCCGGATAGCCCAAATTAAACAAGAGAGAGACCCCGTTGATTATAAGTGAATGCAAGGGGCCTTAACAGGGCCCCGGCATTTTTTACGATGACAAGCTTAGATACCCAACGGCCGACACCAGACTGATCAGTGGGCCAATAACTATACCTTTTTTTAAAATCAAAAAATAGTGCGAGGAGGTTAACATACTCGCCGGACATAAGTAAATAGATCCGTGGAAATTGATCGATAAAATTAAACACCAAGCATTATGAAGATAAAAAATCTATTTTTTTTTAAAATATTAATATCGATAACGATCCTGTCTTTTTTTTCCTGTAAAAAAACGAATAACGCCCCGCCGGAATTGACAGTAAATCAGACGGCCATAACCTTTACACCTGATGGTGGAACCCAGGATTTTTCTATTACCTGTAACGCGACATGGAACATCGTTAATCCAGAATCTTCCTGGTTACAGTTAAACACCACATCCGGCAACAGCGGCAATACTGTTATTCATTTAACAACGCTATCGGGAAACGGTACGGGATCAACACGTTCAACTACCTTAACTATAAGCTCTTCCAATGGTCAGGCAAGAACCATAAAAGTATCTCAAACAGCTAATATCTATCCCAATTATAATACTTCGGCAAAAGCTCCTGATGCAACCGGAATGAGCAGTAACGCAGTTCAGCTTGCCGCTAAAATTAAGTTAGGGTGGAATATCGGTAATACCCTGGAGGCTTCGGGTGGAGAAACAGGCTGGGGTAATCCTGTTATTACAGAAGACTATATTAAAGCTGTAAAACAACAGGGATTTAATGCCATACGCCTTCCATGCGCCTGGAACATGGGGCATTTAAGCAATCCGGCTACCGCACAAATAGATCCCAACTGGTTAAATAGGGTAAAAGAAATAGTAGGCTATTGCGTAAATAACGATATGTATGTGTTGCTTAACATTCACTGGGATGGAGGCTGGTTAGAAAATAACGTTACCCAGGTAAAACAGGATTCTGTAAATGCTAAACAAAAGGCGTTATGGGAGCAAATTGCAACAACTATGCGCGATTTTGATGAACACCTGATGTTTGCCAGTGCTAATGAACCTAACACAAATGATGCTACCCAAATGGCGGTACTTTCTTCATATCATCAAACTTTTGTCAACGCCGTTCGGTCAACCGGAGGAAAAAACAGTTACCGTGTGTTGGTGGTTCAGGGACCTTCGACCGACATGGACAAAACAAATGATTTGATGACAACCCTTCCACAAGATCAGACGGCGGCCCGAATGATGGTAGAAGTTCATTATTACTCTCCATTTCAATTTTGCCTGATGGACGGAGATGCGAGCTGGGGTAAGATGTTCTATTACTGGGGAGCAGGCCATCATTCTACAATAGAGCCCGATCGCAACGCAACCTTTGGTGAAGAAAGTGACGTAAATACCACGTTCAGCAAGATGAAAACAAAATTTGCAGACAAGGGCATTCCTGTACTATTGGGCGAGTATGGAGCTTACAGGCGTGACAATACAGCTCACGTCCCGCTGGATCTGGCAACACATAATGACGCCGTGGATTACTGGATCACTTACGTCACCAAACAGGCTAAAGCCAGCGGAATGTTGCCATTTTTTTGGGATACAGGCACTGCTTTAGACCGACGAAATTACACAGTAAAAGATCAGCGTACGATAACTGCTATCAAACAAGGTGCAAACTAAAAAAAACGCCCGGGACTTGACAAGGTACCGGGCATTTTTACGTCTATAGGCTATTGGCATCCTCAATTTCATCGGCACCGGAATTACCAAACGCTTAGCTTTTTTAGCCGAGGTCAAAACCAGCAGGACCATGCATTAGCGGCAGGCCTAATTACTTTTTTCATCTTCAGCCGGATTTGTTAAATTAACAAACCTTCTTTTAATTTACAGATGATCCGGTCTGATTTTTATAAAAATAAATATGGTAGGGAGTTGCTCATGGATTGTTTTAATGTGGCCGAAATAGCACATCGAAGTTTATCATTGCAAGAAGCTTCACGCAACCTCCTTTTAAGTAACAGGCCCTCCTGCTAATGCGGGAGGGCCTGTTACTTATTTGTTCATCTTAAAGATTCTGGTTATTAATCAGCGAGATCAATCCTAAAACCTGACACCTTCCAGGCGGGCAAGTTTACAGGCTTTTTGATAACAAGCTCGTCCGCTTCCTGCTGCCATTGTATTTTTTCCTTGCTGCCCAAAAGTTTCACTGAACGTATTTTTTTGGTATTTATTACCGACGATTTACCCAGCGATTTGATTCGAATATCTGAAGCAGGCGCGTCAAGTAGAAAAGCATACAACTTATTGCCATTACAAGTAAAGCGGACATCTTCTGCAGTATATTTTATCCGGTCTTCATTAAAGTTGTCGGATTTAACTTTTACTGCGTTCCCTGGTCGTTCTCCAAATATTTTCCATGGACGTGATCCGTATATACCCTCGCCATTGGCGGCCGTCCATTTACCTATCTCATCAAGTGTATTCAACATATCGGGTTCCAAATCCCCTTCAGGTGTTTGTACAATATTTATTAGCAGGTTCCCATTTTTACTTACTATATCTACCAACATCCGTGTAATATCAGTACCACTTTTGTAGGTTTGGCCGGTGCGGTAAAACCAATCGCCTATAGAAGTATCTGTTTGCCATGGATACGGACTGATGGAATCCTGAACACCCCGTTCAAGATCTTCTACCCACATACCCTGAGAAGGTTGCTTGCAATTATACACAGCGGTGAAATGGCCATTGTTGTAGGCCATATTTCCGTTGTAAAAATTAGCTAACATGTCCCTGCCGACATTCCCAAACGGGAACCCGCCATCTGAGTAAAGCAGGTCGGGGTGATAAGTATCTACCAGTTCTTTAATGGACTTATACCAGGTACGCTGCCATTCAGGATCTGTAGTATACCAGCCGCGATCGTCGGCTTTCGCTTTGGGATGATATAAGTCAGCATACGTTGGATCGTTAGCGTCATAAGGAACAGCCTTGTAAGCGCCGGAGGTATCCGCGCTATGTGCTGGTTGATACCACGTATAACTTGCTCCCAAATGCTCCGAAACGCCGAATTTAAGGCCATTCTTTTTAGCCTCCTTTTGCCAAATGCCAACCACATCTTTATGGGGACCCATTTGTACAGCATTCCAACGGTGCAGTGAAGAGTTCCATAAAAAGAAATTATCATGATGGGTCCCCATGCTTACAAAGTATTTTGCCCCTGCCTTTTTATATAGCTCCATCAATTTCGCAGGATCCCATTTTTCAGCTTTCCATAACGGTATGATGTCCTTATAACCAAACTTTGACGGGTGTCCGTAATGTGCAACGTGATATTTATACTGTTCACTGCCCTGAATGTACATATTACGGGCATACCAATCACCCTGGCGTGGTACAGCTTGTGGTCCCCAATGCGCCCAAATGCCAAACTTGGCATCTCTGAACCACGCAGGATATTGGTATTGTTTAAAAGATGTATCGGAAGGCTTGAAGGGGCCGTTGTTAATGGACAGCTCTTGTCCGTGCAGCATTAACGACATCCCGGACAAGACGAGGCTAAGTGCAAAAATCTTTTTAAGGTTAGTTATCATTTCAGTCAGGTGTTTATATGTAATTGGCAAAATCTATCGCAGTTCGATAAACTCGGGCTCATACGGCGCGAGTGAAAAGCTTCCGGCATAATCTTTATCAAACAATATACTTTTAGATGCATGTTTAGGGTCGATAGCCTGTGGCTTTCCGGTTAAATTTAAATAAAGTATATGCTTGTTGTCAATAAATCTCGCCATAACTCCTTCCGGCACTTCAGGGCCTTGCTTAAGTAAAAGCGGTTCTTTTAAGCTTTCAACCAAATTTTCTATCAACGCGGATTTAGCCGGAAGCCCCACGTATATAGCGGTGCCCTTGCCATATTTGTTAGTAGTTATAACCGGGTAGCTTTTATCTAAACTGGTTATGTTGCCAATCACTTTTGCACCCTGCGGATGAATGACATCAAAACGGGTTGATTCAGTTTTAATGTTCTTAGAACCGAAACTAACCTCTATATCCTTGTTTTGGAAGTGTTTTGCTGAGATCTCGTTAAAATTCTCGGTTTCTTCATACCCGGAAACACGAATGCCGAAAACATCGCTTAACAAACCGGGGTGAGTTGTAGAAAAAACCTGCCCCGTTTCATTTGTAACTGCAGAATTGGCCGTCATGATGACGGTGCCGCCGTTATAAATAAACGCCCTGATCTTCCTGGCAGTTACTGTGTCCATAACTGTAACGCCTGGAACAATCAATAATTTATAGTTTAATGGGCTCTTTGCAATTTCAACCACCCGTGTATCTATGTTCTTTTTAAAAAAAAGATTAAAGCATTCGGCTAACTGTGCATCATGCCTCTCGGGAAAGAAACTGCTTGCTATTTGACTTGGGAACGAAAATGCTAAACCTACATCGGCGTTAACTTTATAAGGAAAAAACTTTTCAATTTTTTTAAACTCGGAAGCTATCTGCTTGTATTCATCGTATTTTCGGTTTACTCCTCCGTCCCAATCCATCATGCCTTCCAGGTATTGCTCTTCTCCTCCATGCATACTTTGCCAGGTCCAGCCGCAAACCATTTGGTTACCGTACATCAGTGAAGCGTAAGCCGACTTCCTGATGGAATTTGGAACCGCAGTCATCGTTGTAAATTCCGTGCACCAAAATGGATTTGTACTCTCAAACTGGATCCTGGATATTCCAAATGTGGCGTCCATCAATCCATAATTATTCACTAATGAATTTCCAGGGTAAAAGCCACATCCTTCGCGGGTCATTTTTCCGGAATAAGCAATTTGTGAATAATCAAAATAACGTTTATCGCTGTAATACCACGCATTTGTATTCACAAATGCTTTGGGAGCGTTGATGTTTACCTTATCAATCACTTTCAGCAGAAATTCATTGATCTCGTCTGATTCAAAGCGACGAAAATCCAACACTCTTTCAGGCTGCCCGCTGATATTACCTGATGCGGGCATGCCAACCTCGTCAAACTCATTAATTTTTCGCGACCAACGCTGGCCGGCCCATGCAATATTCAGTTGTGCTGTAGTTTTATATTTTTGTTTCAACCATTCAATAAACCGCAACCTTGCCTGTTCCGAATAAGAAACAGGACCGTCTCCAGATTCATTATCAATACCAAAAGCAAGCAGGGCGGGATGACGACTATATCTTTTCGAAAGTGTATCAGCGTACCTTACAGCATATTTTTGGTAATCAGGATCGCCGATATCCTCCATATACCTATGATTAGGATATAGTCGGTTTCCTGCTGGATCCGTAATATTTATTGAAGGGAATTTATGCTGTAACCAGATTGGCGCGGGACGGATAGCGATATCTAAAATCACTTTGATACCTGCTTTATCCATTAAGTTCATAACAGTATCGAACCACTTAAAATCAAAGTGCCCCTCAGAGGGTTCGTAGCTATCCCATGCCAGGTGCCCCATCCTTACAACCCTGAAGCCCGCATTCTTCATTAGTTGGATGTCACTTCTCCATTTTTCAAAATTTTTATCATCATGCGGGTGATAGTTGGTGCCCACAAACAATTGCTGGGCATTTAACCTGCAGCTAATTAACAACAGGATAGTAATAATCGAAATATAGTTCGTTTTTTTCATGTCTGATTTATGGTTCAGGTTCTGCTTTTTAGCATATAATTCTAAAAGCGTTGTAACAACTCAATATGTAAGCAAACAGTATCTATACTTAACAATTCGCAAACGTTAATTCCCAATTGCTTTAATAGCTAAAGTTTCTTCAGAAAAATCTGCCGAACTAACGGTAAGTTTGATGTCACCGGCATCATGGGTGCTCCTGATAACAACCATCGCCTGCCCGTGCCATACTTTGCGCGAATTGCCTGTATAGGCATCAAAATCCTTTATATCGGCATTGTCAACTCCGGCTATTGTACCTGGCCCCTCAATCTTAAAATGCAAACGATTTGCTGCATTCGGTTGAATTACACCGTTTTCATCCGTTATTTCAATTCTCATATATGATAGATCCTGCCCATTAGCCAATATTTGTTTGCGATCGGCAATTAGTTTGATCTTTGCAGCATGACCGGAAGTTTGCAGAATAGCTGATGCTGTTTCCTTATCATTTTCGACAGCGACAGCCTTAAGGTTTCCGGAAGCATAAGGCACTGAAAAAGTAGCTCTATATTCCTGCTCTTCCGTCGTTGGCTTTTCACCGAGAAGTTTATCATTGAGGTACAGCCTTACTTTGGGATATTTTGAATATATTTCTACATCAATATTTTTCCCTTCAAAACCCGGCCAGGTCCAACTTTCCCAGGTAGGCCATACCGACCACCAGGTTTCTTTAATTTCCAATGGTTCCGGCCTTGGTTCGCGAACAGCCATGTATAGTTTCTCCTGATCATTGTATAGCAGGCTCCTGTAATGTGATATCGGCTTTCTCCATCCCGTTAAATCTATATCACCGCAATAAGCACCATGCCAGGGAAAAAAATCATTTTCCCAATGTTCTCCCGGCACATCGCCAGAATAATACCAGCGACCTATTCCCGACTCGCCTAAATAATCTATCGCTGTCCATACAAAATCACCGATGATATAATTGTTGTTTTGTACCAGCTTCCAGTTGGCGAAGGCATCGCGCGGATATGATTCTGTCTGAAAAATAACGCGGGAAGGAACCCTTTTATGATCGGCAGGAGCGCCTTGTAGTTGATAATTATAACCGCAAATATCATGAACTGCCATAAGCGGATCCAACGATTCCCAGTCATTGCCCCACTTTACAATTGCCGATGTTACAGGTCTTGTGCTGTCGATACTTTTAACAGTGCCCGCAAGCATTTTAGCGGTCACAACGGCTTCGGGTTTATTTCTCTCAACAACCTCATTACCGATACTCCACATAAAAATTGACGGATGGTTCCTGTCGCGCAGCACCATTGTTTCCAGATCAAGTTTTGACCATTTATCAAAATATACCGAATAATCGTATTTGTTTTTACCAACTTTCCAGCCATCAAAAGCCTCATCAATAACTAATAAACCTAATCTGTCACAGGCGTCTAAAAAAGCTTCGGAAGGAGGATTATGAGAAGTTCTTACAGCGTTAAATCCGGCAGCTTTTAACAGCTCCACCTTCCGTTCCTCTGCCCGGTCAAAAGCGGCAGCGCCCAGGCAGCCATTATCGTGATGCGCACATCCACCGCTTATTTTGACAGTTTTACCATTGAGCTGAAAACCATGCTCGGCCGTAAACTTTAAAGAACGAATACCAAAAGCGGTCTTTGTTTCGTCTATAACATCATTACCCTTTAATATCTGGATCTGAGCCTGGTATAAATTGGGGCTTTCCGGTGTCCATAATAAGGGTTTTGACACTTTTATAGTTTGTGTGATTTCCTTTTCACTGTGGGCCGGCAATGCTAACCTTACAATGTTATTCCCCGCATCTTTAAAATGCCCGGATAACAACCGGGTATTTATGGAAATGCTCTGTGAAAAGGCCGTTTCATTTTTTATCGTACCCTTAACCTGAACGGATGCCTGTTTTGAAGATACTTCAGGCGTTGTAACCGCAACTCCCCAATCGGCTACATGTATGGGATTGGCAACATTCATCCACACATGGCGATAGATCCCTGAGCCACTGTACCACCTGCTGTTTATTTGTTGTGAATTATCTACACGTACTGCTATCACGTTTTCTTTGTTAAAATCCAGATAGGGTGACAGATCATACCTAAATGAAGAATAGCCATAAGGGCGGATTCCGAGTGATTTCCCATTGATAAACACCTCCGAATTCATGTATACGCCTTCAAAATAAACGGAAACGCTTTTCCCCTTCCATTCAGGCGCGGCCTTAAACGTTTTTCGGTACCAGGCAATGCCCGCCGGAAAATACCCCCCTGCGCCACCTGTTGGGTTTTTAGGGCTTATTTTTCCTTCAATACTCCAGTCATGCGGCAGGTCAAGGCTACGCCAACCCGTATCGCTGAAATCCCTTAACCGGGCCAACGAATCATCGCCCAGCTTAAATTTCCAATTGTAATCAAACAGTTGTTTTCGTTCAATAACGCCCGGTGTTTGAGCGAAACTTAACATGCTGCCGGCCCAAAGCAAAATGGCTATAATTGTTGCTTTCATAAAAATGATATGCTTATTTAACTGCAATTTTTGTTGTCTGAATAATATTACGGGATGAATTACCCAACTCAAGGATATACTCGCCTGCTTCCGCATTCCATGCTTTTTTTGATTCATCATAAAACGCAAGGTCGGCAACCTTTACCTGCATTTCTACCGTTTTTATTTCGCCGGGTTTTAAAAATATCTTTTCAAATGCTTTAAGCTCTTTTTCTGGACGCAATACCGAACAAACCGGGTCGCTTACATATAACTGTACAACTTCGGCACCAGATCTGCTTCCTGTATTTTTGATTGTAAACCTGGCATGGATTGTTTCCTCTTTTTTATAGCTAGATTTATCTGTAGAAAGCTTGCTGACAGAAAAATCAGTATAGGAAAGACCGTAACCAAAGGGGAATTGCGGCTCTATTTTCTTAGTGTCATACCAACGATATCCAACCAGGATACCTTCTTTATAGTCGGCAGTAAGGCCCTTACCGGGATATGTATCCAGGTTAAATGCAGGTGAATCATGTAATGAAACCGGGAAGGTAAACGGTAGCTTGCCCGACGGATTAATAACACCCTTTAATACATCCGACAGTGCGTTACCGGCTTCTGATCCGTTAAACCATGACCAAACAATGGCGTGATTTGACTTTTTAATTTCATTAAGATCATACGGCGCACCAGCCATAACTACGATAATGGTATTAGGGTTAACGGCAGTCACCGCATTAACCAAGGCCTGCTCTCCAAAAGGTAACTCCAGGCTTTTACGGTCATGGCCTTCACTCTCATATTCACGGTTTGAGCCGATACACAAGATAGCAACATCGCTGGCCTTTGCAAGCGCCACAGCCTCATCAATCAGGTTCTGATCTGGTTGATCATAGCCGCGGTTTTGCTCGTCAGTTTTGCTTGCCAGGTAATTAGCCCTGTACCCCTGCGCAAAACTGATGTTGGCTGTTTTGCCGAACCTTGATCTTATGCCCTCTAATGCGGTAACTTCATGTTTAGCCTTTACACCCGCGCCGTAACCTCCTAAAGCAAATGTGCGTACGGCGTTATCGCCAATAACAGCAATGCTTTTGATTGCGCTTGATTTTAAAGGTAATAGATGGCTGTCGTTTTTTAGCAGAACGATAGATTCTGATGCAATTTCATACGCGGTTTTGGCGTGTTCAGGCGTAGCTATAGATCCTTTTGGATGATTAGCACTCATGGAAGTATGATACATGAGCCATAAAATCCGGCTTACTTTGTCGTCAATCGTTTTTACAGAAACCTGGCCCGCTTTCACAGCTGCAAGCAAGGGCTTTGCAAAATACCACTGATCATACGGTCCGCTTGATCCCATTTCAATGTCGAGGCCATTGTTTGCGGCAGCAACCGTATGATGCGTACCAGCCCAGTCAGACATGACCACGCCTTTAAAGCCCCATTCATTTTTTAGTACTTTATTTAATAAAAAGTCATTCTCTGAACACCAGTAACCATTAAACTTATTATAGGCCGACATAATAGTGTAAGCATTACCCTGCTGTATGGCAGCTTTAAACGCTGGAAAATAAATTTCGCGTAAAGCCCTTTCATCCACTAAGGTATTTACACTATCGCGGTTAAGCTCCTGGTTATTGGCGGCAAAGTGTTTTATGCAGGCAGCCACATGTTGGCTTTGAATCCCTTTTACAGATTGAATGGCCAATTGGCTGTTTAAATACGGATCTTCAGAGTAATATTCATAGGTACGGCCGCACAGGGGCATCCTGCAAATATTAAATGCAGGTGCAAGCATTACCATCTTTTTACGGGCGTTCGCTTCCTCCCCTATCACCACCCCATACTTATTAGCCATTAAGGGGTTCCAGGTAGCCGCTATTGCCGAACCATTGGGTAAAAACGTGGCAGAATCGGTTGTCCAGTTAGCCGAAGCCCAATCAAAACGCTTTATTTCTTCACGCACACCTAAAGGCCCGTCATCGCACGTGAGTTCCGGAATACCTAAACGGGGTATCCCTGCCGAAGAAAATAGAGCGTTGCCATGCAACATTGCAATCTTTTCTTCAAGTGTCATTTTCCTGATAACGCTACTGATCTTTGCTTTAAGGGCCGCCTCATTTTTACTTTGTGCCGAAACTTTGCCGAACAAAAAAAGTGCTATAATACAGGTAATTGTATATTTCATAAATATTATTTCTTTGGATTTTTCGTTTAAATGGAGTTGCAGGATAAACCAATTGGATCAATTGGCTCCGGCTATAATGRCATTAATTGTACGCTGATCGAGCACCTTATTATTCCGCCTGTCTATCGCTGTACCTATATCCCAAAAAAATGGTTTAAGGCCATTAGCTATAGCTTGCTGGGTCGTAAATTTTATCCAATAATCTACTGCATCATTGTGTGCAACTAAATCTTGGGGAGTACTTCGTCTGTAGGCTCCATATTCTCCCATCAAAACAGGAATACCTTTATCCACAAATTTTGTTTTCATCAGCTGGAATGCACTCTTTACTTCAGCTTCTTCTCCGTAGGTTGGGTTCCTTGAGATATCCGACAATGAGTGATGCCCGCTTCCCCAGTAATAAAACATACGCCCCCATGATTCGTCTTTCTGCAAAAGGCAAAAATTGGAAGGAGAATAGTAATGTACCTCAACCATCAACCGGTCTGCAACCGGGTCAGTCGGCAGGGAGTCCATCAACTTGTTTGTTTTAGGAATATCAGTACCGGGCCCCTGAACAATCAATACCCTGTAAGTATTTCGACCGCCAGTTGCCCTTACTGCATTAACAAAAGTTTGATGGTATGAAAGTAGTACAGCCATTTGGGCAGTATCACTTGTGTTAGGTTCGTTGGCGCTTGCAAACATCAGGTGTTCATCAAAATCGCGCATAGCTGTAGCTATCTGCTCCCAAAATGCTTTTTGCCTGGCGTTAACGGAGTCTTTTTTAGCCGGGGTACAATTATTTTCAAGCCAGCCTCCATCCCAATGAATATTGAGTAAAACATACATATCATTTTTTACACAATATCCCACTACCTGTTTCACCCGGTTTAACCAGGCATCCTGTATCTTAGCACTTTTTTTGTCGGCATATTGATCCCATGCACAAGGGATGCGAATAGCGTTAAACCCGCTCCGCTTAACCAATTTGATATATTCCTCTGTGATTAAAGGGTTACCCCAGCCGGTTTCACTGCCGGGCGCTTCCATCGTATTTCCAATGTTCCAGCCTAATTTGATGTGTGCTGCCTGTTGCACTGCAGTATTACTCATTCCCGTTATATCGGGAGCTTTCGGCGATATATTATATGATGGATAAATTGTTTTGACAATGGTTGTATCCTTTATTGCTTTTTGAGCGATATCACAAGAAGCGGCTTTGAACGGTGAAGCAATTGAAAAAATAGCAGAAGTACACCACAGTATACGTTTTAACATCATAGTTAATTAAGCAGGTTTTGTTTAAAAATTGGCTATGACCAATGCCCAACTTTAATTACGTTTAGTAATAAAATCAGCATTAGTTTACTCTGCTAAACTAAAAGCCGCCGTGCAATCGATTGTTCACAAATAGGGACACAAATGTTAAGACACCATACTGCACTTATTTACAATACTTTAAACTAAATACCCTGCTTTAAACCAGTCAGAATTTAAACAGATGTTATAGAAAATTTAACAAAAAGCCCCCCCAAGCACAAAGTTGAATAGATTGCGGAACTGGTTACAAGGCGTACTAAAACACTACTTATTTTTTTTGCCAACATAAGCAGATGGAAGGCAGTTAAATTCGGCCTTAAAGCATCGTACAAAATACTTCTGGCTTTTAAAGCCAACCTTGTATGAAATCTGTGATATAGTTAACTGTGAACTTTCAAGTAACTGAGCCGCACGCTTCAGGCGGATAGAGCGGATCAAATCAACCGGTGACTTGCCGGTTAAAGCCAATGCTCTTTTATACAAAGTAACCCGGCTTACAAACAACTCGCTGCTTAGCTCCTCCACCGAGAAATCGGCGTTGTCAATATTTTTTTCAATCAATTGTACGGCCTTTTTGATAAAAGCCTCATCAAATGATTCGGTTTCTACTTCTGTTGGCTTAACATCAAGTTGCTTTTGATAAGTTTTGCGCATATCTTCCTGCATAGCCAGTATATTCTTCAATTTGGACATCAGGATCTCGAAATTGAAAGGTTTGGTGAGGTAGTCATTAGCACCGGTTTCAAGCCCGTGCAACTGTTGCTCCTCTCCGGCGACAGCCGTGAGTAATATAACAGGGATATGTGATGTTCGTTTATCGTTACGTATTTTCCGGCATAGATCGATTCCGTTCATCTCAGGCATGCTGATATCGCTGACTACCAGGTTCGGATGCAGGGCCAGGCTTTTTTGCCAGCCTTCCCTGCCATTAGCAGCCTCAATGATATTAAAGGTATCACTTAAATTGTCCTTTAAATAAAAGCGAAAGTCTTCGTTATCTTCCACCAGTAAAACAGTAAGTTTCTTAGCCGCATTAGAACTTCCTGCCTGTATCCACATCTGATTATCGGTTATCTCGGGCCCGGGCTTACCGGTTTTATTAGCAAATACTTGCTCATTAACTATTAGATCAACAGGAATCAATATGGTAAAACTACTCCCCCTTCCCGTTTCGCTCTCTACTGATATCTTACCATCATGTAGTTTTACAAATTCCTTTGTTATTGATAAACCAATACCACTCCCCTGGTTAACCATAGAGCCGGGCACCTCGTTCTGAAAAAAGCGTTCAAAAATCTTTTCCTGCTTATCAAGTGGGATTCCAATACCAGTATCAATAACCTTTATCTCCAGCAACTGTTTTTCAGCTGCTTTTTCAGTTATCGCTAATAAAACACTGACATTCCCATCGTCGGGTGTAAACTTAAACGCGTTGGAAAGCAGGTTGAAGAGGATACGTTCTATTTTATCATGATCAAAGTTGATCACCATACTTTGAATTTCCGAATCGAATACCAGCCTGATGTGTTTTTTCTCGGCAACATCCGAGAAGGAATAAACCATTTCCTTAATAAAATTTATAATATCCCCGTTCCGAGCATGCAGCCTGAGTTCCTGCACCTCCATTTTTCTGAAATCAAGTAACTGGTTTACCATATTTAGTAAACGTTTAGCATTACGGTTGATCAATTGCAGCTGGTGCCTTTGTTCCTCTGCTTCCGTATGCTTTAAGATCTTATCAACCGGTGCCATAATCAATGACAAGGGTGTCCTGAATTCATGGCTTACATTGGTAAAAAACTTGATTTTCATCATATCAAGTTCATGCATGCGCCTGGCCTCCTGACGTTCATGTTCAATTAATAATTTTGCCTCCTGTTTCTCTTTTTCAACTTCAAACTGCCTTCTTATTTTTTGGATTCCGCGCCGGCGCATAAAAAACAGGGCTCCAGCTAAAAGCATTACATAAATAAAATAGGCTATTGTCGATTTCCAGAACGGGGGTAATACCTTAATTTTTAACGTTATATAATCAGGGTCCCATTTTCCTTCCTGGCTAATTGCACGCACCTTAAAAATATAGTCGCCGCCATCAAGGTTGGTGTATGTAGCTTTTCGGATAGCATTATCCGCATCAAGCCAATCTTTATCAAAACCCTCCATCATGTACTGATGCTTGACCTTATTGGGGTTAAAAAAGTTCAATGCGGCAAATTCAATTGTAAATACATTTTCACTGTGTGTCAATGTTAGCTCACGGGTCGCCGAAATAGCCTTTGACAATACAACATGTCCGTTAACCTCCTCATTGGCCTTAATACTTTTGTTAAACAGCAAAAAATCAGTAAAAATCAATCTCGGCTTATATATATTGGCATGTATGGTTAAAGGATCGAAAATATTAAAACCATGCCCGCCTCCAAATATCAATTCGCCTTTAGCGGTTTTGAGGGCAGCACGTGTGTTAAACTCCTTACCTTGCAGGCCATCCGTTTCATCGAAATTTTCAAATCTGAAAGCGTAAGGTGCTTTTTTTTGTGTGAAGGTTATCCTGCTCAATCCGTTGGCTGTACTTAACCAAATTGCCTCCCGGTTATCCTCCAGGACATCCATTATGGTGTTGTCCGGCAATCCGCTTTGTGCTGATAACGATCTGATAGACCCGTTTTCAGGATTAACAATGCTCAGCCCTTCGCGTGTTGCTATCCAGATGAGCCCGCGGCTGTCCTGTGTGATACAATTTATACTATTACTGATCAAACTGTTTGAACCTTTCTTATCAGCGCTGTAATGAATAAACCCGCCCTTATTTTTCAAGATTACATCAACGCCAAAGTATCCCCCTACCCAGATATTACCCTTCCTGTCTTCAAAGAGTGTGGCCACGTAAGGCGACCTGATATCCGTTTGCTTAAGGGGAGGTGAAAATATCTTTTTATCCCTATCAAATATTTGAAGCCCACCGGCAAATGTTCCTACCCACAACCTGTTCGACGAATCTTCAAGAATGCTCCATACCCGGTTATCAGCAATACTGCCGGCTAACTTATCTTCATGTTTATAATGAATAAATTCTTTCCCGTCAAAACAATCCAGCCCACCGAAATAAGTTCCAATCCATAATTTCTGATCATGGTCGATACATAAACTAACAATGATATCATTACTGAGACTGTTTGGGTCTCCCTGCTTATTTTTATACTGCTTAAAACTACCGGTTTTGCGATTAAAGTAAATTAGCCCCCCTCCATTTGTACCGATCCACAGATTGCCACTTTTCTCTTCAACAAACTTGTTAGCATCTTCAAAACTTAAACTTTCGCGATCCGAGGCGAAATGCCTGTATAACGGGAACCGGATAATATTTTTATGATAATAACTTATCCCTTCCTTAAAAGTATTGGCCCACATAATACCTGAATCATCTTTATAAAGGATTACGCTGTTTTGACTTAGCGATTTGGCATCATCTTCCCGGTTAAGTAAATAGGCTATGGTGAAGTTTTTTTTATCTAATACGTTTATACCACCATGATCGGTGCCTATCCATATCAGGCCATCATCCGCCTGGATAATATTGCTGATGATATTGGATTTTAACTTTGCACCGGCCGATTCGTCGGTAATATGCCGGAATACTCCCGAGGACGGGCTATAGTAATATGCGCCGGAGTTAAAATTGGAAGAGTATAACCATAAATCGTTATCTCTATCCACGGTAATTGAATAATTTCCATCCTTATTACTGACAGCTTTGCTAAAAATGTCGGTGCGATAGGCGACTCTATGTTGGTTGACGTCTAATCTTTCAACCAGGCCGTCGCGATATGCTAACCATATATTACCCGTTGCATCCTGTGCTATATCGGCAATAAGATTTGAATGCAATGAGGCTCCGGAACTATGATGATAGTACCGACTGGTTGTTTTGTTTAGTTCATTATACCTGTAAAGGCCGGAATCAGGGCAAACAAACCAAAACTCACCTTTGCCGCTGCGGATTATCTTAGAAACAAAAGGGTACCCGGGAAGCTTTAAGGAGCCTGTCATTAGTGATATATCATCATCAAACTGCTCGGTTTCAGGATCGTAAAAACAATATCCCCTCCGCGTTGACACCCATAATTTTTTACCCGGCCCCTCAAAAATACCGGTTACAAAATCATCGTTAAGCGACTTTTTGTTATAAACATCGTGTTTGAATATTTTAAAAGTATAGCCATCATAACGGTTAAGACCCGCTGCTGTACCGAACCACATAAAACCTTCGGAATCTTTAAAGACAGAGTTGACCTGATTGTTAGACAAACCATTGCTTCTGTTTAGTTGCGAAAATTGGTATTTGCCATTTTGCGCAAAAACAATACGAAGCATCAGCAGTAAAATAAGAGCGCTTAGTGATAATTTATATCTCATAGCTTGATAGTAGGGGTATTAATAACATTCAGTCAATAGATTAGGCTATTTGCAACAAATGCAAAATTCCGGATACGGCTTTCGTAAATATCGAATTTTGAGTGTATAAATCCCCCTCTATATATATGATAAATCATAGGAAAAAATAATAACATCAAAAGGACTGCCTCAATTTAAAGCAGCCCTTTTGATTCAATACTAATTTACATATTAATATCCGGGATTTTGAACAAGCTCCGGCGCATTTCTGTCAATCTCCGGTTGAGGAATAGGCCAGAAATCATAATTATCAGCATATTTTGTTTTTACCGACGGGAATAAAGGATTTTGAACAAATCCATTGAGTTTCTGTGTTGCTATGCCCCATCTTCTCAAGTCAAAGTAGCGGATTCCCTCCATAGCAAACTCAACACGCCGCTCATGGCGGATTTTTTCCCGCAATTGCGCCTGCGACAAACCAGCAGGTAATGCCGGCATATTAGCCCGCGCCCTTACAAGGTTCACTGCGTTGTAAACACTTGCGTCGGGCCCCGCGGCTTCGTTTTGAGCTTCCGCATACATCAGCAAAACATCAGCATAACGCAGCAAAACAAAATCATTATCACCTTTTGTTCCGTAGTCGGGATCAACCAATGTAGGGTCGAGCCATTTTTTAACGGGGTAATAGCCCACAATCCATGAATCCTTCCCAGGAGTACCCACCGCATAAGATCCTGTAAATGGCCAGCCCTGGACTTTTGTATCGCCAGGAAAAAACAGGGTCATACGCATCCGCGGGTCTCTGTTATCATAGGGCTTCCCCTTTACATAAACGGCAGAGCTGGTAGTGTCTTTACCATCCGCAGCTTCATATTCATTAACCAGATCCTGCGTACCCAGTTCACCTTTCCAGCGCAATAAGGAAACACTAATGCCATTATCCTGATGAGACAGGTTCGGCAGCTGGTATTTCACCGAAAACATGATTTCCGGGCTGTTGTTTTGAGCTGGTTTATAAAAATTGCCCGGGTAAGAAGTATTCAAAGAAAACTTTGCACCGGTTATAATTTGGTTGGCGAGGGTAGCAGCTTCCGCGTACTTCTTCTCGAATAACAAAGCCCTCACTTTATAGCCTTGAGCGGTGCCTTTTACCGCATGGCCGCTGCCATATGCAACATCCGGCAAACCGGCTATTGCCAGGTCCAGGTCGGCTTCAACCAACTTTAAAACATCAGCCCTGGTTGACTTAGCCATATGTTTGGTATAATCAAGGGTATATGGATCTGCTGTGGTGATGATAACATTGCCATATAATATAGCAAGCCAATAATAATTAAAGGCCCGAAGAAAATACCCTTCGGCTTTATACTGTTTTAGCTTATCACCGGTAAGAACCTTATCTACATTAGCCAGGAAATAATTAATAGAGGCTATTGCCCTGTAATTATTAACGTAGTATGATGATTGGTAAAGGTTATAGGTATCAAAAACACCGGCCGACAACCCTGAAGAGAGCGCGCTTGATCCACCGCCGTAATTATATTGCCCATAAGAGTTATCACTGAAATTATCCCAGGCCACAACCTGGTACTGCGAAGTAGAATAGCTTCCTCCCTGGGCATATAAAAAGTTGTAACATCCCGTTAAAGCAAGGTCCGCGTCGCTTTCCGATTTCCAGAAATTCTGAGTAGATAATTTATCAGGCGGATTAAGGTTCAATGAACTTTTTTTGCAGGATGCCAGCATGACTGATAACATGATCAGCATGAGTATATACTTATTGTAAAGATTCATAATTGTATTCTTTAATTAGGTTAAAGTTTAACAGATGCACCAAAGGTTATTGTCCTGTTCTGCGGATAGGTTACGTAAGTACCGTCTCCTACCCGTTCAGGGTCCAATCCCGGATATTTACTGATGGTGAATACGTTGTCAGCAGCCACAAAAACGCGGAGGCTCTTAATTGAGATTTTGTTTAGTAAAGCTGTTGGGAAAGTATACCCAAGCTGAACACTCTTTAACCGAACAAAAGAAGCATCCTTCAGGAAATAAGTTGAAGGATAATTTTGCACAGGAGCATAGCCATCTGCCACATATATTTTAGGCATCGTGTTGGTATGATTGGTCGGTGTCCAGCGGTTCAGCCAATCTGTTGTTGGAATAGAGCCCTGTCTGAAAGGCTCAATCCCCCAGCCGTTAACATATGCCTTCTGCCCTTGCGAACCATAAATCTGTGCACTAAAATCGAATCCTTTATAACCTGCACCCAAATTAGCCGAGTATTGATATGATGGAAATTTGCCGCCTACATAAGTCCTGTCGTTGGCGTCAATTTTTCCATCGCCATTTACATCCTTTATTTTCAAATCACCCGGAGTAGGTGTAACCGGTTGTTTTGGAGAATTGTCGATCTCGGCCTGAGACTGAAATATACCATCCCAAACATACATATAATAAGCATCGAGCTCATGCCCCTCTTCCCTGATGGTATGATCGCTGATATCTTTTGATCCGTACTTCTCAAGCTTGTTTTTATAGGTTTGAAGGTTTAGGCCAATACTATAGGTAAAATCTCTACCAATCTTATCATTATACTGAACTGCAAACTCGAAACCTTTATTCCTCAGGGCACCATCATTTATGGTTGGAGCATTAAGACCAACATAGAATGGCACCTGTGAGCCCCTTAAAATATCGAACGTATATTTATTAAAATAATCTGCCGAGAAAACCAACTTGTCGTTAAATACGGTCATGTCAATACCGGCATCAACTACCCGTGTAGTTTCCCAGGTAAGGTTAGGGTCAACCAGGGTATTGGAAACGAAGCCCGAGGTAGCTGTGCCGCCAAAAGCATAATTTGCACCAGATAATGTAGATTGATAAGGGTAGGTTCCGATATTCTGATTACCCAACTGGCCCCATGAACCGCGGATCTTAAGGTCATTTAACCAGAAAACATCTTTAAGAAAATTTTCTTTTGATACACGCCACCCGCCCGAAAAGGAGTAAAAAGTTCCGTAACGAGTACTGGATGGTAACCTTGACGTACCGTCATAACGGATGCTTGCGCCAAGCAAATATTTGTCCTGGTAGTCGTAATTGGCACTACCATATAAGGAACTGATTGCCCATGCCGAAGATGTGCCTCCGTTGGTTTGTCCGTCAGTCGGCCCTGCATCAAGTTCCCTTAAAAAGTTGGTTACATACTGCGTTCTTGATGCGTTGAGGTTACTGGCCGTATTTTTTTCTTGTTGATAACCTGCAAATGCAGAGAAGTTATGGGCACCGAAACTCTTTTTATACGTGAGCTGGCTGTAGTAAACGGTGTATAAATTATCCGAATTGCCTACGTTAAGGCCGGGCGCTCCGACATCGAGGCTCCCCGCCGGGCTCATATCACTATAATAATACATAGGGATAACAGGCCTGAAATCATTAAATTTATACGTTCCGTAGTTAAAACCTCCTTTGTTTTCCCATCTCAATCCCTTAAAAAGATCAATATCCAGCGACAGGTTACCCTGTAAATATTTATCATCTCCCCGGATGCGGACATCTTCATCCACAATTGCCACCGGGTTTTTATTGCCCAGCTCATTTGAATAGGCTTTCTTTATCCATTTTCCATCAACCTGTGCCGGGTACAAAGGAGATTGGGCCAGGGCAGAAAGAAATTGGTCGCCCGCTCCATTTTCAGGTGTGAGCTTTTTGCCATAGCGCATTTGGATATCACTTCCAAAGGTTATCCTCTTGTTAAGCTTTGAGGTTAGACCCAGGGAAAGTGTATATTTTTTATAGTCGAACCCTCTCATTACACCAGGCTGGTTGGTAATACCAATACCAATGCTATAGGTTGTACTATCTTTCCCCCCGCTCATGTTCAAATAGTGATTTTGCGTATAGGCAGTGCGGAAGATATCATTCAACCAGTTATGGTTAGGATATTTCACCCTGTCTGTTGCATTTTGATATAAATCGATCTGGGCCTGCGTATACAGCGGGGCCAATGAAGAGTTGGTACGCGCTTCGTTGGATAACTGCATATAAGTTGCCGAGTTGGTTACCACATCCGGCAGTTTTGTAGCATTAGAAATGCCGAAATTGTAAGCATATTGAACCGAAAGGCTTCCGGCTTTGCCCCTTTTGGTTTTTACTACAATTACACCGTTTGCGCCGCGTGACCCGTAGATAGCAGCAGAAGATGCATCTTTCAATACCGAGATCGATTCTATATCATTCGCGTTAAGTGCGTCAAGACTCCCCGGAAGCCCATCAACAATAACCAAAGGATTTGAACCCGCGCCACTGAAAGTGCCGGTCCCCCTGATAGTAAGCTGTACGTTTTCAGCCCCTGGCTCGCCCGAGCCCTGAACAACCTGTAAACCGGGAAGCTTACCCTGTAATAACGTTGCAGGAGAAGTGGCCACCCGTTTGTTCAGTTCATCGCCAGAAACCGTGACCACAGCACTGGTTAGCTTGTGTTTGCTTTGCGTACTATAACCAACAACAACAATTTCGTTGATGCTTTTTGGTTCGGCTGTTAACGTGACGTTCAACATACTTGCGTTTCCGACAACTACTTCCTTGTTTATATAGCCTATATATCTGAATAAAATAACGGCCTTTTCATTAGGAACGCTAAGCTTGAATTTTCCATCTATGTCAGTTACAGCTCCATTATTGGTTCCTTTGATCAGGATGCTCACACCAACTAAAGGTTGACCATTCTCGTCAGTTACTTTGCCCGTTATTGTAACAGGGAGGTTGTCATCTTTTAAAATTCTGCCCGCTGTATTGTAGCTTGCATTGCCTTTTGCGTATAGCGAACCTGAAAGGCTCAATATTGCAAACAGCAACCCGAATGTGAACTTCATCAGCTTGTAAAGCACATTGTAGTTCTGTATAATTTTATTCATAAATTTGATTTTTTATAAAATGGTTTAATGATAGGAATTGGCCTGGCAGCTATTCCTTAATTGGTTAGGCGTGTTCACAGCACGCCTGACTTTTTTAACAGGAGCTATATCTTTTTCTTCATAATAATGGGGTTTAAAGGTTTAACTTATTGTTTAATTACTGGTTATTGGGTGATTGTGCCCCTGTTTATAAAGGCCTACGATTATTTTGCAAACCGGCAAGGTTAATGCGGGCTATCTGCTAACATCTCTGAAGACTTTAAGCATATCACATATGCCGCCGATAATTTTCAACATCGGTAAAGCCCATTAATGCCCAGATTAATGCAAAGTTTTGAGGTATTCCTTCTTTATATTGGTTGATTCAAACCTACAGCAAACCACTATCTGAAAATTTGATTGAAATGGACTTTTTTTTGTAAAAAACCGACTTTGTTATATTTAAAGCATTCATATACACACTGGTATATCAGAGCAATTTGCATATTGCAAATTCAAATAATTCAAGGAAAATTAAAACAGACTTTCTCGCTCCTTAACGTTGACTATGTGACGCTTAACTACACTACTACCCGCCTGATAACTGCCGTTTTGAAAAGAGCATTATAAGTGATCAAGTGGCAGCCTCCGCAAAAGATGTGCTTTCAAGGCTTTTAGGTAATGCTTCCAGGCTTCCAAATATGATCCGAGCGCATTGCCTGGTTTAATTATAAGTTATGGCTGGGTACACATGCCCGCATCCTATTTTGCTACGGTTTTATATTAAAACACACTGGTTATCGAGCTTAAGCCTTTACAAGTTTCTCTTTAGTGCTGTATTTAAAGGAGCCTGACCAGGTAAACCTATCCGAATGAACAGGTGTACCGTCAGTATTAAATTAAAGTCGACTCCTTCATTTTCCGTACATTATCATTAATAATGTTTCCATCGGCATATGAGGCTTAGCATCCAGTAATGGGATAACATCACTTCTGCTGGAAGAGATTAAACTTTATGATTAAAATGAAGGTAGCTGTGGATTATATCAATATTTTGAATTAAATTTTATGCTGAGAAAAACCCGAAACAATAAGGCTTTATCATTGCACATTGTCCCACGGTAATTATAAAAAAATCACAGTGCATCTAACAGAACAAAATTGTTATAACTATGTCGATTATTTGCATCCCGTGCACATCACCTACGCTATTTTAGTGTCGCGTCGTGATTACCTACGCCACACCTGCAAGGCTGCAAACTTATGAAACCATCTTACACTTAATTCATGATTAAATTTCCTATACGACAAATACTGCTATTAAGCATAGCCGTTGCTTTTTCGTCCCTGGCACAAGGGCAAACCGTAAATAACCGGAACATACTGTGGTACACCCAGCCTGCAGCCAACTGGAATCAAGCGCTGCCCATTGGCAACGGCCGGATTGGCGGAATGATTTTTGGTACCCCGGCCATGGAACGCGTGCAACTCAACGAAGCCACTATTTGGGGCGGAGGGCCAAATAATACAATTGACTCAGCGGCAAGGCCGCATGTTGACGAGGTAAGGGCGCTGCTTGCACAAAAAAAATATGCCGAAGCGCAAACGGCCGCTAATAAATACCTTGGGCCAAAAGGCAACAGTGGCATGCCATATCAATTGGCGGGAAATCTTTATATTAATTTTCCGGGCCATGACAATGTAACAGACTACCGCAGAGACCTCGATATTTCTAATGCCACCGCCACTGTAAGTTACACCAGCAAAGGGGTTCATTATAAACGCGAATTTTTCACGTCATTTTCCGGCAATGTGCTGATGGTTCGTCTATCCGCCGATAAACCCGGCATGATCAACTGCGTGGCGAAACTTCAAAGTCCGCTGGCGGTACAAACAACCAGCGGCCAGGGCACAGTGATTTTAAGCGGCAAAGGCAGTGACCATGAAAATCAAAAAGGACAAATTAAGTTTGATGTGTTGGCCAGGGCAAAATCTAACAGCGGTACAGTTAAGGTTGATACCGCGGGCATCGTTATATCAAATGCCAATAGTGCCGTTATTTATTTATCGATAGCTACAAATTTTGTTAACTATCATGATATTTCTGCCAATTCACTTAGCAGGGCGATGAACATCATTGATAAGGCTTATCCACGTAGTTTTGATGAGTTGCATAGCAGCCATGTCCGGATTTTTCAATCGTACTTTAATCGTGTCAAACTCAACCTGGGTTCTACTGATGCGGCTGCCCAGCCAACCGACCTGCGGATCCAGAATTTTGCGGGTAATGATGACGCGCAGCTTGCAGAACTGTATTTTCAATTTGGCAGGTACTTGTTGATATGTTCTTCGCAACCTGGGTCGCAGGCCGCCAACCTTCAGGGGATTTGGAATGGTGAACTAAAAGGCCCATGGGATAGCAAATACACAATAAACATCAACACGGAAATGAATTACTGGCCGAGCGAAACCACTCAGCTGCCGGAATTAAATGCCCCCTTGTTTAATTTAATCAGCGATGTTGCCGTTACGGGAAAGGCCCAGGCAAAAATCATGTATGGTGCCAGGGGGTGGATGCTTCATCACAATACCGATATATGGCGAATAACCGGCGTTGTTGACGGCGCGTTTTGGGGTTTGTGGCCTACGGCTAATGCCTGGCTATGCCAGCATATCTGGGACCATTATCTTTTTACGGGAGATAAGGTATTTCTTGCAAAATATTACCCGGTTATGAAGGGTGCAGCTCAGTATTTTATCGATGTACTTCAAAAAGAACCTGACCACGGATGGCTTGTCGTATCTCCATCGGTATCACCCGAGCATGAATACATTCCTGGTAAGGATGGGGTATCTGTTACTGCAGGCGCAACGATGGACAACCAGCTTGTTTACGGTCTTTTTACAGAAATAATGCATGCCGCCGGGGATTTAAAGATCGATAAAGGCTTTGCCGACAGTATCGCGACTCTTAGGGCCAAGTTACCGCCTATGCAGGTTGGCAAATATGGCCAGCTTCAGGAGTGGCTTGAAGACCTTGACCGCACCGACGATGATCACCGGCATGTATCGCATCTTTACGGCTTATTTCCGGGTAACCAGATTTCTCCCTTCAGGGACCCGGAACTTTTTAGCGCTGTCAAGAATTCGCTGCTGTACCGTGGCGATGTTTCTACCGGCTGGTCAATGGCCTGGAAAATTAACTTGTGGGCGCATTTGCTCGACGGCAATCACGCTTACAAATTGATAAAAGATCAGATAAAACCGGTAACCGGTAGATCGGGCGGCACATATCCCAACTTTTTTGACGCCCATCCGCCATTTCAAATCGACGGAAACTTCGGCTGTACCTCCGGCATTGCCGAGATGCTGCTGCAAAGCTATGATGGTTCAATTCAACTTTTGCCCGCCATACCTGACGCATGGAAGAAAGGAAATGTATCCGGCCTTGCAGCCAGGGGCGGCTTTACTGTAGATATGGAATGGGCCGGTCATCGTATTACTAAACTTGTAATTCACTCCCGAATCGGCGGCAATTGTCGTATCAGGGCGAACCAGCAGCTGACAAACGGCATTCTGAAAAAGGCTTCGGGCCAAAACAGCAATTCCCTCTACAGAATAATTGAAATACAAAAACCTGTTATTCATCAAAACGAAAAAGATCTGTCGGTAAAATTGCTTGAAAGCTGGCTTTATGACTTTCAGACACAAGCGGGCAAAACCTACCGTATCATTTAAGCCACAATTTTCTGATCAATGATCTATGCATTATTAATAAAACCTATCATAAATGTCGAAATCACTTAAACATTGTTTACTTCTGTTCATCAATATAAGTATCTTCTGTTCAGGTAATCTGTTTGCGCAATCCAACAAATTAACGTCACCTAATGAATTGATCGCTACGAATATCACCCAGGATACCGCCGGAAACTGGGTGCTTACGGTATCCTATCATGACAATACAATCATTTCCAAAATTAAACTTGGACTGATGCGTAACGACGCTGACTTTTCACATCACCTTCGCTTAAAGTCCGCAGGCAAACAACTGCCTATTCACGATGAATACGCCACCTTGCATGGCAAAAAATCACAGGTAATTAATAACGCCAATGAAAAAACATTTCGGTTCCTCAATACATCTAAACAGGAGATGGACCTGATTGTGAGAACGTATAATGATGGCATAGCATTTCGTTACCGTTTCCCGGAGCACACTTCGGGCCAATTCAGCATGACAAATGAACATACTGCCTACCAGATACCGGATGATGATAAACGTTGGCTGCAAAAATTTGTGAGAAGCTACGAGGGATTTTATCCGGAGCAGAATAATAACTTTAAAACGGGAGAATGGGGGTATCCTGCATTGTTTCAAACCAATAGCAATTCAGCTAACTGGATGCTGATCACTGAGGCGGATATAGACCGAAATTATTGCGCCACAAAGCTCAGCAACAACAGCACTCCATCCGAATATAAATTGACTTTCCCTTCAGAAGCCGACGGCAATCACATCGGCGACGTTAACCCGTCTTTTTCCCTCCCATGGCAATCGCCATGGCGGGTAGTAATTATAGGTAGTTTATCAGATGTAGTAGCTTCAACCCTTGTTGACGATGTTAGCAAACCTGCGGCCAAAAATGATTATGCCTGGGTTAAACCCGGCGTTGCCTCCTGGGTGTACTGGGCTTACAATCACGGTACTAAAGATTATCAGCGACTTTGTCAATATGCAGATCTTGCCGCACGCATGGGCTGGCAATACACTCTGTTTGACTGGGAGTGGAATGAGATGGGCAATGGCGGCGATTTGGAAAAGGCTGTACAATATGCCCTGGCCAAAGGTGTTAAGCCGTTGATCTGGTATAATTCAGGCGGCAAACATAATACTGTTCCTGCCGAGCCACGCGACCGCCTGATAAGCCGGGAAAACAGGGACAAGGAATTTACCTGGCTGAAAAAAACAGGCATTTATGGTATTAAAGTCGATTTTTTTGAAAGCGACAAGCAAAATATCATGAACTATTACATCGACCTTATGGAAGATGCGGCGCGATACAAATTGATGATTTATTTTCATGGCTCAACAGTGCCAAGGGGATGGAGCCGGACTTATCCCAACCTGATGACAATGGAAGCCGTTGCCGGCGCCGAACAATATAATAACGGCCTCTTTTTTACCCAGGAAGCGGCCCGGCATAATGCCACATTGCCCTTTACCCGTAATGTTATCGGCCCAATGGATTATACGCCGGTGACCTTCACAAATTCTCAGCATCCGCACGTTACATCATTTGCGCATGAACTGGCCTTGTCTGTAGTATTTGAATCAGGGATACAGCATTTAGCCGACCGGCCGGAGGGCTTCGACAATCTGCCGTTTGCAGAGCATTTATTTTTAACCCGCGTACCCGCCGCCTGGGATGATACCCGGTTGTTATCCGGGTACCCGGGAAAATCTGCTGTTATCGCGCGCAGAAAAGGTAACAACTGGTTTATCGGTGGAATTAACGGCGAGAACCGCCCGGGGCAAACAACTATCGATTTCAGTTTTTTACCTAAAGACAGGCGTTACCGGCTAACATTAATGGCGGATGGCGATCATAATATGGCATTTCGAGAACAATATCTTACTGTATCGTCAACGGATAACTTACAGATAAAATGGCTGCCACAAGGTGGGTTTGCCGCTTACATAGAAGAATGGTAACAAAAAGCGGGGTTGTATCCCGGTGGGATACAACCCCGCTTTTTATGATCGTAACAGTTCAGGGACATTATTAATTAAAACCTATTCAGAACCAACATTTTACATCTTCATCGCCATCGACATCCCCGCCATACTATTGAAATTAAGCTTTTTTAATTGAACAAAAACGGGCTTTCCGTTTCCTTCTGTAATGTGGTAAAATTGATTTACCCTTAAATTTTGAAAACGTTGAACGGTATGGCTGCCGGCCCACGTAATTTCAAGTTCTTCGATAATGGCGGCACGCCCTACACCTATTTCTGTTTGTATCGGCGATGACCCAAAACTGCCGCCAGAATTTATGTCCCGGTAAACACTTCTTTTAACACGCTTATCAATAAAGGTTATTTTTAAATGACTGCCGATAGCGGCTTTATTGCTTTTTATGCCTTCTGCTTTTATACTTATCCAGTTGTTATCGTTCTGGCCAGGGTTTACATACAAGGCGCTGGTGTAGGCATCGCCGGCGTAAGCTCCTCCCATTTCAATGAAAATATCCTGCAAACCACGGTTTCTAAAATCGGCGAACGCTACTCCGTGGCCTTTTTGCAGATTTCCTGTCCTGGAAATGCTCGTTATGTCTTCAAATTGCTTTCCTTCCACGTTCCTGAACATCTTATTCGGTATAAGAGAGCCAAAATCCGGGTTTCCCGTACCAAAATAAAGGTCGGGAAAGCCATCGTTATCAATATCTCCGAAGTTTGCGCCCATGCTGAATACTACTTTATCAAGCCCCGTCTGTTTAGAAACTTCAGTGAATGTGCCATTGTGGTTGTTTTTATACAGATAGATATTTCCTCCATTCGATATAGGCTTGCCAAGCGCTTCGGCAGCGGAATAGTAACCCAGCGGGGCGTCGAATTTGTAATCTGCAGCCAGGATATCAGGCCACCCATCATTATTATAATCAAAAAACCAGGTGGTAAAAGTGCTGTTGGTGTTTGCCAATATTCCCGATTGTTTTGTAACATCTTCAAAGTCGGGAATATTTCCCTTTATACCTTTGTTTTTTAAAAGATACTTACGCCCATCCATTGTCGAAACAAATACGTCCGGCCATCCATCGTTGTTAAAGTCTGCCGATGTAACACCTTTTACGTATGACATGATATCGCAATGAGATTTATGACCAACCTCGGTAAACGTGCCGTTGTGATTGTTCACATAAAGCATACTCCTATGTATGTTAACGCTGTCGCCATTATTAAAACCCTCTGCTCCAACAAATACATCGAGCCACCCGTCGTTATTAAAATCTGCCCAAACGGCTGCCTGGGTAGGGTGATAAAAAAGCAACCCGGCGGGTATCGTCACATCGGTAAACGTCCCATCGCCATTGTTCCGTAGCAGGGAGGGTGGCTGGTCACCAAAACCATTTTTTTTCCAGGCGCCCCGCAACACAAAAATGTCCATCTTGCCATCGTTGTTGTAATCGGTTTGCTGAATGTTCAATCCCCCGGTAAACTTCAATAATCCGCTGGATTCGGATTTGTCGATAAATGTTCCGTCCTGGTTGTTTTGAAAATAATGCATGTGATCATCAAGTTCTGTTCCAGATGTTACGATGTCCAGATAACCGTCGTTATTAAAATCATCTGCAATAGCGCCCCCTGCCCTGCTGTTCAGTTTAATACCAACATCGGCAGCCATATCGGTAAACGGCTTTATTTTTGCCGCGGATGTTTTGCCGAGGTCGGGAATTAAAAACGATTTGGGTACACTATCCGGATAGTGGCCCAGCGTCATGTAAGCGATATTGAGCATCCACCGGGATTCGAGGTCGGCTGGATGCTTTTTCAAGATACGTTCATAAACGGTAATAGCTTTTCGCGACCCGGTTTGATTTACATGAATTGCATTATCCCTTATAGGGTAAGTACAGGACATTCGGTTGTGATTCAGCATACAATTAGTTCGTTCGCCTAAACGCATGTAGGCCAGGCCCATATCAGGTTCAAACAAATCGCCTTTTGAACTGTCAGCACCGCCCGCCATTTTTTCGTAGATGGCAACTGCCTGTTTTTCGTCGCCCGTTTCCAACAATAGCTTAGCTTTGGTATATAGAATATAAAAGTCATTTCCCCGGCCCGGCAGCTTCAGTAAACTATCGCATTGCACCACTTTCGCTTCGGGGGAAAAAGGGTTCCGGATATCGTAATCCTTTTGGTTCAGGTCTGATATGATCTGGATCATCTTTCGCTCCGATGATTCCCGGCATGATGAAGCCAGCGAGACAAGCACCATCAATGGCAAAAATTTTGAATAAATATTTATCCTTGTTCTTCTGTTTGCTAAACTCAGGAAAAAACGGACAACTGCATTTTTTAACATCTGTTCAGTAATTATTAATTGAACCTTACTCCTTCTTGAAAAACTCCGCCAATACATAGGGTGTTACCCACTCAATGCCACAAGCGGATATTATCAAAACCTGATCTCTCTAACCTTGCCGTTATTGGAGATAATCTTCACCTTTTGCATATCGGGGCTAACTTTCAGAAATCTTGCCGATTGTGATAAGAAAGATGAGCCATAATAAAACTCCTGCCTGGTAACTGAACCATCCTTTGCGGATACTTCGGCATATATATCCTGTGGCCCGATCTTTATTGTTTTTGCCGGTGTATTAAGCTTTAATAACTGCAAATTCCCGCTATGCTGACTGGCAGACAGATAGTACCTGTTATCTTTACCTGTAAGTTTTACCAGGGCTTTCCCATCGCCGGGAAAATAGATTCCGCTTTGCAAAATCGACAAAGGTTTGAACCCCCCTTTACCATCTCCCTTTAAAAGCAAGCCGTTTAAGGCATCGTATCGGCCTACCGAAACATTTGTACCATAATCATTTCCGTTAATAGCGACGTCTAAATTGCCATCGCCATCAAAATCATCAACCACCATTCCGTTAATGGCAGAAATCTGGGCATAGTCGGGCAGCGGGTGCATCCTGAACTTACCATTACCAAGATTTTCAAGGTAACAGGAAGTCAGCGTATTGGCTTTTAACCGCAGGGCACTTTTCCATTGTTCCGGCGACAGCAGATCCTGCATTGTCGCATGCCCAAATGACCGGTAGTTCACAAATTTTTTCCGGAGGCTGATCATTTGCTTAACGGCATCGTCACGGACAAAGGATGGAAATTCGCGCTTCACACCATCAGTATCGGGAAGAAAGAGGGATGGGAAGGCATCGGTGGTTTTCCGCTTATCAAAGTCGCCCGCTGTAATATATACTGGCTCTTTGTCGCTGGCTTTAAAAAAGCTATTCTTTCCCAAATTGCCAACAATATAGTCGATCTTACCGCAATGCCTGAAGTCGCCGGCGGCGATGGAATTCCACCAGCCAATTTTATCAGCGATACCCGAGCCCGCTGTGGAGTTAACGAATTTGCCCTGAACGTTTTTGATAAATGTAATAGGCATCCATTCACCTGCGATAACAAGATCCGGCCAACCATCATTATCGTAATCTGTAACCAGGGCGTCGCAGGTCAATCCCAGGTTTTTCAAACACGGGGCAACAGACGAAGTAACATCGGTAAACTGCAGCTTGCCGGGCCTGCTATCGTTACGTAAAATAAAACATGATACAGGGTTGGGATAATGCCAGGGATCGACGCGGCCGGTTATCAGCAGATCCAATTTACCATCCTTATTATAATCAAATGCTCTTACGCATAACTTGCTTGTCAAATTGCCGGGCAATGCATCCTTTTGTTCGGCGAAATGACCGTGACCGTCATTAATATAGATCCGGTCTGCATAATTTTTCGAACCGGACGCGCTTTGATAGCCACCGCTGGCAACATACAAATCCGGCTTTCCATCACCATCAGCGTCAAACAGTAATAAACTTTCATCTTTATAATTCGTGCTATCCGGCTTGGCGTCTATTAAAATCCGCTGATTAAACTTCCCATTAGCCTGTTGCAGAAAAACCTGGGCAGGAAATTTCTTGTTACCACCAATAGCTATATCATCGAGGCCGTTGCCATCAATATCCCCGGCTGCAAGTGCCGGAGCATACGCGGATAATTTATGAGGCAATAGCTTTTGGATAGTAAAATCGGGGAAGTCATCTTCTTTGTGCTGGTAATGAATGCCGGCGGAGCCCGTAATTTCTGTGAATAAGGCGCCCTTGTTTTTTTGCGGTATAATCCAGTTATAAGGCTGATGTGCATTACTGATACTAACCTTTAGCGTTTGGTTAGCACTTACATTTTTCAAAACCTGCTTGTAATTGTTTGGCCATCTAACCACAACGGAATCTAAAACGTCATACTTTCCAAGGCCAAAGTGCGCGACACTCTGAACAGACGACAAGTATCCGCGATAAGGATTATTTTCATATACCTGATGTTTGCCACCGGCGTAATAAATATCCGCCCATGCACCTATGCCATCCCTGTTAAAACGGTCACCGCTGAATTTGATTTGCAGGTAATTTGATGGTTTGGGAGTGAATGTCCGGCTATTATTTTTATAAATAAGCGCTTCGTCATTGATATTGTTGATCACCATATCCATCGCCCCATCATTATTCAGGTCTGCGTAAGCAGCGCCGTTTGAAAATGTAGGCAGATCCAGCCCCCATTGGCTTGAAACGTCGCCAAAGTTGAGGTCACCATTATTTTGAAACGCATAATTATGAATCTTAACTGTTGGTATCTGATCTATAATAGTTTTTTTTGAGGCTGTAGCATAAGGATTGTTTCTGAAAACTATAAAATCGTGATCGGTAACATCCTTCGGGAAACCATTAGTTACAACAATGTCACGGTAACCATCATTATTAAAATCCGTTATCAATGGCGTCCAGCTCCAATCGGTCTCGGTTATCCCACTCTGAAATCCGGTTTCACTAAATATCGGGCTTCTGATAGAGTCATTCTGTCCCAATCCCGGCCCCTGGTTTATCTGCAAAGTATTACGGGCATATTGATACTGATAGGCATAATGATTAAACAACTCGTAAGACTGGTAACTTTCTGGCATCGACATCATTTTTTTCCGGTAATTATCCGGCGGCGACATATCCAGTTCAAACACATCGGCTAATCCGTCGTTGTTGAGATCTTCAAAATCCTGCCCCATCGAGTTCATCGATGTGTGCTTAAAGTACTCTTTAGATTTATTGGTGAAAGTGCCATCACCATTATTAATATAGAGGATATTGGGCGATATAAAATCATTGGTAACGTAAATATCCTTCCATCCGTCTTTATTTATATCAACAATAGTTGCTGCATGTCCATAGCCTTCTATGGATATGCCGGCTTTTTTTGATACATCAATAAATACCGGATGCTTGAGTTTATCATCCCATTTACCTTCATATAGCCTCCCTGTGCTTTTACCACTTCCATCCGCTATTATCGGGCGGAACTGGTTTGCATAGTAGCCATCCCCTGGCCTGTTAACGGTGAGGTACATATCCAGCTTACCATCGTTATTATAATCAAAAAACACCGCCATAGTAGAGTAGGCCTGGATATCGAGCCCATATTCTCTGCCTTCTTCCTTAAAGTGCGGTATCCCCTCTTTATCAAGACCCTGGTTAACGTAAAGCAAATTTTGCCGTTTAACACTATCCTGTAACAATGAATTGCATACATAGATATCCTGCAAACCGTCATTATTGATATCTATAACAGCAACTCCCCTGCCCCATTTTCCCAGGCCATTTACACCGGCCTTATCGGTAATGTCTTCAAATTTAAAGTCGCCGCGATTCAGGTACAGCTTGTTTGATACCATGTTGCCCGAGAAATAGATATCAGGCAAGCCATCGTTGTTAAAATCGCCAATACCAACTCCGCCACCGTTATAAACATTGGCATTATCAATTGGATTGATGGAATCGTTTTCGGTAATCAAATTATTAAAGGTGACACCCGAGTGTGATGATGGTATCAATTCAAACAGTGTTGCCTTCTTTTTTGCGCACGAAAAAAAAACAACCGCAACGAATAATAAAGCCGGGTAAAATTTCTTCATTTATAAATTGGTTTATATGGAAAAGATAGGCTGTTATGCACAGCCTATCTCTTTAACAAGTCCGGAAATTTACATTTTTAACTGCTATTGTATAAGCAAGTTAATTATTAATAGCCAGGATTTTGATGTCCGTTTACTTTAGGGTTGTTATCCAGCTCGGCCTGAGGAATTGGTAATAGTTCATCCCGGCCTTTCTTGAAATAGGAGAATGGATCGGTGGTGAAATATTGTTTTTTCCTCCAGCGAAGGATATCGATATTCCTAATTTCCTCACAACCCATCTCCACCATTTTTTCGTGCATGATTGCTTTTATAACATCAGTTTTTGAAGCAACCGGAAATTGGGCTGTTGGATAAGAAGGCATGGCAACATCTGCCCGTGCGCGTAACATATTAAGATAATTAACAGCGGCAGCGGTATTACCAAGCTCATTTTCGCATTCGGCAAGCATCAATATAACCTCGGCATATCGAATAATACGTTGGTTATTGCCGCCCGGGTGGAAACTTGCTGCAGGCAAACCTTCCTTGTAAATGATCATAAACTTGCGGAAACTGATCTTTTTAGTAACGCCGTTCATTACCGACGAGTTACCGTTCTGATCGCCGTCTAAAAGCACCGACGCACCTTTGTTATAGACGTCACCCGTTTGATAACAGGTGTAGTGGAAGCGTGGATCAGATTTTGTTGCGCCGGTAGCAGTGTTCTCAAATTCGTTAATCAATTTATTTGACGGAATAAGGTTTCTCCATGCAATGGGGTTATACTCCTGGTTACGCACGGTAGATTGCGCTTCGGTAGGGCTATCACCACCCCAATTAAAGCCGCCATCGTTTTTATCAACAAATACGATCTCAAAAATGGATTCGCTGTTGAATTCGGTCTCCTCCTCAAAATTATCAAGGTACCTGGCAGTAAGGGTATAGCCGTTTGCTCCGGTTGTAGGAATTTTTAAAAGGGCCGCTTTTGCACCTGCGTAATCGCCCGTTTGCATCAACACACGGCCCAGCATGGCGTTTGCTGCCGAGGCGGTTGCCCGGCCCTTATCAGTACCGGACTTTTCAGGAAGAACAGCTGCTGCATCCTGAAGATCTTTAATAATTAATGCATAAACCTCGGTTTCGGATGCGCGTGGTTGAAAATCGGTGGCAGTCTTAACAGCCGCAGTATAAAGCGGCACTCCGCCCCATTGCGAAACAAGGTCGAAGTAAGCCCAGGCACGCAGAAATTTAGCCTCACCAACAAGGCGATCACGAAGTGATGTGTTATCAGTTACGTTTGGTCCATTTTCGATAGCTACATTCGCTCTGAAAATTGTTGTATACCAGGTGTTCCAAACAGAGTTCAGCACCGAGTTGGTAGGATCAGCATTCCCATTAAGCATTTGTCCCCTTGGGGCTTCAAGCTGTCCGCCGCCGCTGGCAACCTCATCACTCCTGAGGTCGTGAATAAAAAACCATTCTCTTGATACTAATCCCAGTGAATGGATAGAAACATAAATGGAATTTACGCCCTTGGTTAGCTGATCGACGGTCTTATAGTATTGGTTAGTTGTTACGTTATTGGGGTCGCTGGTGTTAAGAGATCCTTTCTTGCAGGAATTCACCGTCGCCGCTACTATGATAGTTGTAAGGGCCGACCACAAGAATATTTTTTTAGTTTTCATCGCTATATCTTTTTAAATTTATCGTTAAAAGGTTGCCTGTAAACCCAACTGAACTGTTCTTGGCTGCGGATACTGGCCATAGTCGATACCGTTAGTAAGGGTACCGTTACGTGAGCCTATTTCGGGATCAAGACCTTTATATTTAGTGAAGGTTAACAGATTGGTTGATGCCGCATAAATCCTGAGCCTGTTCAACGCGTTGTCTGTTTTTGACCTTAACCATGCGGTAGGAAAATTATAGCCTATCTGCATATTTTTAACCCGCAGGTACGAGCCGCTTTCAATCCACCTGGTTGAAGGTCTTACGTTGCTGTTCGGGTCACCAGAGATAGAGCGCGGGATATTTGTATTGGTGTTTGTAGGCGTCCATGCTTTTAAAACATTAGTACCGGCATTGAATAGCCTTGGCATACCTTCAAGAATAATTCTTTCAGCATTAAATATCTTATTGCCATAAACACCCTGGAAAAACACAACCGCGTCGAAATTTTTATAAGAGGCGCTGTAGTTTAACGAATAAGTGAATTTTGGCAGATAGCTACCAATGAAGGTACGATCTGCATCATTAATAACACCGTCGTGGTTTACATCCCTGAATTTAATGTCGCCGGGAGCGGCACCAGTTTGGGTTGGCGAATTTTTGACCTCGGCCGCGTTTTGAAATATACCGTCAACAATATATCCATAAAATGATTGTACAGGCTGTCCAACTACGGTACTGGTTATAGGGCCACCACCGCCGTAGTCCGCATCGCCACCGGCGGTAATGGAGGCATTGGCAGTACTAAGCGTTAAAACCTTGTTTCTGTTCAGTGCAAAGTTTCCGGTAATGTCGTATCTAAACTCGCCTTTTGTTTTATGATAGCCCAAAGTGATCTCAAAACCACGGTTACGCATCGATCCTACGTTAGCTAACGTTCCGGCACCATTAAAACCAAAGCTGGGCGGTGTAGGTACGGTTAATAAAAGATTATCGGTTTTTCTGTTATATACCTCAGCGGATAATGTAATGGCATCCTGAAACAAGCCCAGATCTAAACCGATGTTGGTTTGCTTGGTTGTTTCCCATGACAGATCGAGGTTGCTTAAACCACTGTAATACGATGCGTTTCCAAGATCCGTTATACTACCGTTGAAAGGATAGGTAGCTATGTTTGCCGATATAGGCTGCAAATATGGATAGTTACCTAATACGGTACCGTTAATACCTGTTACACCATAACCGGCTCTTAATTTTAACGAAGAAACCGACGTAATAGATTTCATGAAACTTTCCTGGTCTACCTTCCAGCCTAATGACGCGGCGGGGAAGCTTTCATGTTTGTGCCCCGGCGCAAACACTGACAGGCCGTCACGACGTATTGATCCTGATATCAGGTACTTGCCTTCAAAATCATAGCCCAAACGAGCAACTTCTGAAACAAGGAGGTTGGTACCGTAGGTATAATTTGTATAAAGGTTAGTGGCGCCATTTAGTGTTTTCACCGTATTGGTATTTTGGTTACCCGATGATACCTGGTTATCACCTCGTGAGCTTTGGGCCTCGTAAACTAAAACGGCGTTAACGTGATGTTTGTTAGCGAACGTTTTATCGAAAGTTAGCTGCTGCGAGTACAATTGAGTGGTGCTGGCGCCCCTGGTGTAATTTATAATAGCGGTTGGCGATTGAGAAGTACCACCGTCATTATAAATAGGTGTATACGTATTGTTCAAATTGGAGCCGTAATCAATACCGTAAATTGATTTAAAGTTAAGCCACGATGCAAACTTCAGCGTAGCGTAAGCATTACCGTGGATAGTATAGCCGTGGTTTGTATTGCTAATGAGTTTGGCTGCCTCAATAGGGTTAGTTGGATCCGAACCGTCGAAGCTGTTTATTGGCCCCTGGAAGCCGCCGGCATTATTTGGGTTATATACAGGCAAATATGGCTGCATCCTTACCACGTTTGTTATGGCAGTACGGTTGCCCGCATCTACGCCGTAAACCTGATGATTAACGATGGCGTTGAATGTTTCGCCAAACGACAGAAATTTACTGATCGTATGATCAGCGTTAACGCGAATCGCCTTATGGTAGGCACTTAAGCCCTGGGCAATACCCTGCTGATCAAAGTAATTTGCCGAAGTGTAAAAGCGGGTTACCGCGTTGCCGCCGCTCAATGCCACATTATGTTGCTGTATAGGTGCATTACTTCTGAAATAAGCATCCTGCCAGTTAGTGTTAGTTTGGGCAAAGGTTTGAGAGCTACCCGCATAAATTGGCTTGTTAAAGTTATCTGGCTGCAGGCGCGGCGGTAAAGCTATGCCGGCTGCACCGTTTAGCGCGCGCTCATATTGCAGGTACTGCTGGGTATTAAGCAGGTCGTACTTTTTTATAACGTTTTGTACACCATAATATGAGTCGATAGTAACTTCGGTGCGGCTATTATTGTTGCCTTTTTTAGTGGTGATGATGATAACACCATTTGTACCCCTTGATCCATAGATCGCCGCGGCGCTGGCGTCTTTCAAAACGTCGATACTTTGAATATCCTTAATATCAACGCCTGTAAGACTGCCGGGATATCCATCCACTATATACAAAGGATCGGATCCGAAATTTACGGAACTGATACCGCGCAATGAAATGATGGCCCCGGTTCCCGGACTACCATTACTGGTCACGCTAAGACCGGCTATACGACCTTGTAAGGCTTCAATGCCACCCACAGGTAAAGATGCCAGGGTTTTACCGCTAACCGACGACACCGCTCCTGTAACCTTGGCACGTTTTTGTGATCCGTAACCAACCACAACTACTTCTTCCAGGTTCTTGGTGTCCTTTTTCATTTGCACTTTTAACTCAGTACCGCTGGTAACCGTAATCTCTTGCTGGTTAAAGCCTATTAACTTAAAAACCAGTACGGCTGAATTTCCGGGTACTGATATTTTAAAGTTACCGCTGGCATCAGTTGTTACGCCCTGCGTTGTGCCTTTTATTGCAACCGACACGCCGGGCAGGGGTTGGTTATCTTCATCAGTAACTTTGCCTGAAACGTTAAAGGCGGGCTTCATTTTTAAAGCACCATTTTTATTGATGCTAATGCCGTTTACCAAGCCTGCCGAACCACCGGTACGCGCAATTGACACCGACGGCATAGCAAGCGCACATCCGGTTAGGATGAGCGTAGCGTAACGCCACCTTTTATTATAAATTTTTTGTAAAGAATACTTCATGTTGTTAAGGTTTAAAATGTTCGATGTTATAAGAAAGTAGCGGCGACTTTTGAATTTGCGCACACCGTTTCTGTATCGTTTATGTGGCAAATGCCTTCAAATCGTTCTAACTCAATTTTTGGCATCCTTGCCGGAATTAAAAGATGATGTGCAAGTTGCCAGTAGTAGATGCCCGGGACTTAAGCCGGAATTAAAACTGTGTTTTTGTCTTTCCATAATTTTCGTATTAAGTGATTGATAATTAATATTTAGGTTTTATAACATTTAAAATATTCGAAACAAAACGCATCGCTTTGGCTTTCCGCATTCAAATTGGCTCAGTCAATAATCTCCGCAAGACTGTAAGTTCATTTCGTTAACGCGATATAAACAGATGCCATAATGCGGCCGTTTCTGTTACACAAATTATAATTGGTTATACATGTACAACGTTTTGTTGGCTGTACCTCTGTAACAACCATCAACTGGTCGAAACAATGAGCGTAAAAGTATCTTTAGTAGCTTAGCCGATGGCGCAATTTTTATCTAAATCTTACAACATTTGTTTAAGCTAACCTCTTACATCAAAATTCTCTTGTAGTTCAACAACAGTAGTAAAAACAAAAGAATGAGGGAAGCCCGACATCACTACCGGATTAATTAAATTCTTAAAAAACTGATTTACAAAGCATTACATACATAATAAAACAAAACGATCTAAAGCTGAATGTCTTTTCTCAATCAAAAATTTGTGCTGGCTTATGGATTAGGAGGTAAAATATGATTAAAAAACAATCGATTGCAAAAAATAAAAAAAGGACAATTTTCGGGGGTTGTTAAAACAATAAATACCCATATCTGCCACTATCTGAAAACCATTTTTTTTGAACTTATAGCAGATTAGGTTATCCGGGAAGACAGCATTTCCAAGCATTAGTAACTATGCTCAAGTGGCTGGATGTGTTTTTATGATAATGCTTTTAAACCAAATTAAAAGACTTCTGTCCCCCTTAGCACAGATAGGTTTCATTTTCAAAATCTGCTCTGCACTATAGGGAAAAAAAATAAGGACAGCCTCGCGCTGTCCTTACAACCAATTTTAAAGAAAGAAAAGTAATAAGGAGAGGTTATTTATTCTTGTTTATTATTTATTGTCAATAACCTTTAAAACAGGAAGCCATCGCCGCCGATTTATAAGATTGATACGCTACTTTTTAATAATATCATTTGATGGTTACCTTGGCTAACTTTAAATCGTTCTTATCCGAGCTGGTGCCATAAAACACTTCATATTGACCAGGCAATATCGTTACGGTAGCATTTTCCGGATCAAAGAACTCAAATGTCTTCGGCGGCAAGTTAATAGCTGCCAGTGTTGTTTTTCCGGCAGGGATAGCTACACGCTTAAACGCGCGTAAAGTTTTAACAGGCCCTTCAGTATCGCCCATTTTATGAATATACACTTGTATTATTTCGGTACCATCACGCCGGCCTTTATTATTTACAGGCACAGATAATTGTATTGATTCGTTAGCGGTAATGGTGTTTTTACTCAGCGTGGCGTCGCCTATTTGAAAATCGGTATAACTTAAACCGAAACCGAAGGGAAACAATGGTTCCTGAGTAAGATAGCGATAAGTATGGCCTTTCATTTGGTAATCACTAAAATCAGGCAGTTGGTTAATATTTTTATAAAAAGTGACCGGCAACCGTCCAGCTGGGTTATAATCACCAAACAGCACGTCGGCAACCGCTTGTCCGCCGGCTTCACCGCCATACCATGCCTGTAAAATCGCTTCACAATTTCCGGTTTCCGGTACCAGGCCTACTGCAGATCCAGAGCAACTTATAAAAATCACTTTTTTTCCTGCGTTTTTAAGCGCTGCCAGGCAGTTTCGCTGTACCGCCGGCAGCTCTATATCAGTACGGTCGCCTCCTTTAAAACCTGGTAGCTGAATGGGCATTTCTTCCCCTTCCAGGCGTGGCGAAATACCTCCTGCAAAAATAACGACATTAGCATCTTTAACTTTATTGACCAACGCGTCATAACTTATAGATACTTCCTTACCGAAGTTGAAGAACAAGTTCGCTGCCCAGTTATTGAGCTGTTTATAGCGTAACTCAATTTTATAGCTTTTTCCAGCCTCTGCCTGCAAGTTATAACGCGCAGGTAATAAGCGCCAGCTGCCATTACGCAGTACCGACTTTCCGTCGATCAGGAGTTCCCCCCCACCCGTACATTCCAATTTAAAAACGATATCGCCCGTAATTGATGGCTTATAAACTGTTTCGTACCGTGCAGAGAATTCCTCGGTGTTAACGCCTTGCGCAAACTGATGCGCGCCAAAAGTTGTAAGCGACATCGGCCCGGATACTTGGGTGGTTATAACAGGTGCCCCCTCCATATTACGGTTGTTCCAATAAGTAGCCTTTATGCCTGACTGGCCGTCAAAACTGCTTTCAGCAATACCGGTTTCAGTAACCTTGTCGTCGGTCAGGTCGCAGGCTTTGTCATAAATGATTTGACCGGGACTTAATTTCGATTTGATGCCTTCTAAAATATTAATGGTACTTGCCGGGGTGCCGTTATAGTTTCCCCAAAGCATTGGCGAGTCATCAGCATTAGGGCCAATTATCGCTACTTTTTGCAGTTTTTTACTTAAAGGCAAAATATTATTCCTGTTTTGAAGTAAGGTCATCGTCTCATGCGCCATGTCAAGTGCCAGCTTTTGATGTGCAGGCGAATTAACAACCGAAAGCGGAATCTTTGTCCAGGGAACTAATTCGTCTTTATCCATCTCGCCCAGTTCAAAACGTTGTGTCATCAATCGCACCACGCTGACATCAATATCCTTTTCCCTGATTAAACCACGGACAACCGCGTCCGGTATTTTATCAAAAGCATAGCCTACGCATTCCACATCGGTACCGGAGAGCACCGCCTTAGCCGATGCATGCTCGGCATCGGATGAAGATTTGTGCGTGCGATAAAAATCGGTAATAGCACCGCAATCAGATACAACAAGATATTTAAAACCCCAGTCCTGTCTTAAAATCTGGCCAAGCAACCTACTGTTACCGCAACAAGGCTCATCATCGAGGCGCTGATAGGCGCACATCACTTCCCTCACATCGGCTTCGGTAACAAGAGATTTGAAAGCGGGCAGATAGGTTTCCCATAAATCGCGCGCGCTAACATTGTTAATGTTTAATTCGTGCCGGCTCCATTCGGGTCCGGAGTGTACCGCGTAATGCTTTGCGCAGGCCAGCAACTTACGGTACCGTGCACCGGCCGGGCCTTGCAGGCCTTTTACAACAGAAACGCCCATGCGCGATGTAAGGTAAGGGTCTTCGCCGTAAGTTTCCTGGCCGCGTCCCCAACGCGGATCGCGAAAGATATTGACATTCGGCGTCCAAACCGACAGGTCATGAAAACGCTGGCTCTCTCCTTTCTTTTTGTAATCATTATTTTTAGCCCGTGCTTCGTCAGATACAGCGTCGAAAACGTGAAATAACAACTGGTCGTCAAAAGACGCTGCCATACCCACCGGCTCCGGAAAAACCGTTACCGGCCCCTGGTTGGCGTAACCATGCAGCGCTTCGCTCCACCAGTTAAACTTTTTGATACCAAGACGGGGTACCGCGTCAGAAACATCTTTCATCAACCCAACCTTTTCTTTTAGGGTAAGCCTTTTCACTAAATCCTTCGCCCTCGTTTCCGACGGCAGTTTTGGATTTTGATAAGGAATTTTCTGCGCATCCGCGTAAATAGTGTAAAAGAGTCCGATGCTTATCAGTAAACTTTTTTTAAGGTTCATATAGTTTATTAATTAGTCTGCTTTGCGCAATCAAAAATATCGACGGGTATAAACTTTAAATGACACGCATGTTGAAAAGGTTAACACATTGGTTTACGGAGATTGAAACAATGCGAGCGTTTTTTAAGGCGTGTTGCTTCTGTTGTGCGCGGCTTACCAAGCTTGTAGCCACCGCCGTTACGGTCAGAATCCGAAACCGGCATCAACAACTGTTATAGCACTTTCAACAATTGTTGTAATAACATATTTGGCGGTTCAGCTACTTTTATTGAGTGGCTGCCGGGCTATTTGTCCGCTGTAAAATCACAAAAACATAAAATGAATACAAGAGCCTTTTTTTTCACCTTGTTCGTAATCATCTCATTATTTACCGGCACCGCATCCGCCCAGAACAAAAAGTTTTATATCTTTTTGTGCTTTGGCCAGTCAAATATGGAAGGTAATGCACGTATTCAACCCCAGGACACTGTTGTTGACCCGCGTTTACAAGTATTGGAAACGGTTGACTGCCCTAACCTTAAACGTACCAAAGGCAACTGGTATACTGCTGTACCGCCGTTAGCGCGCTGTAACACAGGGCTTACCCCGGCCGACTACTTTGGTCGCACCCTAATAGCCACCCTGCCCCATGATGTAACAGTTGGTATTGTCAATGTGTCGGTAGCAGGTTGCAAAATTGAGTTATTCCAGAAAGACAGCTACAAGAGCTATGCAGCCACTGCACCAACCTGGATGGTAAACATGATAAATGAATACGGAGGAGATCCTTACGGCCATTTGGTGGAGATGGCTAAACAGGCACAGAAGTATGGGGTGATCAGAGGAATTTTGCTGCACCAGGGCGAATCAAATCCTAACGACACACTTTGGACGCAAAAAGTAAAAAGCATATACGATATGCTTACTAAAGATCTTCATCTCAAACCCAGGAAAGTTCCGTTACTGGCCGGCGAACTGGTTAATGCGGATCAGGACGGCAAATGTGCCGCGATGAACCAGATAATTGATAAGCTCCCGGATGCTATCCCAAACGCTTATGTGATCAACTCGGCCGGATGCCCGGCTGCACCCGATAAATTGCACTTCACGGCCGAGGGCTATCGGATCTTAGGCACACGGTACGGGTTAAAAATGCTCGGTTTGCTGGGTTACAAATCGCAAGCTCCCACCGATCCTGCAACTGTTCAAGTAACAAAGAATACCGGCGGGTAAGTAATATCAACATACTTATATCCGCCGTTGTGGAGGCTTGCTTAAGCCACGCTTTTAACGTTTACTTTTTTCACCCGGTATTCGGATGGTAAGATATTATATTTTGCTTTGAATGATTTGGTAAAATAATGAGGCGTTGAAAAACCGATAGAATATGCGATCTCGGCAATGGTCAGATCGGTTTTTTCCAGTAATATGGTTGCCTTGTCCAGTTTTATCGAGCGAATGAACTCCACGGGCGGTTCGCCGGTGAGTTCAGTAATTTTGCTGTAAAACGATCCCCTGCTCATGCTAAAGTGATGGCTGATCTCTTCGACAGAGAACTTGGGATTGTTCATATTTTTCTCAATATACATCACCACGTCTTTGATAAAGCGCTCTGTCGAGGATTCAATATCCATATCAGCAGGAATCACCTTTATTTTTTTCTGATAGGTTTCTTTAAGCGATTTATTTAAATGAAGCAGGTTCTTGATCTTGATATTCAGGATGTCGAAATTGAAGGGCTTAGTCAGGTAATCGTTTACACCCAGCTCCAGCCCGGCAAGTTGCTCCTTCTGGCTGGTCATTGCCGTTAATAATATAATTGGGATGTGGCAGGTTCGTTTATCGGCCCTCAGTTTAAAGCTTAGTTGTATCCCATCCATGTATGGCATACTGATATCGCTGACTATCAGGTCGGGGTGTACGGCAAGCGCTTTATGCCACCCATCCCTGCCATTAACTGCCTCCGACACCTTGTAAGTAGCGCCCAGGTTTTCGGCCAGGTAATGCCGCATATCATCATTATCCTCAATGATCAGCACGTGCTGCCGGTTAACACCTCGCGCAATCTCAGGTCGGGGTTTGCTGTCCGTTTCTTCCTCAATAAAGTGGGATATTACTGGTGTAGCCCCATGATCAGGCATCGCTGTTTCTGACAATTCTATTGCAGGTAATACAATCGTTAAAGAAAAAGTTGATCCTTTGCCCGGCTCACTTTCCACACTGATCCGGCCGCCGTGCAGTTGTACAAGTTCGCGCGTTATAGATAAGCCTATCCCGCTGCCCTGATTAAGGAAAGCCGGCGGGGAATCCGCCTGATAAAACCTGTCAAAAACACGCCCTACCTGTTCGGGCGATATACCTGTACCAGTATCTGCAACCGAGATGCTAAGCTGATATGAATTGCCATCCGCCGAAATAACGGGAGCGGTAACTTCCACGGTAATTTGCCCACCTGCCATTGTAAATTTAAACGCGTTGGATAACAGGTTAAATAATATCCGCTCAACTTTGTCATGATCAAATTTTGCAAATAACCTTTCCCCGGCTGTTTTAAAAACGGTTGAGATCTTTTTTCTGTTTGCCAGGTCGTAAAACGAATCGGCAACTTCACGGACAAAAGAAACAAACTCTCCTTCAACCAAATTCAGCTTAAGTTCGTTCTCTTCAAGCTTTCTGAAATCAAGCAACTGGTTAACAAGGTTAAGCAGTCTGCGTGAGTTTCTTTTGATAACCCCCAATTGCTCAGCAACAGGTTCAGTGTTGGGCTGTTCAAGAAGCTTATCAACAGGAGCCATTATCAAAGATATAGGTGTGCGAAATTCATGGCTCAAATTGGTTAAAAACTTAATCTTCATTTCATCCAGTTCATGACGGGCTTCCGCGGCTTTGCGTTCCTGCTCGTCATGCAGTTTCTTTTTAAGCTTTTTAACACCTTGCCTGCGGACGAGCAATAACAGGCCGAAAGCCAGCAAAACATAAAACACATACGCATATATGGTCATCCAAAAGGGCGGCTTCACTATGATTTTCAGAGATGTACCGGTATCATTCCATTTTCCATCATTATTTGAAGCCTTTACCCTAAACGTGTACTCACCCGGATCAAGGTTAGTATAACTGGCAGTTGTTGAAGTACCGGCATTTTTCCATGAATTGCTAAATCCCTCTAATATGTATGCATAACGATTTTGCTGTGGTAATGTATAATTAAGCGCGACAAAGTTGAGGGAAAAGTCTTGTTTGTACTTAATTGTGATTTGCTGCACTTCACTAATGTTAACAGGTAACGGATTGTCATGATCGGGAGAAATTCGCTTGTTGTCTATACTCAGGGTAGTTAGCACAACCGGCGGCAGGTTTTTGTTGAGCCTGACATCCGATCCTCTAAAATAATTAAACCCATCTACTCCGCCGAAATAGAGCGTACCATCTGCACCAATAATGCCCGATCCGTTTAAAAACACATTATTTTGAAGACCATTATCATGGCAATAAACGTAAAGCTTTTCGTCTGCCTGATCAATCCTGCCAATGCCCTGGTTGGTGCTAAACCATATATTACCCGTTTTATCCTGTAAAATTTTACAAATTACGCCGTTGGGTAACTGGTTATTATATTTAAAAGCAGTTACTTTTTTATGTCGATAATCATAACGGAAAAGACCATCACCATTTGTGCCTATCCACATATTCCCGCTGGCATCCCTTTTTAATGATAAAACTTCTGCTATCGGCAAACCAGTGTTGGTTGGGTTAAGAAAATCGAACATCTTTGTGGCCGGGTTATATATTGCGATACCTGTGCCATATGAGCCTATCCACATATTGCCGTCATTATCTTCTTCAAAGGCCCTTATATACCCGTTAGAAGGAAATTTATACCCCTTTGCAGGCAAAATGGCGGGGGGAAATCTGCGGAAACTATCTGCCTTCGCATCAAAAATATCAATACCAGCGCCGTTAGTTCCAATCCATACATTACCAAAGTGGTCTTCACTGAAACAGAAAATATTATTTTGACTAATGCTTAGCTTGCCTGTACCGCTGGTAAATTGCTTATAGTTGTTGTTTGCGGTGTTAAGTTTAAAAAGTCCATGTCCGAATGTTCCTATCCAGAGTTGCTGTTTATGATCCAGCAGCATAGCCAGGATAGGCAAACCCGCCGAATTTATTTTCTCTTTGGGCTTTATGGGGATATGATTGAAATGGTTTGTTTTATTATTGAAGATACTAAGGCCGCCTCCGTCTGTACCTATGTACAGTTCATTATCGTTTTTTTGCGCAAATGACGATACAATAGGTGCGCTCAAACCATAGGGGTCTAATTCCGTAGATTGAACATAATTAAACAAGGTCAGGTTTTTGTCATACTTATTTATGCCGCCCATATAGGTACCTACCCAGTAAATGCCATCGGGGTCGATACAAATGCTCCGGATAGATTTACTATTGAGACTGTACGGGTTGCGAGGGTCATGACGGTAACGTGTGGATTGACCGGTGTTGATGTCCATGATATTAAGGCCGCCCTCTGTACCTACCCAAATGTGATCTTTGTCATCGGCGGCTATGCTGTAAACAATATCACCGCACAATGAATGTTCATCGTTGTCATTATAACGATAGTTAATAAAGTGCTGACCATCTTTGCTTAAGCGACTTAACCCGTTTGATGTACCTACCCACACATTTCCTACCTTATCCTGTGATACCGTCATTACTACATCCGATGGTAAACTTTCCGGGTCATTTTTTTGATGGCGAAAAGCTTTAAAGCGTTTATGCGTTTCATCATACAAATACAAGCCCGAACTGGTACATACCCACATCCTGCTGTAACTGTCCTGAAAAATATAGCCCATGCTTTTAACCGGTATCTCGCCCGGTTTGTCCGTGCCGGTTTCAAAATGGCTGATATGCTTCCTATCCGGATCTATCACATCGAGGCCATTTACAGTGCCTGCCCAAATAAAGCCTTTGCTATTTGCACATACAGCGGTAACAACGCCCTGGCTTAAACGCTGCCCCTTTAAGGGTGAAGTAAAGTTTTTGAAAACATCCGCTGCCCGATCATAATAGTAAAGACCATAACCAATGGTACCTACCCACAGGGTACCGGTACGGTCCATGCTCATACTGCTTATTTCGTTCGAACCAGGCTCTACCTGCCTTTTTATGCCCAGCGGATAAACTTTAAAGCGCTTGCCATCATACCTGTAAAGGCTTTCTGACGTGCCTATCCATATCATTCCGTTGACATCCTTTATAATGGTATTTACGGCGTTACCCATTAACCCCTGCTTAGTTGTTAAAGCTGTAAACTTGATGTTAGTTTTTTGTGCATATGCCTGGATACAGAGAACGGCTAAAACAACCGACGTCAGTACAAGACGCGCAAAGCCGGTTAGCACTGCATACATCGTTATACGCGCATAAAATTTGGGTAAAGAATGCATCATAAGTGATGGGTTATAATTTCCAATACAGCAAAGCCGCAGGAAAAAATTGTTTATGATTTATGGTTTAAAATTGGTTTAGTAGATGTCTTTGAAATACATCACTATCCAAATTTACATTTTATCACGATGAAACAGGCAAACTTTTGTTCAAAGAAATAACACACTTGTTCAATCGCATCGTTAATTATTGTACAAAAGTGCATATAAACAAGTTTTCGGCAATGATGTCACCAGGCCTGTTATCGACAAACGTTGTAAAATTATGCTAAAAACTGCGTGCGTTACTTTTGGCATAAAAATACTTTTATATTAAAAAAAAGCAGCCTAAAACAACAAAATTGCCATTATAAACTATTTAGGAATATTTTATCCCGGACCAACTTTTCATAAACAACGAAAACCGGGCCTGGTAAAAAACAACCTACAACAGCAACTAAAATATGTGTAATAAAAACAATTAATCACAATTTAATCACCTATTATGTAAAAAGGCATTTCATCTGATTAAAACAGTCCCCAGCACTCTACTGAATTCACATTACATAAACCTCAATATTCAATTATGAAACCAAAATGCTTACTTGCCTTATTGGCCGTTACATTTACCGCCAGCCTTTGCAGGGCACAAACGACCCCAAATTCAATAGCCGACGATTTCAAACCATCTACCTATAACCAGCCGGGACAAGAGTATCCTCAGGTAAACTCGCAGGGCTACGCACGCTTTCGTATCAAGGCCCCACAGTCTGACAGTATAAAAGTTAGTCTCGGTCTTGGCGGACGTGGAGGCACTAAACTCACAAAGGGAACCGACGGGTTTTGGACCGGTACTACAGAAGGACCGATGGACGAAGGATTTCACTACTACCATTTAACTATTGATGGCGGGGTATTTAACGATCCGGGCACATTAAATTTCTATGGCTCAACACGTTGGGAAAGCGGTATCGAAATACCCGCACACGACCAGGATTTTTATGCGCTTAAAGATGTGCCGCATGGCAATGTGCAGCAGATCCTTTTCCCATCAAAAAGCACCAATACCGCGCGCAGGGCTTTTGTTTATACGCCGCCGGGCTACGAGAAGGACAAATCAAAAAAGTATCCGGTATTATACCTGCAGCATGGCTGGGGTGAAGATGAAACTGCCTGGAGTAACCAGGGGCACGCCAACCTGATCATGGATAACTTAATAGCAACTGGTAAAATACAACCGTTCATTATTGTAATGACCTACGGGATGACCAATGATGTGAGGCCCGGGCCTGGTGCATTCAAAAGTTTTAAGATCGATCCCTTTCAAACAGTTTTGACGGATGAACTTATCCCCTACGTTGATGCCAGCTTCCGCACCAGGGCCGACAGAGCTCACCGTGCTATGGGTGGATTGTCAATGGGAGGCATGGAAACACATATGATAACACTAAACAAGCCAGAGCTTTTTGCCTATTATGCCCTGCTCAGCGGCGGTACTTATTCGCCGGATGAACTTAAAGACAAAACAAAGCCCAAACTAATATTCATAAGCTGTGGCAGCAAGGAAAGGCCCGAAGGCGTTACAAATGCCGTGGTAGCCTTAAAAGGTGCCGGATATAATGCCGTATCTTATGTTTCTGAAAACACCGCTCACGAGTTCCTGACCTGGCGCCGCAGCCTCAATGAACTTGCTCCGCTTTTGTTTAAAGAATAGAACTCATATCGAACCTTGATATTACCCCCCAAAAAAACACCCTGGCGGCAAGCTGCCGGCAGGGTGTTTTTTTATAAGCTATGCTGCTTAGAAACCGTTTAAAACAAAAGAAACCGTCATTGAGGTACGAAGCAATCCCCGATTAGCAGGTTTGCCCTGTATAGTTTGGGATAGCTTCGTACCTCAATGACGGTTTGGTGTTATCTTGATTTTTATTTACCCTTTTTAAACAGACACTTAGCACATAGCTTTTTAACCGACATGGTTTATGCAATTAGGTAAACCGATTGTTTAGATTTCACAATCGGCTCACTTAATGTTAATTAATTATGCAATCCTAACTGATTAGCGGCTCCGGATAAAACAATATACTGTGCACAACCAGCTATCGTTACTTCATTCTCCCCCCAGAAAAATGGCCAGTCTTCCTTGTTCTCCGGAAAATCAGGTTTAAGCAGCAGGATACCGGGTACTACACCGCCGGCAATAAACCTGAAGTCGGCCCGGTTATTGCCATAGGTTACTTTTTTTGAACGTACACCAACTGCTGATACAAACGAAAGGTTGGAGTAAGGATGACATCCGAAGATATAATTCAAGCCCTTATAAACATATTCAGGCCCGATGATATTAGGAAAATATTTATTGGCGAAATAGTTGGTAATGGCGAAATTAATAACCTGCCCGCTGCCGCCCCAGCCACCCGGTGTTACAGGTACGCCATAAGGGTTCTGTTTATCATATTCGTCGCATGTGGCTTTGTATTTTTGCATGTAGGTCGCTATTTTATCCTGGTAATCCTTGTCCATATAAGGATAGGCATGCAGCGCGCTTATCATAACAAAACCGGGAAAGCGATCAAGCATCGGCATGATCAGTTTTTTGAAATGATCTGCATACTGCTGATCTTTGGTTGAAATATACAATTGAAGGGCGGCAAGCATCTCGTTACCGGCAGCGAACCTATTACGTGCCAGGGCAGCCGAGTCCATGTGCATTTTCAGGCTGTCATCCTCATGCCAAAGTCTCAGGGCACATTGCAGGCTTTTCACGGCCAGCGTATCATTATACCCATTAAGCGCCCGGCTGGCAGCAGCAAGCGCGGCGGTGGTCTGGTAATCCAGTGCTATATTCCTTGTGGTGAATGCCCATCTATCATCCATTGTACCACTTGATTTTCCGTCGGTTTGGTAGGGTTTTAGCAACGCGTTATAAGGCAGATTATCTGTTTCGTTAATGGCGTCTCCGAGGTGATGATACTGGTGCAAATTCGGCACGATGATCCCACGCGCCGGATGGCCGATGTTCACAACCTGTGCCACCAGGTTAAGTGTACCGTGTTCAATTTGTTGCAAAAGATCCGGCTTGCCATCAGGGCGATGTATATCTACATACCGTGTTGGATAATCCACATAAGTTTCGTCGCGGTCGATCTTAAAATTTTCCCATGCTTCAACAAAACTCAGTACAACGCTGCAATGCGATGGCGTTTCAATATCGAAGTCGCCTGCATCAAACCAACCACCAACATTAAGCCCGGGGATCCTTTCAAGAGGTTTGTATTTTGTATCGGTAGTTGGTCCCATCTGGTAAGTATCAAAATGCTGATGGTTCGGAGGTGCTTGCAAGGCATCATCAAGGAAAGGAGCACCGTGCCATACGCGGTAGGCCTCGTTCACCATCATGTGGTCCATCTGAACCGGAAACCAGACATCCATTGTGGGGTGCCCTATATTTTCATAAACATTTGCATTAATTGGAAAAGCATTGGTTTTTTGATCGCCATAAGCTATAACGTATATACCGGCTTTTTTAACACTGCTAAAATTAAACTTCAAATAATTGTAACGCGTAAATTGCCCCCAATGCTGCACATCTGACTTAAGCCGTTCAACATATTTCCCATCGGACGTTACTTCAAAAAGCGTTGCGGTTTTTAATGGCGCGTCATTTTTATCAAGTTCTATTACCGCTGTTTTTTGCTGGTCTGGGCGATAGCCTACCTGCGAAAATTCAATTACCGGCGCACGCTTCCAACCGGCTACGGCATTCGGCTCAATATACCAGGTTAATACCTTACCTGTTTTACCGGCAGGCAATAAGCCGCGTACAATAAACCACCCGTTTTGTGCAAGGCTGCGGCCATCGAATAACATCAAATTGGCATCAAACGATTGGATTTTAATGGTGCGTTCGGGGTCTTCGGGTGCCATCACCAGCGTTTTACCGGTAGCAAGCGGTGCCGGATCAATAAATTCATTACGGCCACGATCGTCAAACGTGTTATGGCCGGCAAACTGTGGGATCTTCTGACTTGATGGAAGCATTTTTGTCGAACCCGCCGGGTATAGCGGAAATTCGCCTGGTTTTCCATCAATTAAAAATGTTTTTTCAAAATAGGCCGATGGTATGATCTCAAGATTAAATCCTGCCTTGCCCGCCAATTTTTCCGGCACCGGCTTATCAAGATACAAATTCAGCTCAACACCATTGCCTTTTGGCGTTACGCTGATTTTTGAATTAAAATCATAGCCTTCATAACGCATGGTTACGTCAATGCGATGATTAACGCTATCTACCGTACGGTTAACCAGTGTGGGCACCAGGTCCCATTGCTCCGGCGTGTTTTGCAGCCTTACTGCGCCACCAGTAATAGTACGCACACCGTGGTGTATCAGCTCAACACCCGCTGTTTTCTCGTCCTGAAAAATTCCGTTGTATTGGTTACTAAATACCAGAACGTTTACACCGGGTGTTTCGAAATAGCCCAGTTTGTTTAATTTTAGTTTTTGAGCCGTGACATGGATCGATGACAGGCAAAAGATTAGTGCCATCACCGCCATAACCGGCTTTGGTGAGTAAGTTTTTAATTGCATGGTTTATAAGATTGATTATAGAAGTTTATGATCGGGCATACCGATTACGGACTGTACGAAAGTATCCGTACAGAAAATGGTTTGCTACCACAATCCAATATTTTGATACCACGAATGTATCTGCACTCCTCTGCGGTAAAAAAGCTATATGATTGTTACAATCAAAGTATATAAACAACTATTCGAGAGCCCAAAAGCAATACAAAACAACTCACAATCAAATACTTAGCACAAACCACATCAATTAAAAGCGAGTAGCTACTACATTTACCTTTCGCTTGTCGATTTTCGCGAACCGGGTTTGTTAATTATTTTTTTGCACTTAAACATTCGTTCTATCATTATCATAATTTGTGTTAACCACGGCAAAAGTTGTTCGCCTACTTTCGGGTATTCCTCAAACGAGCAAAAACTAATACAATTTAACCCGCTTTAGCTTCTTTTAATCCGAAAGACAATCAGTTCTGTGGATTAACAGACAAAAAATTATGAAAAAGATAGCCTACCTTACCGCCATCGGTATTTTGCCCGCAATGCTGGCCATGTCACAGCCTGCTCTTAAACATTCGCCGGCAGGTTTCGATACTTACCGCACGGGAATAGCACACGGAAAACTGGATACCGTTACCTATAACTCAAAAACAGTTGATTCAAAGCGTCACGCTGTAGTTTATCTGCCGCCAGGGTATACTGCAAAAAAAACTTACCCTGTTCTGTACCTGCTGCATGGCATTGGCGGGGACGAATTTGAATGGCTTAACCAAGGCACACCCCAGGTAATATTGGATAACCTTTATGCTGATAAAAAACTGGAGCCAATGATTGTGGTGCTGCCTAACGGCCGCGCCATGAAAGATGACCGCGCCACGGGCAATATCATGGCACCGGATAAAGTTGCCGCATTTGCAACTTTTGAGCATGACTTGCTGGACGACCTCATCCCCTACATCCAAAAAAAATATCCGGTATACACTGATCGGGAACACCGGGCCCTGGCCGGATTATCAATGGGTGGCGGACAGTCGCTCAATTTTGGGTTGGGTAACCTGGATAAATTTGCCTGGGTTGGAGGCTTTTCTTCTGCCCCAAACACAAAAAAACCGGAAGAACTGGTACCCGACCCCGATGCCGCGAAAAACAAACTTAAACTGCTTTGGATCTCATGCGGCGATCACGACGGGTTAATGTCATTCAGCAAACGTACCCACGATTATCTGGAGCAAAAAAATGTACCGCATATTTTCAGTGTAGAGCCCGGAATACACGACTTTAAAGTTTGGAAAAATGATCTTTACCTGTTCTCGCAGTTTCTGTTCAAACCTGTTGATATTGATAAATTTAATGCGATGATCTCGGGCGGCCCTGCATCTACCAATATCAGGGGCGCTAAATATCCGTTTATACTGCCCGACCACCGGGTGGCATTCCGCTTTAAGGCACCGGATGCTCAAAAGGTGCAGGTTGATCTGGGCAAAATATATGATATGGTAAAAGACACTGCCGGTTATTGGACAGCCACAACCGATTCAATTGGTGAAGGCTTCCATTATTATTCGTTAATTATAGATGGTGTAGCAACGACAGATCCTTCAAGCCAAACTTTTTATGGCATGGGGCGCATGGCCAGCGGCATTGAAATACCTTTTGAGGGCGGCGACTATTATGCCGTAAAAAACGTTCCGCACGGCGATATCCGCATCAAAACTTATTTTTCAACCGTAACCAAATCATGGCGAAGGCTATTTATTTATACGCCGCCAAGTTATGATGCCAGTGGCCAGACTAAATATCCCGCGCTATACATATTACATGGCGGCGGCGAAGATGAAACCGGCTGGGCAACCCAGGGCAAAACCGATATGATCATGGATAACCTGATCGCGACCAAACAGGCAAAGCCGATGTTAGTGGTTATGCCAGATGCCAATTTTAGCGGTGGTGGTTTTGGTGAAGCCGGGCTTAAAACCTTTGCGAATGAAATAAAGCAATGCATCATCCCCTTTATAGAGAAAAACTACCGGGTTGACCGCACCGCGCAGGGCCGTGCGCTGGCCGGGCTTTCCATGGGTGGACTCAATACGTTATATACCGGCATCTACAATACCAATACGTTCAGTTACCTCGGTGTATTCAGCTCGGGATGGATTGTACCGGTGCAAAACAGTATAGCTGATGCGCAATACGACTTTCTGAGGAAAAATGCCACCCAAATTAACACGAACCTCAAAGCGTTCTGGATTGCGATGGGTGGAAAGGAAGATATCGCCTATAAAAATTGCCAGGTGATGCTGGGGAAACTGGATGAGATAAAAATAAAACATACCTACTACGACTACCCCGGCGGCCATACCTGGCCTGTTTGGCGCAATGATCTTTACAAGTTTGCCCCTATATTATTTAAATAAATTGACGACCAACGAATCCTATCAAGACACCCAGTTCATGAAAAATATTAAATTTTGGCTATTGCTATTTATATCCACGGCGGGTTTCGCCGGGCAATCCGTTGCGCAAAATCCATTAATCAGGGATCAGTTTACAGCAGATCCCTCGGCACGTGTTTTTGGCGACCGGGTGTATGTCTATCCCTCGCATGATATTAAGGCAACGCCGGGCCACGGTCGTCCCGGTTGGTTCTGCATGGAAGATTACCATGTTTTTTCGTCAGCCAACCTCACAGATTGGACTGATCACGGCATGATCATCAGCCAAACTACAGTACCCTGGGCCGAGCCGACATCGTACAGCATGTGGGCACCCGATTGCATTTTTCGCAACGACAAGTATTATATGTACTTTCCCACCACGGCCAAAGCCAGCGAAAACGGCCGCGGTTTTACCGTAGGTGTAGCGGTAGCCGATAAACCTTATGGCCCCTTTACCCCACAACAGGAGCCTATAAAAGGCGTTCATGGCATTGATCCGAATGTATTTATTGATAAAGACGGGCAAGCCTACCTGTATTGGGCGCAGGGTAACCTGTATGCGGCAAAGCTTAAAGAAAACATGCTCGAATTGGCGTCAGAACCGGTAATCTTAACTGAGATGCCGGATAAGGGACTGAAGGAAGGCCCCTACCTATTTGAACGCAAGGGTATTTATTACCTCACCTATCCGCATGTGGCCAATAAAATTGAAAGGCTGGAATATGCTACCGGCAACAACCCGATGGGGCCTTTTAAATTTGCAGGCGTGATAATGGATGAATCAGCTTCAGGCTGCTGGACCAATCATCAATCTATCATCCAATTTAAAAACCAATGGTACTTGTTTTATCACAACGACGACCTGTCGCCTAACTTTGATAAAAACAGGTCGATAAGATGCGACAGCCTTTTCTTTAATGCCGATGGAACGATTAAAAAAGTTATCCCGACCCTGCGCGGTGTAGGGATCACCAAAGCATCTGAAAAAATACAAATAGACAGATATAGCGACAAGGACAGTACCGTGAAGATCTCCTTTCTTGATACCGCAAAAAGATTTGACGGATGGAAGACTACCTTCAACAATGCCGGTAGTTGGATCCGTTATAACAGTGTTGACTTTAATGGCAAAAAATTCAAACAAATGCAGATTAAAGTAAATGCAGCAAACCGGGCAACTATAGAAGTGCGATTGGGTGATGCGAACGGGCGGCTGCTGGCTTCAGCAACTATCGCCAAAGGAAGCGATTGGCAAATTACGCAAAACCGCCTCGCGTCTCTCCCACCAAAATCAGCCAATCTGGTTATTGTATTAAAAAATGGCGACGGCGTTAATATCGACTGGATAAGTTTTAAATAAATTCAAATTACATCTGCAAACCGTTTCTCACCCGCAATGAAACTTAAAACCATAAATTCATCTATATTTCCGCTGCTATTAATGGCGTTATTCACATTTGGCTCCTTTACAAGCCGGCAAGTCTTACATAATAACATTGATAAAGATCGGGCTGCGGATAAGGGCTTGAAGGATTATTATCGAAATTACTTCCCCATTGGTGTAGCTGTTAACATGGCCTCACTCAGCGGGCCCGAAGCAGAGCTGATTGCAAAGGAGTTTAACAGTGTTACGCCGGAAAACGACATGAAAATGGGGCCAATTCATCCGCGCGAAAATGAATATAACTGGAAAAACGCCGATGCTATAGTTGCATTTGCGCAGCAACACCACATGAAAATCAGGGGCCACAATTTGCTGTGGCATGCGCAGGCGCCCGTATGGATGTTTAAAGACAGCACCGGCAAACAGGTAAGTAAAGAAGTATTACTGAAGCGCCTTAAGGATCATATTACCACGGTGGTCACTCATTTTAAAGGTAAAATATATGCGTGGGACGTAGTTAACGAAGCGATTGATGATAAGCCGGATACCTACCTGCGTAACTCGCTATGGTACCAGATATGCGGCGAGGATTTTATTGCCAAAGCATTTGAATACGCCCATGAAGCCGACCCGGAGGCTGAGCTTTTTTACAACGATTACAATAGTGAAGTTCCGTCCAAACGGGATAAGATATGCAAATTGCTTAAAAGCATGAAAGATGCCGGCGTACCCGTAACAGGTGTAGGCTTACAGGGTCACTGGAAATTAAATAACCCAAGTGTTCAACAAATATCCGAAGCCATGGATAAGTATGCGGCGCTTGGATTAAAGCTGCAGATCACAGAATTGGATGTTACGGTACGCACAGGTCAGCCGCGTAAAGCGATAGATCAAACATTGCCGGATTCTGCTTATACCGAAAGCGTGGCCGTTCAACAAGCTGATAGGTATAAGGCCATCTTTGAGATCTTTAGGAAATACAAAAAGGTAATAACCGGGGTTACTTTTTGGAACGTGTCAGACCGGCACAGTTGGCTTGATTACCGTGGCGGGGGGCTTGCAGGTGGCGCAGCCGCAAGCCAGGGCACAAGCCGCAAAGTTACCAAGGCCTATCCGCTGTTGTTTGATGAAAATCTTCAGCGCAAAAAGGCATATTGGGCGGTAGTTAACTTTTAACGCATTTTAAAATGGAACTCTTTTACAAAAAAAACATCGTCTTACAAAAACTTGCGCTTACATATCTTGTATGGTGGTTGTCAACATTACAATTAAACGCGCAGACTGCACAAAACCCCATCATCTATGCAGATGTTCCGGATGTATCGATGATCAGGGTTGGAGATACCTATTATGCAAGCAGCACCACTATGCACCTTAGCCCCGGGCTGCCCATTATGAAATCTAAAGACCTTGTAAACTGGCACATTGTGAGTTACGCTTATAATACGCTTGACGACGGCGACGCCCTTAACCTGGTAAATGGTGCAAACGCCTATGGCCGGGGGTCATGGGCAAGCAGTTTGCGTTACCATAACGGCACTTTTTACGTATCCACCTTTTCAGGAACCACCAATAAAACTTATATCTACAGCACAAAAAACATCGAAAATGGCCCATGGAAAGCAATATCCTTTAAACCTGCATTGCATGATCACTCTCTTTTTTTTGACGATGACGGTAAAGCCTATATGATTTACGGGGGCGGCAAGATTATGCTGGCCGAATTGAATGAAGACCTGTCCGGTATCAATCCTGATAAAAAACCGCAAATACTTATTGAAAATGCTACTGCTGTTGCCGGCCCCAACATTGGCTTGCCTGCCGAAGGATCGCAGCTATTTAAAATCAACGGAAAATATTATCTTTTCAATATCAGCTGGCCCAAAGGCGGAATGCGTACCGTTTTAATACACAGGGCAGACAAGCTTACCGGCCCTTATGAAGGGCAGGTAGGGCTGCAGGATAAAGGTGTGGCCCAGGGCGGACTTGTAAACACCCCAAAAGGCGATTGGTATGCCTACTTATTTCGTGATTTTGGTGCCGTGGGCAGGGTGCCCTATCTGGTACCGGTTACATGGACAAACGGATGGCCAGTATTGGGCGTTGATCATAAAGCGCCCGATACACTCGGGTTACCTGCAAGTAAGGGCCTGATTCCGGGTATTGTAGCCTCGGATGAATTCAGCCGTAAAAAGGGGCAGCCTCTGCTGCCTTTAGTATGGCAATGGAACCACAATCCGGATAATCAGTTATGGTCGTTAAAAAAGCACCCCGGTTATCTCAGGCTAACCACCGGACGATTGGACAGCACAATTCTATCAGCACGTAACACCTTAACGCAACGCACTATTGGCCCGGAATGTTCAGGAACAACTTCAGTTGACGTCTCTAATATGAAGGACGGCGATTTTGCCGGCCTGGTTTTGTTACAACAAAAGTATGGTTTCGTAGGCGTTAAAGCAGATCATGGCTCCAAATGGCTTATCATGTACAATGCACAATCCGGATCGGCCATAGAAACAGCCATCATGCCTTTAAAACAAACAACTATTTATCTTAAAGCAAGCTGCGACTTTACTAACCGAACAGACAAAGCTTACTTTTTTTATAGTCTTGACGGCCACAAATGGGAACCTATAGGCACACCGGTGCAGATGGCTTATACAATCCCCCATTTTATGGGATATCGCTTTGGCCTGTTTAACTATGCAACCAGGCTATCGGGTGGTTATGTCGACTTTGATTTTTTTCACATCAGTAATGCATTATAAAATAGCCATGCATCAGCCTGATCATCATTTCAGAATAATTAAGGAATACCAACAATGACAAAAAAGCTACTATTCTTATCCGCGTTATGCGTGGGTGCATTCAGCAGTTTGCAAGCGCAAACCCGCCTCAATCTGGACCTTACCAAAGGGGTGAATGTAAGTCCGAAACTATATGGGCTAATGACCGAGGAGATCAATCACTCTTACGACGGAGGGTTGTATGCAGAACTGATCCGCAACCGAATTTTTAAGGATAACCGGAGCCAACCCGATGGCTGGAGCGTTGTTCAGGATGGCGAAGCTAAAGCATCCATCCAGCTGATTGGCGCCGACCCTGACAATGTCCCTTTTGATCAGGGGCGAAATGCCATTAATACAGCGCTTACTACCTGCCTTAAACTTACGGTTAACCAGGTTAATGGTAGCCGCGCGGGCATTGCCAATAATGGTTTTTGGGGTATTCCGGTTACACCGTCAACAACTTATAGTAGCTCATTTTATATTAAAACCGGCACCAACACTTTCCCGAGGGGTAACCGGACCGATGCAACACCGCCTGCAACAGCAGTTACAGAAGACGGCCCCGGTGCTATCACTGTCAGCCTGGAAAGTAGTGATGGGAAAACAATTTATGCAAAAGGTACCATCAACCTCGAGAAAAGCACTTTCTGGAAAAAACATGAGTTAACGATCACCACCACTGCCGATGTTAAGCCTACTACCGACGCGCGTTTTGTTATTTCATCTAACCGGACAGGTACTTACTATTTTAATCTCGTTTCCTTATTCCCTCCCACCTATAAAAACAGGCCGAATGGCAACCGCATTGATTTAATGCAGATGATGGCGGATATGAAGCCCACTTTTCTACGCTTTCCGGGCGGCAACTTTTTAGAAGGACCATACCTGGGAGATGCCTACCCATGGAAAACAACCTTAGGCCCGCTGGAACAGCGTCCCGGCCATACAGGCAGTTGGGGTTACCGAGCAAGTGACGGTATGGGTTTGCTTGAATTTTTAGAATGGTGCGAAGATTTAAAAATGGAACCGCTTTTAGCTGTTTTTGCCGGCTATTCGCTACGTGGTGATCATATAGATGCAGGTCCCTTATTGGAGCCGTATGTTAAGGATGCGCTGGATGAAATTGAGTATTGTATCGGCGATACAAAAACTTACTGGGGTGCCAAACGAGCTGCCGACGGCCACCCCGCCCCCTTTAAACTAACAGATATAGAGATAGGAAATGAAGACTGGTTCGACAGGTCGCATACATACGACGGGCGGTTTAAACAATTTCAGGCAGCTATTAAAGCCAAATACCCCCAGTTACGCTGTATTTCAACCATTGAAAGCTACAAGCCTGATAAGGTAACCAGCGTTAAGCCTGAAATGGTAGACGAGCATTACTACCAATCGGCCTGGGAAATGGAAGAAGATGCAGCGAAGTATGACAGCTACAACCGCGCAACCAGCCCTAAAATATTTGTGGGCGAATGGGCAACCCGCGAGGGCGCGCCAACGACCAACCTGAACGCTGCCCTTGGAGATGCAGCCTGGATGGCCGGTATGGAACGCAACAGCGACCTGGTTGAACGTTCCTGCTACGCTCCTTTATTTGTGAACGTAAATACAGCTGGTAACGGCCAACCAAAAGCATGGCAATGGGATTCTGATCTGATTGGTTATACCGCCCTTAAAAGTTATGGCTCACCATCTTATTATGTACAAAAGATGTTCGGCAATTATCTTGGCAACAAAGTAGTGCCTATTACAGTGGAAAATGCGCCCTTACGCAAACCGGCAGTCAAAGACACCGCCGGCAGTAGCCATTGGCCAGCCAACGCGCGGCGACCAAAGGCAGAGCGCCCTGCATTATTTTATGTTTGCACGCAGGATGCCAAAAACATATATCTGAAGGTGGTAAATACCGATGATATGCCAAGGGAAATCGCAATCAATTTAAAAGGCGGAGAGGTAACCGCAAGTGGGACGCTGGTTGTGCTGAAGGGCGATAAGCCGGAAGATACAAATACAATTGATGAGCCAACGAAAATTGTTCCGGTTACATCAACCATAAAAGGACTTGGCCAGTCATTCAAACACACATTTGAACCTTACTCTGTCAACGTGATCATGCTAACGAAACACAAATAGATTACCGTTTTGACGTTCAATCCCGATATAATTAATTTTTATGTCATGAAACCGGTAACTAATAAACTAATCATCAAAAGCTGTTTGGCTTGACAAACAGTAGCATTTGGCCCTATCGGCACATTTATTTTTGAGATGAAGCACTTCTATAAACATCAGTAATGATCACATGAATATAAAACGCAAAGTATTGTTGCCGGGTGTTAGCCTTGCAATCTTATTAGGATCGGCAGCACTTAGCCGTTCAGCTCCGTCAAGTGAGAAAATGAACGGCATCGCCAAACGCGACACCACGGGAAGTCTTGCCCCTTACTTTACACCGGCTACTGTATTGAAAAAGACACCGGATGCCGAAGGATTTATCCAACGCTGGTTACTCCTGGAGCCAATTAATAAACCTAACCGCAGCAACGCTGTATTTACAGACAGCTACCTCCGGGCGGCATTTACAACCGGTTATTTTCCAAATCAGCTTACGGTTATCCCTAAAAACGGCGAAAAAGTAAAGGTTGACGGGCAGGAATTAGCCTGGCACGCGTTGGAGAGCAGCAATTTCAATGTTAAACTTTTCCGGTTTGCCTCCGGGTTAAAAAAATCGACCTATGGCGTTCTGTTTTGGGCGGTAACGATTATCAACAGCCCACGCGAAATAAAAAATGCAAGAATGGCTGTAGGATCAAATTCAGCATCGATGTGGTGGCTAAACGGTAAAGAAACCGTATTGCTATCCGGAGACAGGCGCATGGTTATGGATGACTGTGTATCGCCCCGCCTTACACTTAATAAAGGAAAAAATATTATCCGTGGCGCAGTAATCAATGGCCCCGGAATGAGTGATTTCTGCATCCGCTTCCTGGATGAAAAAGGAATGCCTATAAAAGATGTCACCATTAGTTACGAATAAATTTAGTTGATCATCTGATTATGAAATTAATTATTAAAATGTCATGCGCCATAGCTGTGTTTTCAATCTGCGCGGCAAACACGGTCATCGCACAGGTGGGAAAACCATTTATACATGATCCATCAACCATCGCTGTTTGTGACGGCAAATACTACACATTTGGCACATTTGGCGGCGGTTTAATATCCGAAGATGGCTGGACATGGAACGGCGGCGCAGTACGGCCCGGCGGAGGGGCCGCCCCGGATATAGTAAAAATTGGTGACCGTTATCTTATAGCGTATGGCGCTACAGGTGGAGGCTTAGGTGGAGGGCACAACGGAAGGATCCTTACGATGTGGAATAAAACGCTTGACCCTACATCGCCCGATTTTAAGTATTCAGAAGCGGTGGTTGTGACTTCTTCTGATGGCACGGAGGATAACGATGCTATAGATCCAGGGCTACTTCTGGATCCAACTTCCGGGCGATTATGGTTATCGTACGGCACCTATTTTGGTTTTATACGGCTTGTAGAACTTGACCCTAAAACAGGCAAACGTGTAAAAGGAAACAAGCCTATAAATATCGCCATTGATTGCGAAGCTACAGACCTAATGTACCAGGATGGATGGTATTACCTGCTCGGAACACATGGCACATGCTGCGACGGCCCAAATTCGACCTATAATATTGTGGTTGGCCGTTCAAGAAAGATAACAGGCCCTTACCTCGATAACGTGGGACGGGAAATGTTAAAAGGCGGCGGAAAAATGGTACTTGCAGCCAGTAAAAAACTGATAGGCCCCGGACATTTTGGGCGCATAGTAGTTAGCGACGGTATTCAAAAAATGTCCTGCCATTATGAGGCAGATTTAGACCGAAGCGCGCGTAGCGTATTGGGCATCCGTCCATTACTCTGGAAAAACGGCTGGCCTGTTGCAGGAGAGATCTTTAAAGGAGGAACATACCAGATCACCTCAGAAAGAAGAGGATACGCGCTGGAGTTGGCAGTTGATTTTGTACGAATGCCAGGTGGGATGCGGTTTAACCGGAATAATGATGAACCTGTAAAACCTGTTCCATCGCAGGAACTGTCTGATGTGGTTAATACCTGGCCAACCGGAAACATCGGCGTAAGAATAGGCGACTATATGTCCCGGCCGAATCAAAAATGGACAATCACAGCAGTCCCCGACGCGGGAGGATATCTTGGAAGCCCCTACTATAAAATAGTAATAGCCGGAACCGACAGAGTATTGGCATCAACAGCAGAAGCTGAAGTGGTAACAGTTCCGGCATTTACTGGCGCACCCGAACAATTGTGGCGGATAGATCAATTAACGGATGGCACCTATAGAATCATGCCTAAGGCTATTCCCAATTCAAAAGAGCCGCTGGCCCTAATATCTTCCGGAGATAGCACACCGACGCTCGCAAAGTTTGATATGCGTAGTGATAATTCCAAATGGATCTTTAACGTTGACTGATGCATATTTTATGAAGACAGGGTCAGGTACCTGTTTTACTTAAAAAAAAAAGAAGCCGCCTCATAATCGATTTATGAGACGGCTTTTTTTTGTGGGTTTAAAACTTACCGTTTTTAACTTTATTGTTCGTGGTTGTTATACTTAACCTGTTTCTCCCACTTCTTTAACTTATTAGTTCCAGTCACCATTTATGTCCTTGCCCACATTCGGGTTTGCATTCTTTTCGGATAGCGGGATCGGGAATAATATATTTTTGTCCTGAAAAGGCTGCGTACCATCTTCTATCTGCCTTTCCGAATTAATGGTTTGCTTAGCAATCCCCCATCGTATCAAATCAAAATAACGGGATTGTTCACCTGTTAACTCTAATTGCCTTTCACGCATCAAAACAGTCATAGCGGCCGATTGCCCACCCAGTGAGCCATACAATGGCGCGTTAACGCTGGGCCTGCTGCGCACCTGGTTAATTAGCGCCAACGGCTGGGCACCGGTATTCCCTTGTTGAATATAAGCCTCGGCAAGCATCAGCAATACATCTGCATAACGGATCACCTGCCCGTTAATGCCACTTTGCGGACCGCCATAGCTTGCTACTTTGTTATAATACTCATATTTTAAAAATTTATAGCCTGTTGTAGTATAAGGAAAATTTACCGGCCCGGTTGAGCATTGCTGGCAATATTGAGTTTGCCCGCCGCTGGCGGCATTTCCGTAAAATGTATAAGCCGCGCGTGGGTCAACATAAGCAGCGTTGGTTTGCGGGTTCAGGTACGTAAAAGCTTTAACAGCCGTGGTTGTAATGTAGGTATTATTCCAGTCGTTAAATCCGTATTCCTGTGCACGACCGGAGTGGGTTGCCTTTCCTCCCCATGTTTCCTGCCCGCCAAACAAATAATACTGGTTACCAATGCCCCAATCGGTCCAGGTTTGGTTCATTACCTGGAAAATAGTTTCAGGGTTTTTCAAAGGATCGTTCTGATTAGGATCATCAAACAGATTGTTATATACAGGTGCCAGCGCGTAAGTATATGGAGATTGAGTTAGTTTGGTCAACTCAGTAACCGCGTTGGCCCATTTTTTTTCATAAAGATATGATTTGCCCAGCAACGCAACCGCGGCTCCCCGGGTAGCACGGCCAAAACTGGCTGTAGCATAAGAAACCGGGAGATCAGCTTCAGCGTCTTTCAAATCCTGCTCAACAAAGGCCCATATATCTGCTGCTGCGGCACGGGGCAAGTTAATTTCAGCCGGCGTTGGCAAAGGGATATATTCCTTACGCAAGGGTACACGACCGTACACATTAACCAGGTTAAAATAAGCATAGGCCCGTAAAAACTTGGCTTCGGCAATGTATTGCTTTTGATTGGCCTGTTCCGCGGCATTAGCAGGAGCCCAGGCCTGGGCACGGTTGATAACAACGTTTGACCGCATGATCAACCGGTATAGTGATGACCACATGGCTTCTAACTGAGGTTGATTCGAAGCAAAATTATATTGTGCCAGGGCCAAAAGGTCACCTTGAAGTGGTTGTGCGTTTTTAGCATCATAGCCCAGCAAATCAAAAATATAATACCATTCGCGGGCCCACAAACCTGTATGCAATAAGGTAGCATAATCGGCAATCACGGCTTGATTTATAGCTGCATCACTTGTAAAATAGGTATCGTAAGTGTATGCACTTTTATTCTGTAAATCCAAATTTTTCTTACACCCGCCGGTTGCAATCATTAAAATCACAACCATCAGATATTTAATATTTTTTTTCATAATTATATTTTTAATATTTTTCACCATTAAAATCCAACTTGTATGCCGGCCAAAAATGTACGCGGCTGCGGTATCTGTCCGTCATCAATACCCCGGTTAAATATATAATCGGTGGCCCCGCCATTTGTACCGCCATTGGTTTGTGTACTTATTTCAGGATCATAGCCCTTATATCCGGTTATGGTAAATAAGTTTTGAGCGGCCACATAAACCCGCAACCTGCTTAATACATTGCCCGAGAATGATTTCAGGGCAGCTTTACTTAAAGTATACCCTAAAGTGATGTTACGTGCCCGTAAGTATGAACCATTTTCAACAAAAAAATCAGAAGGCCTCAAGTTACCTGTAGCCGTAACATTCTGGCCTGCCCTTGGTAACAAAGCAACATCACCCGGTTTTTCCCATCTGTTTAAGATAGCGGTAGAAGCATTATGCCCGGTTGAGGCATTTTCAGTACTGAATTTTAGTGAATTGACCAATTGAACTCCCTGCACACCTGAGATTACAATGTTCAGATCAAAGTTTTTATAAGAAGCCCCGGCATTAAAGCCATATATAAATTTAGGAATAGGACTGCCAAGTATTTTCTGGTCTTTACTATCTACGGTACCATCGTTATTAAGATCTTTAAATATGAAGTCACCGGGTAATAAGCCAGCCTGATATACAGCGGCGGGATCTCCCGTTTTTTGGCGTGCTGCGGTATTTAATGCATCAATCTCTGCCTGGGTACTTGCTACATGATCAACCTTGTAGCCATAAAAAGCGCCGATTGGCGACCCAGGCTGCGTCAAGGTAATACCATTTAAATTATTAAAGTAGCCACCAATTATCGGCGTTGGCGATTGGGCACCAAGTGATATTGTTTTATTTTGATTGTATCCGCCATTTACACTTACATTGTAGTTAAAGTCATTAACCTTGCCGCGGTAGGCTATCTGAAATTCGAAGCCTTTATTTTGAGCATCGGCGGCGTTGGTAATTAATGTGCTGTTAAAACCGCTTAATCCGCCAACTCCAACACTGGTTGGAACCGGGATACCCACCAGCAGGCCGCTGCTTTTCCTGTTATAGTAATCAAGGGTTACTGTAAGCCGGTTATTCAGAAAACCAAGATCAAGGCCGGCATCGGTTTGATCCGTTTGCTCCCATCTTAACAAAGGGTTTGCAATCGCGGCTACTGTTGTTCCATTTACAAAACCCTCGTTCTGGCCAAGTGAATAAACAAGGTTGCCTGTTGGTGAGCCGCCGAAGGTAAACACCTGTGTAGTAGTTAAACCAAATTTGTTATTACCTGTACGTCCCCAGCCTATGCGCAATTTGCCATCGCTGATAAACGGAAATGCCGACTTTATGAAACTTTCTTCGGTAAAACGCCAGGCAAAGCCCGCTCCCGGGAAGTTACCATAGCGGCTTTGAGGGCCAAAGTTCGACGACCCATCACGGCGGATGCTACCCGATAATATATAGCGGTCATTAAACGTATATATCAACCGGCCATAATACGAGATGGCCCGGCCAAATTGAGTATAATAACCTGATGTGTTAGCCTGGCTGGTAATGGTGGGGGCAACACCTATATCCTTTACGTTATCATTTAACATTCCTGTACCCAGCACGCTCAGGTATTTGCTTGTTCCGGCATCAATATAACTGGTACCTGCTGTTGCTGATATATTGTGCTTGCCAAAAGTTCGGTTATACGAAATGTAATTTTCAAAAGTATAATTAGAGTAACTATTAAACGCCCGACCTGCCTGACGACTAAAGGCCAGGTTGTTTGATGTTACATAAGGTATCTGGTAGGAATCGTTTGTGGAATTGCCATATACGCCTGCCAGCTGTGACCTGATAGTCAACCCTTTGATAATATTTACTTCGCCAAAAACCTGTGGATATAATACCAGGTCGTTACTTGATAAAGTCTGAACGCCTAATGTCTGTAATGGATTGATAGCATTACTGTTATCATCAACATTGGTGAGGATAGAGTAACCACCTAAAATAGAAGGATCATAAACTGGCTGATAAGGCGCGTAGGTAATTGCGTTGGATATGCTGGTTGTTTGGCCATTGGTATTGGTATAGCGGATGTTAAGGCTTTGGCCAAAATGGAAACGTCCGAGCTTTTCATCTAATGAAAAACGACTGTTTAGCCGCTTCAGCTTATAATCTTTAACAACGGCTTCCTGGGTTAAGTAACCTACCGATAAATTATAGGTAACCTTATCGCTACCTCCACTAACACTTACGTTATTTTGGGTAGACAATGCTGTTTTAAATATCGCTTTTTGCCAATCGGTACGGTCAACCGATACATAAGGGGTACTTAATTTAGCCGGAGGCGTAAGATTATTGGTGGCGGCTATATCTTTTAGGAGATTGACATAATCGTTTGCCTTAAGCAGATCAAGCTGTTTCCAAACCGATGAGGTACCAACCTGCGAGTCAAATGATATTTGCGGGCTACCGCTTTTACCTTTTTTAGTAGTAACTATTACTACACCATTAGCAGCGGCAACACCATAAATGGCCGTGGAAGCTGCATCCTTCAAAATGGTAATGTTCTCAATATCCTGCGGATTGATCGTATTAAAAAGATTGGCGTCGCCCTGTATCCCGTCTATTACATACAATGGTTCTACATTGGTAAATGAGCCGGTACCCCGTATAATAATCTGGGCATTTGATCCGGGAGATCCGTTGGAGTTCAATACTTGCACACCGGGCGCCTTACCTATGAGGAGCTGAGCTGCACTGGTATTAGTATTGGCCCCCGCGTCTTTAGCTGCCACAATATTTACAGAACCTATTAAGTCCTTTTTTCGGGCTGTGCCATAACCTATAACCACTACTTCATTAAGAGCCTTGCTATCACTTTGCAGTTTTACATTAAGTACAGGTTTTCCGTTTAATTTGATCTCCTGTCTTATGTATCCTACAAAAGAAAATACCAGGGTAGCATCTCCTTTAACGTTAAGTGAATAAGAACCATCTGCCTGGGTAACAATCCCGTTTTGCTTCCCTTTTTCCACCACTGTAACTCCGGGAAGCGGGCTGTTATCATCTGCCGATGTTACAACCCCTTTTATTGTAGTTATTTGTGCCATAACCGGCAACGCGCTCATAAGCACCAGCAACAAAAGCAGGTGCCGTAATTTGGCTACGCTTAGCAGCCTTGTGAAATTTGTAATTTTCATTCTCATAATTGTTTTTTTTATTTAGTAGGTTTATTTCAGCAGAATTAATTGTTAAATTAACACGAATCACCAAACACAATCGATTGCGAACACAATGCAAAACGCGTCTGTCCTGATTGTAAAAAATATAAAATTGGTTTTATGGGTTTATGTAATAAGCATTTCCGGCGTTCAAAAATAATCGCCCAGCTGGTTTCATTTGTTAAAAAATGGGTATACAAATGTTTCTGATTTGTCTTTTTTATGGTCCTGCGATACAGCATGTAATAAACCGGATATAATATATAGCTGTTACCAAATAGGAAGCAGGGCGTCTGGTATTATTTGTACGCAACAAAATAATAGTTAGTATAAAGCCACTACATGTCCGGGCGCGTGGGTGCGCGCTCAAATGATTTTGTATGTTTTAGATTATCGCCCGGCAGTATGCCCGTGCCCTTAAGATGGCAACTTATTAAAAACGGAAAAATAGTTATAAACTTTGTTCAACGATACCTCCACGAGGGTTGATTTGAGGCTCAACACTTAAACAACAGTCATTTATATTAAAGCGAAGTATTGGAGTGCCACATCACCTAAATATCGAAAAACCGGTACTATCGAGCACCGGTTGGGTTATTATAACAACTTGGTATGGATGTAATGTCCTAATTATTTTAAAAGTCTTATTTCATAAACCGGCCCGGCCATTGCTCCCTTATCCGCCTGAAATTTTATCTTGATACCCTGATCTGAGTCGTATTTCAAATCTACAGGCAAGTCATATTCAATGGTGTAAAAAGCGTCACGTTTACCATCCTTCAAGTCAACTTTTGCCAGTTCCTGACCGTTGACGAGAATAGTAAATTTATGATTCCTTTCTACCCCGAAGTATGTGACGCTGATTTTTTTTGCAGAATTACTTTTATCGGTCATTTTATAACTGAACCAGCCGGCCGCAGCCCTGAAGTGCTTGTTAAAATTAACATCGGCAAAAGAATTTTCTTTTTCCATGAAATGATCTGATTCGGGCTGTTGTTCACCTGGGGTTATCATATCAATAGTGTTGGCCGCCAATTTTGCTTCTTTCGCATCATCCTCCGCTAATTTAGCCTGCAGTTCACCGAAGCCTTTGGCTGATTCTTTTCTCCAGTATATCACATAACGGGCATCCTGAATCTTGTAGAACGGCACCAGTTTTAAATTCTGGTATTTGGCAGGGTAAATCAATTGCGTTGCAGTGAAGGACATTGACTTATCCTTATCCTGGACTATCATCGGGGCATCATTAGCAGAATCGCTTACAAAAACCGGCATATCTGTAAGCTTATAGAGGTTACCTACCGCAATATGGCCCATCCTGCTATCATCAGCCTCGCGGCCCTTTTCGGCAAGAGTATCAATTACCGAAGCAAGTACGATCGGCCCGCGCAGTACGGCTTCATAGTTGGATCCGTCAGGAAGCTTTTCCGTAGTAGTTTGCATAGGTAGCTGAACAGTGATAATATCCCCTTTCTGCCATTTTCTTTTTAGCTGCACATATGATGATGGCTGCGATGTAATTTGAACAGGCCTGCCATTGATATTAATTTTAAGCGTACCGTTTTTTACCCACGATGGATATCTGATATTTATCCCGAATGCGCTATCGCCAGTTTTCAGGACTTTCAGCATTGTTGTCTCCTTATCGGGAAACCCGGTTTCCTGCCTCAGTTGCAAACCTTTTTGCTTCCATATAAGTTGGGATGGGATGAACAGATTAACATAGAATTGGTTATCTGAATGACTATAAATCATTTCTCCATACTTAGCATGATTTTCCATACCAGAGCCAACGCAGCACCACATACTCGTCTGCGGCTGGGAATACACCCTGTAATGCCCGGGTCGCATTGGAGTAAAGTAAACAAAACCGCCCTTGCCAGGTCGTTGGGTTGTAAGGATATGGTTATACAACGCCCGTTCATAATAATCGATATATGCAATGTTCGGATCTGACATATACAGATCTTCGGTAAGCTTAAGCATATTATATGTGTTGCATGTTTCGGGCCCTTCCACACTGGATATCATGGTAGAGAAATCTGTAGCGGGGTTAAAATGCTCCCTTACGCTGTTGCCGCCGGTTGCAACCGAACGATGATGTACCACTGTTTGCCAAAAGAATGCCGCAGCGCGATTATATGCGGTATCACCGCTGTAATCAGCGATCCGCTTAAAACCTATCACCTTCGGGATTTGCGTATTTGCATGTAAATTATCCAGTTTATCCTGATCTTTCTCAAGCGGTTGAAGGATAGCCTGGTGAGAAAAACTATATGCCGCGTTAAGGTATTTCTTATTGCCTGTAATGCCGTACACATCTGCCAATACCTCATTGACACCTCCGTGTTCGTTGCCAAGAAGCTGCTGCATTTGTTGCTGGTTAAGTGCTGCGCTGATGTTGTAAAACCAGTCCGCCATTTTGATCAGCATGACTTTTGCAGTTGGATTATTTTCGTACAGCCAGGCATCACGCAGCCCGGCGAATACTTTATGAATATTATAGAAAGGCACCCATTTCTTATTGAAATCAGCAAAATTACCTTTCCTTACCTGGGGCCAAAGTTTGCGGCTTCCTGGTACACCTCCCAGGTATCCGTCACCGTTTTTATCCTGGCACAATTTAAGCTCACTGATCATGTAGTCAAGACGCTTGCGTATTCGATTATCCGCTGTCGAAGCATACATCATAGCCAGGGCAGAAAGATAATGACCGCCTATATGTCCGTCCAGGCCGGAATTTTCCCAATTTGTATAACTTTCGGCTTTTTGTGGTAGCCCAGCCTCCCTTCTAAAAGGTGCAAGCAGGCGGTCCGGCTCCAGGGCAAGCATATAGTTCAGATCGGTCTGTTCCTGTTCTCTAAAAATCCCTGGTAATAGTTTAACATCCTGGAGAGGAAAACTTTTGACCACCGGCTTCTGTTGGGCCTGCAGAAAAAATGGGCTGAGAATTAATAAAAAAGCGATACGTTTCATAACTGGTTTTCAACGGACAAGATACGCTATTAAGTGTTAAAAACACAATAAAAAATTAAAATATGCTGAGCTATCATCTGAAAACTTGTCTGAAATGGACTTATTATTGTAAAAAACCGACTTTGTCATATTTAAAGTACTCATATACATTATGATATATCAAAGCAATTTGCATATTTGTGATTCAGATGATCAAAAGAAATTTAAAACACACTTTCTCGCTTCTTAACGTTGACTATGTGAGGCTTAATGCTAAATGGAACTACAGGAACGTCATCAGCCCTTACTACCGTATTTATTATATAGATGATGGGGAAGGTGAAATATCAGATGCGGCCAGCTCATTAAAGCTTGAACCTGGCTATTTATACATCATTCCGAGTTTCACCCTGTGCAATTTAGGGTGCAGTGATTATCTCGGTCAGTTTTTTGTTCAGTTTTTTGAAGATTCAATAGATGGGACCTCCCTTTTTTCCAATAACAGGGCTGTATTGAAAACAAAAGCTACGGAAATGGATATTAACCTTTTTAACCGATTGCTTCAAATCAACCCGGGAAGGGGAATTAACCGGTCGGACAATCCAAAGGTATATGAAAAAGATATTTATTATAAAGAATATCAGGAGCTCAATAACCAGCAAAACACTTCAACTTACCTTGAAACCCAGGGTATCCTGATGATGTTAACTGCCAAATTCCTGAACCCACAATTGTTCAAAAGCCCGGAACACAAACTTATCCCGGTAAAAATTGCAGAGACCTTAAATTATATCCTCGTTAATTTACACCTGGACCTTTCTGTACATTTGCTCGCTTCCCGGGCAAATCAAAATGTCGATTACTTCTCAAGGCAGTTTAAGCAGTATACCGGGACCAGGCCTTTAAATTATATCAATGAAAAGCGCGTTGAGCGTGCGCAGTACCTGATGGCGACAAGCCGGATGTCATATTCGGAAATTTGTACTCAAACCGGATTTGATAACCTTTCCTATTTCTCCAAAACCTTCAAAAAACTGACTGGCATGTCGCCCAGTGAATATAAAAAACAGATGTACCAGGTTGGTTTTAATCATTATTAAATGAGGTATCATAATAATAGACAAAATATAAACTGGTATTAAAAAATTAAAGGCCGGCGGAGTCTGAAATAGCCATTGCTGAGGTTTCTATAAGTAGAAAGCCATAAACGATCAACATGTAATAGACTGTTCAAATTATTAGTTTCGCTTAAACATTAACAACCAATAAATAAACAAGTTACAACATAAAATAAAATATAACTTTCGATTTAGCAAGCACTATTCTTTTCAATAATTCGCATTTCCCATCGCTCAAAAAGTCGGTTTTATACAAAAAAAAGTCCCATTAGGCCAATTATTTAATTATTATTTCAAAGAAATTTGGATGATTATCAATTATTGATCGAATAACGCGAATTACTGGTTAACCAATTATAGATAGCCACTTATTGAGGTTTATTAAAGCTCCGGCTATTTATCTATATGGGCTGATCAGGATAGCTGTTTTTTTACGCCAAACTTAATTATGAAAAGAAGAACATTAATAAAAGGCATAGCTACAGGATTCTCTTCCTTGTATTTGTCAAGGGCCTTCGGCAGTAGTTTGCTGCAACCAAATTTAAATGCTGACATTGCCTCCGGTCCGTTTAAGCCCGCTTGGGATTCCTTGGCCCAATATCAGGTACCTGATTGGTTTCGTGATGCCAAGTTTGGTATATGGGCACATTGGGGCCCGCAATGTCAGCCCGAACGCGGCGACTGGTATGCGCGCGGCATGTATCAGGAAGGCAGCGACCAATACAAATACCACGTTCAGAAATATGGCCACCCTTCAAAATTTGGTTTTAAAGATGTTATTAATGAATGGAAGGCCGAGAACTGGAACCCCGATGAATTGGTAGGCTTGTACAAACAGGCGGGGGCCAAATATTTTATGGCACTGGCCAATCACCATGATAATTTTGACCTTTACGATAGCAAATACCAAAGCTGGAACTCTACCAAACTGGGGCCAAAAAAAGACCTGGTTGGCGGCTGGGCCAAAGCTGCTAAAGAACATGGCCTGCCTTTCGGTGTAACGGTACACGCCTCCCATCCCTGGACCTGGTACGAGGTTGCACAGCGCGCAGATAAAACCGGGCCTTATGCTGGCATCCCTTACGATGGAAAGCTTACCAAAGCAGATGGCGCAGGTAAATGGTGGAGCGGCTATGACCCTCAGGAACTATATGCACAAAATCATGCCCTAAGCAAGGATAGTCTTAATGATGACAGCATGGGCGCTCACTGGGACTGGGGTAATGGCGCAAGTGTGCCTGATAAAGCTTACTGTGACAAGTTTTTGAAGCGCACTATAGAGCTGATAGATAAGTATGGGCCCGAACTGATCTATTTTGATGATACAGCATTACCGCTTTGGCCGGTAAGCGATGCCGGCTTAAAAATAGCAGCGCATATGTACAATACCAGTATTAAAAAACACGGCAAACTACAAGCAGCACTATTCGGTAAAGTATTGAATGAACAACAGCGTAAATGCATGATATGGGATATAGAACGCGGACAGAGCAACCAGATAGAGCCCCTACCGTGGCAAACAGATACCTGTATTGGCTCATGGCATTATGATCGCCGCATATTTGATAATAAACATTATAAAAGTGCCAAAACCGTGGTTCATACCCTGGTTGATATTGTAAGTAAAAATGGCAACCTGCTCTTAAACATACCATTACGTGGTGACGGTACCCTTGATAGCGAAGAACGTGCAGTAGTAGAAGGTATAGGTGCCTGGATGCAGGTTAACAGCGAAGCAATTTATGGCACCCGGCCATGGAATGTATTTGGGGAAGGCCCGGCAACAGATTCGGCGGCGCCTATCAACGCACAGGGCTTTAATGAAGGTAAAGGCAAGCCATTCGGGGCCGAAGATATCCGGTTTACCACAAAAGGTAAAACTCTTTACGCCACTATGCTGGGTTGGCCTGCCGGGAACGAAGCACTTGTTAAAAAGTTAGCAAAAGGCAATGAAACAGGCAACATCAGCAGCGTAAGCCTGCTTGGAAACGACAAACTGAGCTTTGAGCAGACCGAAGCGGGCCTTAAAGTAAAACTGCCTGAAAACGCTCCGTGTAAAGACGCATTCGTTTTAAAAATAGAAGGAGCTATCTAATCAATATCATGAATAAGAAAACTTTTTACATACTGATTACTGCCGTTTCAATGGCAGCTCCTTCTTTAGCCCAAACTTTTAAGTTGGTATCGCCGGATAAAAAAAATGTGGTGGAGATAAATAATACCAACAGCCTGCAATATACAGTTTCAAGCAATGGCTTAACAATTATCAATCCCTCTTCACTGGGTTTCGAGTTTAAAGATGAACCGGCTATCGGCGCAAATATGGCCATAACCGGCCATGTTGAGCATTCCGTTAACCAAACCTGGGTACCTATAGTAAAAACAAAGCACGGAACCGTAGCCGACCGTTACAATGAACTGGAGCTGTCGCTGGTAGAAAAATCAGGCCCCATGCGCCGGATGAAAATCTGGTTCAGGGCTTATGATGATGGGATTGCCTTTCGCTACCAGTTATTAGGGGCCGATAAAATCGGCGACCGGCAGATAGTAAGAGAGCTTACCAGCTTCAACTTACCTGCAAAAGCAAAGACTTGGGTGGCAGACTATGGTAGTTATACCTCTTCTCAGGAGACTGAATTTCAACCCAAATACCTAAACCATATCACAGAAAAAACAATTGCCGGTTTACCCCTGCTGGTCGAGTTAGATCAGAGCCATTATACGGCAATTACAGAGGCTAACATTGACAATTATCCTGGATTTTACATAGGATCCTTAAAAACAGACACCACAGCAACTGGTAAAATTGACCTGATCACCAAGCTATCACCCCTGCCCGGCGAAAGTGAGAACGGGGTTAAGGCGCGTTTCGCTAATAATCTGCTCACACCCTGGCGTGTAGTAATGCTGGCAAGTTCGCCGGGTAAATTAATTGAATCGGAACTGATCCAGAACCTGAACCCCGCCTGCGCACTAAAAGATGCAAGCTGGATCAAGCCTGGCATGAGCGCCTGGGATAACTGGTGGAGCGGTGATGTAAAGATGGATATGTCTACAATTAAAAAGTACATAGACCTCGCATCGGCACAACACTGGCCTTACATGCTTATTGATTGGCAATGGTATGGTGCGTTTAACAAGCCGGAAGCGGATATTACCAAACCTGCGCCGCAATTGAACATGCCTGAAATTTTGGCGTACGCCAAAGCCAAAAAGGTTAAATGCTGGCTTTGGCTATACAGCTCTGATGTTAACCGGAATGATAATTTTGAAAAAGCTTTTCCAGTTTATGAGCAATGGGGCATTGCCGGGGTTAAAATTGATTTTATGGACCGGGACGATCAGCAAATGGTAAACTGGTACCGTAGGATCATTAAAACAGCTGCACAGTATCACTTGATGGTTGATTTTCACGGTGCATTTAAACCCGACGGCATCATGCGTACTTATCCTAACATGATTACCCGGGAAGGGGTTTTAGGTGAGGAATATTCCAAATTTTCGACCAGGATAACAGCAGGGCACAATACCACATTACCGTTCACCCGTATGTTGGCAGGACCAATGGACTATACTCCCGGCGGGTTCTTGAATGTAAAGAAGAGTGAGTTCAGAAAAGGCAGCCCTACCCAGGTAATGAATAGCCGCTGTGCCGAACTGGCTAAATTTGTGATTTACGAAAGCCCGTTTACAGTTTACAGCGATGCGCCAGAGCATATTCTGGGTAAATCAGGAGCCGATTTCTTGAACAATATACCTACCGTTTGGGACGATACCAGAGTACTGGGAGGTTATCCGGGCGAATATATCATCGTTGCCAAAAGAAGCGGTAAAGACTGGTACGTCGGTGCAATGACCAACGACTCAGAAAGGACAATTCAATTGAAAATGGATTTTTTACCGGCGGGTAAATATACGTTGTCGTCATGGGCGGATGTGTTGTCCTCACCTCAAAGTTTAACCCGGTCTGAAAAAAAGGTGTCGGCAAGTTCAATTATCGATATCCATTTGGATACCTCGGGCGGATGGGTAGCCAAAATTACAGCCAATAAATAAGCATGGCCCTTTCACCCGGCAACAGAAACGTAAAACACAATTATCCGATCATGACAAAGAATAAAACTCTTTTTCCATTTATACTAATAACCAGTTTATTCTTTTTATGGGGTTTCGCCCATAATCTCGACCCAATATTGATACCTCACTTAAAAAAGTCGTTCACGCTCACAACAGTTCAGGCTACACTGGTGGATTCAGCTGTATTTATTGCCTACTTTTTGATGGCTTTGCCGGCGGGCTTCATCATGAAAAAATATGGTTATAAAACAGGTATTATAACCGGCCTGCTTGTTTTTGCATTTGGCTCTTATTTATTTATACCAGCAGCCAATACTCAACAGTACACATTTTTCCTGGTGGCCTTATTTATCATTGCCTGCGGGTTAACCATTTTAGAAACCGCCGCCAATCCGTATGCTTCTTCATTAGGACATCCGGCAACCTCTATACAAAGGCTTAACTTTGCCCAATCATTTAACGGGCTTGCAGCCACTCTGGCTCCGATTATTGGTGCACGTATTATCCTCACTAAAGGGTACACCGCGGCACAATTGAGTGTAATGACTGAGGCAGGCAGAAAACTGGCGCTTGCCGCCGAGGCTTCTTCCGTGAAAATGCCTTATTTTATTTTAGGCAGTGTACTGGTACTTATCGCCATAATTTTTGCATTTACACATCTGCCCCGGATCCAGCAACATGAAGGGCATACCGCCAGTAAAAACATTTTTCACGCTCTAAAGCACCGTCATTTAGCATGGGGTGTTGCAGCGCAGTTTTTTTATGTGGGTGCGCAAGTTTGTGTATTTAGCTTATTTATCCTCTATGCAACAAAATCTGCCGGCATCTCAGAAGTAAAAGCGGCAGACAATTTGGGACTATGCGGTTTTGCATTCCTGATCGGCAGGTTTATCGGTACTTTCTTAATGCGGTATTATAGTTCTGCAAGTTTACTTGCCGCCTATGGAGGCATTAATATCTTACTTTGCGCGATTGCCATTTTAAGTCATGGTATGATCACCGTTTATACGGTTATGGCTATATGTTTCTTTATGTCGATCATGTTTCCAACCATTTTTGCGCTGGGCATAAATAATTTAAAAGGTGATACCGAATTTGGCAGCAGCCTGATCATTATGTCCATTGTCGGCGGTGCAATATTGCCAAGAGTGTTTGGTTATATCAGCGATGTAACGGGTAATATTCAATACGGATATGTGGTACCATTAGTATGCTTTGCTGTAGTAGCCTTTTTTGGATTAAAAGGCCATCGTGTAAAAGTGGAACCTGAAAGTGTACCGGTTTCAGCTATCCTTTAACCACAACCCATTTTAACATGCAAGAAATCAATCTGCCTAAAATAATTTTTGGAACCAGCGGGTTAGGAAATTTATATGTAGCGCTTTCTGATGAAATTAAATGTGCTATAGTTGCCGAAAGCATCAGGCACTCCCCTGAGCCGGCTGTATTTGACTCTGCCGGCAAATACGGCGCAGGGCTGGCGCTCGAATCGCTGGGGAGCGCTTTAGAACAATTGAAGATAAACCCTTCAGATGTGCTTATCAGCAATAAATTAGGCTGGCTGCGTACCGATTTAAAAACTCCCGAACCTACTTTTGAACCAGGCGTTTGGCGTGACCTGAAATATGACGCCGTTCAACGAATAAGCTATGAAGGCATCCTGGAATGCTATGAACAAGGAAATGACCTGCTGGGCAATTACCATGCAGAACTGGTGTCGGTACATGACCCGGATGAATATCTTAACGCAGCAAAAGACGAGCAGGAACAAGCACAACGCTACCGGGATATATTAGAAGCTTACCGCGCGTTGAATGAGTTGAAACGGGATGGTAAAGTGAAAGGCATCGGCGTAGGTTCAAAGGACTGGCGGATTATTAAAAAGATAGCTCATGATGTAAAGTTGGATTGGGTAATGATTGCCAATAGTATGACTGTCCACAGCCACCCCCCTGAATTAATAGAATTTATGCAGGAACTTGAAAATCAAGGGACTTTGATCATTAATTCAGCCGTTTTTAACGGTGGATTTTTAACCGGGTCGGCTTACTATAATTACCGGTTGACTGATCCGGTTAAAGACAAGCATTTGTATAATTGGCGCGAATTATTTTATGGCTTATGTGCAGACCATAAAATAAAACCGGCAGGTGCCTGTGTGGCTTTTGGATTAAATGGACCAGGCGTTAAAAGTATTGCCTTGAATACTACCAATCCCGATAGGGTTGCCCAAAATGTCGCGTTGGCCACTTTAAAGGTCCCAGCACAGTTTTGGAAAGAAATGAAACAATACGGTTTAGTTGATGAATCGTACGCTTCTATCTACCTATAAAAATAAATATCACTATGAAAAGATACTGTTTGGCCCTTGATTTAAAGGATGATCCGCAATTAATAGCAGAATACGAGCATTGGCATAAGGCTGAAAATAGTTGGCCGGAAATACGCAAAAGCATACTGGATGCAGACATCCTCGATATGCAGATCTATCGTACCGGGAACCGGTTGTTTATGATCATGGAAACAAGCGATCAATATGAGTCAAAAAGAAAAGAAGCGATGGATGCACTCAACCCCAAAGTACAGGAATGGGAGCAACTCATGTGGCTATTTCAGCAGCCGCTCCCTTGGGCAAAAGACGGGGAAAAATGGGTGCTCATGAAACAGATTTTTAAGCTTTAAAACAGATCGAATGCAGGTAATAGTTTGCGAGGAACCAGGGCGGCTGGCTTTCAAAGAACAGCAAAAGCCGGAAATTAAAGAAGGAATTGGTATTTGCGGAACAGATCTGCACTTGCAGGTTTGGCAAACCCAATTGTTGAGCAAAAATCAATGTTTGTGGCGTACATGTTGATGCCCTAACCAAAAGTGCACATATTTACTTTAAACGCACTTTAAAAAAGATGGCAAAGTAAAAAACCGCAATTCCAGTTCAGAATTGTGGTTTTTACAGTTTCAGTGTGCCCATCCGGGTATTTCTCGAATTATTTTATGGATGATTTAGGGCGATTGACGGCTTTTACATCTTTATGAACTAATTTAGCTCGAGCCCATTTTCTGGAACTTTGTATTTAAGGATTTTCCGAAACTACCGCAGCCCAACGGCCCTATTAACAGATTACTGCCTGTAAGCCAATTTTCAAGGAAAAATTCAGTTTTGACGGTTAGCTTAAATAGTAAAGTTGACTCCGTCGGTTGCTTGTCTAATCTTTTCGTTTAAGATAGTTGACTTCTAAACGAGCTTATTCCTATTTTTTTTAAAATCATGCCTTAGCCAGGTTCATAAAATGAGGGGATGTCACCTATTGTTCAATTATTTTGGCAATCCACTTTAAAATGAGCAGTTTTGAGGGTTAGATATTTTCAATCAAACGCAGAAGCCTGTTAAAAACTGTTTGATAAAATTATTGGTGCAACCTGTCCGGATCTGTTTCAGTAGCAATCCCTATGTTACCAGGAATTGATAGGTCCATCATGATGATACGTCTTTTTAAACAGCTTCTGAGCGAAAATCATCGCGAAAAACAGGATTCAATCCGTAAATGAATTTAAACACAAGAAACACTATATCCAAAATGTTTACCCAACACAGTTTGATGAATTTAAAAACCGAATGGTTAACCAACAAAAAATCATTACCAAAAGCATTTCCTATCCTATCATTTTTGGTGATTGCGGCACTTTCATCATGCGGCAACGGCAAAGACAAAAACAACGGCGGGCAAGCCGAACAGGTGCTTGACTATAAGGTACTTGAACTTCAGCCAAGGCAGGCCACGTTAAATGTTGACTACCCCGCCAGCTTGCAGGGGCAGCAAAACATTGAGATCCGCCCAAAAGTTGATGGCTATGTTGAAAAGATTTATGTAGATGAAGGTGCGTCGGTTACCAAAGGTCAGTTGCTTTTTAAAATAAGTGCGCCGCAATATGAGCAGGAGGTGCGCACCGCCCTGGCAGGGATTAAAACCGCAGAGGCCGACCTGGCCCTTGCCAGGATGCAGGTTAATAAGGTAAAACCTTTGGTACAGCAGGATATCATCAGCAAATACGAGCTGGAAACGGCCGAGTACAATGAACAATCAAAAGCCGCAGCATTGGCCCAGGCAAAAGCTGCACTTGTTAATGCTCAGGTTAATTTGGGCTATACAACCATTACAAGCCCTGTTAATGGTGTAATAGGCTCTTTACCACATAAATTGGGAAGCCTTGTAAGTGCAGGTAATACCGAGCCTTTAACTACAGTTTACAATACAGCGAATGTATATGCCTATTTCGCCTTGAATGAAAAAGCGCTATTAGCCTTTACCCGCGATAGCTCTGGTAAAACATCGCTGAGCGCCAAAATTGCAAAGTTGCCAAATGTATCGCTCATATTACCCGACAGTAGTATTTACGAGCATACCGGCCGCGTTGAAACCATTAACGGCTTGATCAATACAGCTACTGGTGCCGCCAACATGCGTGCCGATTTTATTAACCCCCGAGGCGTGATCAGGAGCGGAAGCAGCGCTACTGTGCGGATCCCCAATGTGATTAAAAATGCTATTCTGGTGCCACAATCAGCCACGTACGAATTACAGAACAAACGTTTTGTATATGTGGTTGACGCTCAAAAAAAGGTTAAAAACACCGCGATAGAGGTTATGAACAATACAGAGGGGCAGTTTTATGTAGCAACTGATGGTATAAAAGCAGGCGATATGATCATATTGGAAAGCAGCGGCAATTTAAAAGATGGCACTGTAATAAAACCGGCTCCCGTTAGCGCACAAAGCGTTTATGGCGATACTAAATAAACCCAAAACATCTTATCCAAAAAACATAAAGCAATACCATGCTTAAAAAATTTATTGAGCGTCCTGTACTTTCAACCGTAATATCAGTGATCCTGGTTATACTCGGCGTACTCGGGCTTGCAACATTACCCGTATCACAGTACCCGGATATTGCGCCACCTACAGTACAGGTGCAGGCTTTTTACAGCGGCGCCAATGCCGACGTGGTACTTAAAAGTGTGATCATTCCGCTGGAAGAGCAGATTAACGGTGTAGAGAACATGACCTACATGACCTCATCGGCCAGTAATGATGGTTCGGCATCTATCACTGTATTTTTTAAAGTAGGTACCAATCCCGACCTGGCGGCGGTAAACGTTCAAAACCGTGTATCGCGGGCTACCAGTCTGTTGCCCCTTGTTGTTACGCAATCGGGCGTATCGGTATCAAAAAGCCAGAGCAGCGAGCTTATCATATTTTCGTTATACAGCGAAAACAAAACCTATGATGAAACTTTTTTGCAGAACTATACCAAGATCAACCTGGTACCGCAAATTCAACGTGTAACCGGTGTAGGCCAGGCACAGGTATTCGGCTCAAAAGATTATTCAATGCGGATCTGGCTGAAACCGGATGTGATGTCGCGGTATAGTTTGGTACCAGATGATATTACGGACGCGCTAAACGAGCAGAACATTGAAGCCGCCCCCGGTAAATTTGGTGAAAACAGCCACGAACCATTTCAATACGTTTTACGCTATAAAGGCCGTCTGCAAACGCCCAAAGAGTTTGGTGATATGATCATCAAATCGGTAGGGAATGGCGAGCTGTTACGCCTGAGCGATGTTGCCCGTGTTGAACTTGGCGCACTTGATTATTCGTTTGTTGAGCAAACCAACGGCTTGCCGTCAGTAGGTGTAGCTATTAGTCAAACTGCCGGATCAAACGCTCATGATGTAATCAACGAGACCAAGAAAATAATTGATCAGGCATCGCAAAAGTTCCCGGCCGGGATCAAAATAGCCTACCTTGTCGATGCCAACGAGTTTTTGAACGCATCGGTAGAAAAAGTTATCAGCACCCTCATTGAGGCTTTTATATTGGTATTTATTGTAGTGTTTGTTTTCCTACAGGATTTCAGGTCGACATTGATCCCGGCTATTGCCGTACCGGTAGCAATTATAGGTACATTCTTTTTTCTTAACTTGTTTGGGTTTACCATCAACCTGCTTACGTTATTTGCATTGGTACTGGCTATCGGTATAGTAGTGGATGATGCCATTGTGGTTGTTGAAGCCGTGCACGCCAAACTTGATCAAGGCTATAAATCGGCCCGAAAAGCTTCAGTTGATGCGATGAATGAGATCTCCGGAGCAATCATTTCCATCACCCTTGTAATGTCAGCGGTGTTTTTGCCGGTTACATTCATATCGGGCTCTACCGGGGTATTTTATAAGCAATTTGGTATAACGCTTGCCGTTGCCATTATCTTATCTGCAGTAAACGCTTTGACCTTAAGCCCGGCCCTGTGCGCGCTATTTCTGAAACCGCACGAAAAAGGTCAGCCCAAACACGGTTTTATAAATAGGTTTTACGTTGCGTTCAACACCTCGTTCGATGTGGTAAGTGGCAAGTACCAAAAATCTGTAAGCTTTTTAGCCCGCAGCAAATGGATCGTTATCGCCACCGTCGTGGTGTTTGCTGCGGTATTCGCGTTTTTGGTAAAAACCACCCCTTCCAGCTTTGTGCCTAATGAAGACCAGGGGACTATATTTGCCGCCATTAGCCTGCCGCCGGCATCATCAATGGAGCGTACCGAAGCCGTCGCGACTAAAATAGATAGCATTGGCCGTACCTTCCCTGAAGTAGAAAACTCGCTTAAATTGGTGGGGTTTAACTTTTTGGCCGGGTCGGGCAGTGCCTATGCTATGGTGATCCTCAAACTAAAAGATTGGGACCACCGCAAGCAAAAAAACCAAAGCCTTGAAAGTATCATCAGTCAACTCTTCGCCAAAACCAGCGGACTGCGTGAGGCGAGCGTATTTTATTTTTCGCCCCCTACCCTACAGGGTTTTGGTAACAGCGATGGCTTTGAGTTTCAGTTACAGGATAAAGGCGGCCATACCATTAACGAAATTTTTAAAGTAAGTAACGATTTTCAAGCTGCGTTGCGCAAACGTAAAGAGATCCAGAACCTAAATTCATCGTTTAACCCTAACTTTCCGCAATTCCAGGTTGATGTAAACGTAGCCAAATGTAAAGAAGCCGGTGTTAGCGTGAACTCCGTACTGGGTACCCTGCAGGGATATTACGGTGGCTTGTATGCATCAAACTTTAACCAGTTTGGTAAGCAATACCGTGTTATGGTTCAGGCCGATTATGATTACCGCACCAACCAAACGGGGCTCAGCAAAATATTTGTACGCAACAATGCCGGGGTAATGGCGCCTATTACCTCTTTTGTTACTTTACGCAGGGTATTTGGGCCGGAGTCCATTTCGCGCTTTAACCTGTTTACCGCCATATCGGTATCAGGGTCCCCTAACCCGGGCTACAGTACCGGCGACGCCATTAAAGCCATCCAGGAAACGGCAGTGCAAAATCTGCCCGCCGGTTACGACTATGAGTTTTCGGGCCTTACCCGCGAAGAATTAAGCACAGGCACACAGTCGGCATACATCTTCGTCCTTTGCCTTGTGTTCGTTTACTTTTTATTGAGTGCCCAGTACGAAAGCTATATCCTTCCCTTCGCGGTATTATTATCGCTGCCGGTTGGTTTGGCAGGCACTTATATATTTGCAAGGATCTTTGACATTGGCAGCAATATCTATTTACAGATCTCGCTTATCATGCTTATTGGTTTATTGGCCAAAAATGCCATCCTGATTGTAGAGTTTGCGCTCGACAGGCGAAGGGCCGGAATGGAAATTATTCCTGCGGCAATCGCCGGTGCCGAGGCGCGTTTACGTCCTATCCTCATGACTTCCTTCGCCTTCATTTTTGGTATCATGCCTTTAATGTTCTCTACCGGGGCAGGTGCTAACGGCAATCGCTCCATCGGCGCGGGTGCTGTAGGAGGCATGTTTGTAGGTACGGTGTTCGGCGTGTTTGTGATACCTGTGTTGTTCATTATATTTCAGCTATTGCAGGAACGTGTCAGCCCGCTTAATAAGCATCGCGACGAAGATGACGACACACCTGAAACAACTCCTTCACATTAATTTTACTTTTTGTAATGCATAAAAAAGTTATAAAATACACCTTTTTACCCGCGATATTGCTGTTTGCACTATCATCCTGCCTGGTTAATAAAAAGTACCAGCAACCCGGTGTAAAAACCAACAATCTATACCGCGACGTTACCACTTCCGACAGCGCCACGATGGCGACTATGCCCTGGCAAACACTTTTTACCGATACCACTTTAAAGGCGCTGATACAGGAAGGCTTAAATAATAACCTCGACCTGAAAAACGCCATTCAACGTATAGCTGAAGCACAAGCCACCCTATTGCAAAGCAAAGGCGCTTTGTTGCCCAACGTAAGCGCGAATGCCTCCGTAACCCGTTCAAAGCAATCAACCGCGGGGCTTAACTTCCCTTCAGGCATTGGGTTTAATACACTAACTACAACTTATCAGGCAGGCTTAACCACTTCATGGGAGGCAGACATCTGGGGGAAACTGACCAGCGCAAAACGGGCTGCACTTGCAGGCTACCTGCAAACCGATGCTGCAAAACGTGCGGTACAAACCCAGCTGATAGCCGATATTGCTAATAATTACTTCTTACTGCTGTCGCTTGATCAGCAACTGGCAATAACCAGGGAAACGTTAGCAAACCGCATAAAAGATGTGGAGGCTATGAAAAAGCTAAAAGAAGGCGCGGTAGTTACCGGTGCCGCCGTGGTTCAAAGCGAAGCCAACAGGTACGCAGCCGAGGTATCCATTCCTGATTTGAAACGCAGCATCCGCGAAACAGAGAACGCCCTGGATATTTTGCTTGCCCGTGCGCCAGGGCCTGTAAACCGTACCAATCTTTCAGGCCAAAATATCGTAGCGCCTTTACAAACCGGTGTACCTTCACAACTGCTTGCAAACCGCCCGGATGTGCAACAAGGCGAATATGCTTTTAGGGTGGCTTTTGAAAACACCAATGTGGCGCGGGGTTATTTTTACCCCCAGTTCACTATTACTGCTTCGGGTGGATTTTCAAGCCTGCAGCTGAAGGATTTTTTCGATCATTCGGTGTTTTATAATATTGTTGGCGGCTTAACCCAGCCCATATTTAACCAGGGCGTTAACAAGGCTCGCCTGCGCACTGCACAGGCCCAGCAACTGGAAGCGCTAAATAGTTTCCAAAAAACATTGCTGGTAGCCGGTCAGGAAGTATCCGATGCGCTTTATGCCCACCAAACCGCGGTTGAAAAACAGGATGCGAGGGCTAAACAAATTGCTGCCCTGCAAAAATCAGTTACCTATACGCAGCAGTTGTTGCGTTTTAGTTCGGCTACAAATTATACCGACGTGCTTACTTCGGAACAAAATCTTTTATCAGCCCAATTAAGCGGGGTAAATGATAAGTTGCAGGAATTGCAGGCGGTAGTAAACCTTTACCGGGCTTTGGGTGGGGGCTGGAGATAGGGTGTTTTTTGGTCTTTGAATAGATGTAAGCGAAACAACACCGGATCAGCGAACGAAAGAAGAGTTTGTCAGTAACGCCTGGTGGAAGGCTGAATAGCTGTTTAAATGGCAGATTCTCTTTTATTCAGCAAATTCAATATTTAAAGCAGCAAAAAGCCTTCAAATGATATCATTTGAAGGCTTTTTATTTTCAGGGTATACAAATTGATTATCCTCCTGTTATTGAAGAAAACCTATTAACTTAGTCTTTTTCTGCTCATCCAACTGCCTAATCAATTTTATTTCATCGGGTATAAGCTTATAAGCATGTTCAAACTGCTTTAAATAATCTTGAAAATTATCCGGATGATAGCTTAGTAAACGATTGGTTTCCTCTGCAACACCAAGGTTTTTGGGGATATACATACCTTCATTACCATTATCTCCACTTTTTAGTGCGGCAGTTATCATAAACAAGCGCTTAAATTTCTCAACAAGTCCGGCAGTTAACACAGGCGCTTGTGCAGCATCATAGCTTATACGTATTTGCTGGCCAATCCTACAATCCTGATCCGGAAGCAGGATATTTAAACATAAATTGGAGCCATCATAATTCCAGCTACCGTCACGATTTTCCGGGTTAAATTGCAGCGGTTTGCCATTCAATAATATTTTTGAGGGAGGCTGAGTGCCGAACAATTTGACTGTAAATTTTCTGCGCGAAAGTATGTCGTAATATTTACCAACTGTGGGATTTATATTTACAACCTGTTCAACGCCTGTCCGCTGCATTGATATACTTGTTGTGGCAAATTCGCTACCATAATTTTTGTCGTTTCCGTTATCCTCATAAAGCTGGAATTTACCATTGCTGCCTGGGAAAACTCCTATTGTTACATTATTAGGATTTTTGTCGAGGTTTTGTATCTGGTCGTTATACATCGGTATTACTGAACCAGCTTTCACATATATAGGATATTCATCGATGGAAAATGAGCGTTCAACAACCTGCCCTCCCTTTAGCAAAGTTCCGGTGTGCCATTCGTACCAGTCGTTTCCTGCCGGCAGCCAAACTTTAACGGTAGCGAACCCATCTTTAGACGGTGTTGTTACCGGCCTGATCAGCATATTATCGCCAAACATGTATTCTTCATTGTATGTATAAGCTTCCGGCTGTTTCGCGTAATCGTAATACATTGGGCGGCAAAGTCCAATCCCTGTTTCAAAGGTTTTTCTGGACATGGTGTAAATGTAGGGAACAAGCTCATACCGCAGCCTGATGGCATCATGCTGAGCTTTAGCATATTCAGGCCCGAAGTTCCAGATCTCTTTTTTGATCGCCGCGTTTTTGGTAGAGTGCGTCCGCATGATAGGGCTGAAACCTCCATATTGCAGCCAACGGGTATAAAGCTCCGGCTCTACCCCTTTTTCATTCCCTTTAAGGATGTGCCCGCCAATATCATGGCTCCAGTAGCTATACAAAACATTGGAGGCTGTGCTTGTAAAATAAGGTTCATAAGCTAAGGATTCCCACGACATGAAAGTATCTCCCGAAAAACCGATCTGGTAACGGTGGTTGCCCAGACCTCCCCAACGGTGATACAGCAAGGGCCGGGTTTGACCATGCATGGCCTTATCGGTAAAAAAGGTGTAGTTAAGCCACCATGTGTTACTTAGCGCCGGGATATTGTTGTCATTTGGCCATTGCTGCCAATCCAGCCACCAGAAATCAACGCCGGCCTTTTCAATCGGCCTTAACACGATATCAAATAAGCCACGCATGAAAGCCTTGTTAGATGCCTCGAACGGGATTGCTTGCCTTTTTGAGGTATCGGCTTTCATGTATGTTGCAAAATTCCGATACTCATCTTCTGTTGATTGAATCCCATCTGCCGGATGCAGATTCAAAGTAGTTTTCAAATGATTTTCCTTTGTCCATTTCAGAAACCCGGCAGGATCAGGGAAAAGGTTTTTGTTCCAGGTGTAACCTGTCCACCCTTTGGTGTGCCAGTCCATATCAATTACCAAAACATCGGTTGGCACATCAAACCGCTTAAGGTTCTGAACCAGTTCCCGAAGTTCATTATCCGAATAACTCCAGTACCGCGACCACCAGTAGCCAAATACATATCGGGGCAGCATGGGCACATGACCGGCGATTTTGCTAAAATCCAACAGTGCGGATTTATAATCGTCGCCGTAACCAAGAAAATACCAATCCAGTTTCGGAGCACCAGGAGCGGTTACCCAGGGCCAATCGGAATTATCTAATCTAAGCGATCGGGAATCGTCCAGGAAAAACCAGCCATCCCTGGCAAGTATCCCATCTTCCAGTTGCAATTTTTGCTTGCTGTACAAGTTCATTTCGCCATCCTGCCCATCCAGTGTGCGGGAGGTTCCTTTTAAATTGAATTTCTGCTTCTGGCCCGGTTTCCAGGAAACCGTATCGGCATTCAAAAAGCGAATTTTCAGATTGGTGCTGTCGAATACGCCGGAATTGATCTTATAAGCAAGTTCGATCTTGTTTGTTTTCAGGTGAAACCAATTATCGGCTGTACGGGTGGTGAACGCAGGAACGGGCAACTTACGATTAACCACAACAAGTGAGGCCCTGTTATCATAACTTGCGAGCTGCCCCCATTGTAATCTCACCAGTTGATCGGTAAGTACGGTGAAACGGGCGTTTCCCAGTTGTACTACGGCCTTAGGGTCTGGGCTTAATTGATAGCCATTTTGGCCGTATGTTTTGGTGCTGAGCAGAACGAGCGCCCAAACCACTGTTCTAAAAATTATGATTAGTTTTTGTTTGTAGGTAATGATCATGTAAATGAATATTTAAATTGTGATCTGGAATGACCCTAAGGGCATAGTATATCCTGCCGGGTTAAAAAATCCAGTTGTATCTGATATAAAAAGAAAAAATAAGGGTTTCTATAAAATTAAACCGTAAGCCAAAAACTCTATGCTTATCATCTGTTTCACGGTTTTTAACAGCCCATTTAAAGCGGTTGTCTTATTCAGAACAACCGCCTTATCAATTGGCCGGCTCAAGCACTTACCAGTAGTAACATCGTATCACTATGGATAAAATACGAAAGCACCGTTATTGGGGTTTAGGTTACCATCCATAGTTTTGTATCAATGCCGGATCGATATTGATCTCTGTTTGCGGAATAGGCATCAGGTAATGCCTGTCGGCAAAAACGCGCCCCTGATCCACTACGGTTTTGTAAAATACCGCTACGCCCGCTGCCTCGCTGTTAGGATCAAACCCGGTTGAATTCAGTTCTTCAGGAGTTGGCCTTGCGTTCATTCCGTGCATATTCCCATTATCAGTGGTTTTGGCTATCAGCCAACGGCGTACATCCCAAAAACGCTGATTTTCAAAGGCAAATTCAACGCGCCTTTCGTTTTGGATCCTTTTACGCATCCCCTCTTTGGTATTATCAGATGCTATAATTGGCAGGCCAGGCATAGATACCCGGCTCCTTACAGCGTTTACCGCATTGTATACGTCACTGTTGGGAGCTCCTAAATACTCATTCATCGCCTCTGCGTAAATCAGGTAGATCTCGGCAAGGCGTATCAGCGGGAAGTTACGATTAGCGTTGCCCCCACCTTTTAAATTAACAGCAGGATCGGCCCATTTGCGCCAATTGTAACCTGTTTCACAGTTGGTACCGGGTTTTGGCCATCCATCGCAGCCACCGCCATTATTGCCAAACCAGGCAAATTTAAGCGGTCTGGCATTGTTGGTATAGTTCCATACATCATACTGGAAAAATATGGTGGCATAAAAGCGGGGATCCCTGTTTTTATACATGTTCGAAATATTGGAGACAGCGGTGTTTCTCACACCGTCCCACATCTGCCCACTCCAAAAGCCGGTAGTTTGATAGCCGGATTGGGCATCGGTTATTGGTCGTCCATTATTCATTTCGTACGAGTCAACCAGCTCCTGGAAAACACTCATTTTCCCGTTGCCGTTAACAGCGTTGGCGTCCCGTCCGTTTGGCAGGTAATTACCTTCAAAATCCCGGTTATTACTCATAATCAGCGGTAGTATGATCTCATTATAATTCCGGGTAAAAAATAACTGTGCGTAGTTATCAACCGGGTTTGATGGGTTTGGATTTGATAGTGTGTAAGCGTTGAGATCAAGTACCGCCTTAGCTGCATTAGCTGCCAGTAACCACTTATTGTTATCATATGCCTGTGGAAACAGCTGTGTACCATCAGCATTTTTAACGCCTGCATACATGGCATTGCCGTTAAACAATGGACTTGCTGCATACAATAATGTACGTGCTTTTAAAGCCAGGGCCGCGCCCTTGGTAATGCGCCCGTAATCGGCTGAACCGCTGGCATAATTTACCGGTAGAATTTCGGCAATAGCATCGCATTCCGAACTGATAAATTTCACCACATCATCAACGGTGTTTCTTGATGTTGTTGTAGCGGCGGGGTCGGTAGTGGCTAAAACCGTGTTTACCAAAGGTACAGCACCATACCTCCTGAATAATTCGAAATACTGATTGGCACGCAGAAACCTTGCTTCCGCTTTGTAAAGCGGGATGCGGGGCGAGTAATAATCACTCCGTGAGGCGGGGATAGGCGTTTTATCAATACTTGCCAGGAAAATATTGGCCGAACGGATATATTGGTAAGCGCTGCCCCAAATATCAAGCGAGTTATTCGTAGCGTTCCACGCACCCGAATTAAAAGCCAGTTCAGGTACATTTTCCCAATGATTCTTGCACTCATCTGTACAGGCCCCTAAAACGGTTCCTCCGCCGTGGATGAACTGCACATCGTTATTATTTAATGATTTATATAAGTGAGCCCAGGCATCTTCTGCATTTTGGACATTGCTAAAAACAGCATCCTGCGTAACCAGCTCTGTAGGCACTACGTTCAGATATTTCTTACAGGAAACAACAGAAATACAGATGATTAAAAACAGATATATAAGTTTATTGCTTTTCATGTTGAATATTTTAAAATGTAAATCTTAAACCGGCGTTGATCACCTTTTGCTGCGGATAAGTTCCTGTACCGTTGTTGCCAATTTCGGGGTCGAAGTTGAAATCTTTAAGCTTGCTCCAGGTTAAGAGGTTGATGCCGTTAACAAAAACGCGCGCGTTCTCTATCCCTATCTTTTTCATCCACGTTGTTGGCAAGGTATAACCCAATTCAACGGTTTTTAAACGGATATAATTTGAAGAATAGATCCAGAAAGTGGAAGCCTGCTGATTGTTTACGTTATCAGCAGATGAAATACGCGGGAACATATAATTAGCATCCGGGTTTGAAGGTACCCAATGGTTATTAACAACCTGCGTTAATGCGCTGGCAAATCTCGAAAACGTATATACCCCGGATCCAGACAGTAAAGTAGAACCACCCAAACCACCCTGGAACAGCAAACTCAGGTCAAAATTTGCATAATGGTAGCCCAATGCTACACCAAACTGCGATTTTGGATTAGCCACTTTGCCAGGAAGATAACCGGCATCAAGGCTGTTAATAACGCCGTCGCCGTTAAGGTCTTTGTATTTAATATCCCCGGGCTTAGTCACTCCCAGGCTTGATTGCGATGGGCTGTTATCAATGTCCTGCTGGTTTTTAAATAACCCAAGGGAGGTATAACCATATATCTCATTAATACTTGTACCTTTTAAAGCCTGCCATTCGCGACCGGGATAATCGGGTTGGGCATAAAACAGGATCTTGTTAGTTGCATATGCATAATTAATGGTGATGTTATATCCCTGTTTTTTACTAAAATCATGCCTGTGGGTAAGCGAGATCTCGTACCCCCTGTTATCAGTTATGCCCGCGTTAACCGCCGGAATTTGAGGTAAACCGATAAATGCCGGTATCAGTTGCGAGGTAGCCAATATATTGTTGCGGCGTTCTTTAAACACATCGGCCGAAAGGGAGAACATCCCTTTCCATAAACTAAGATCGAGGCCCAGGTTTAATTTTTTTGACCGCTCCCACGTTAGTAAAGTATTGCCTGCCTGGCCTTCCAGGTAGCCGTCATAGCCATTACCATCGCTGTTAAAACCAAACTTATAGGCATTAGTTTCTTTTACCCAGGTACTTAAATAAAGAAACCTGCTTGAGCCAATTTTATCGTTACCAACAATACCATACGATCCCCTTAATTTAAGTTGATCAATAAAACTAAGCGATGAGTTATCTTTAATAAAATGTTCATTTGATGCTATCCAGCCTGCTGAAACCGCGGGGAAAAATCCAAACCGGTGCCCCGGCGCAAAGTTTTCAGACCCATTATAACCGAAGTTAAACTCGGCAAGGTAACGATCATCATAAGCATAAGCGGCACGGCCCAGCACACCCTGATATTTGTAAGGCAAACCAGCGCTTGCATTTCCAACACCGCCACCTACGGCATCAAAAAAGCTCGACTGGTTATAAATGGCCATAGCTTTTACAGAGTGTTTGCCAAAATCGCGGTCGTAGTTAATATAGGCTTCCAATACAGTACGGCGCGATCCGTTGGCATTTACCTGGTAATCAAGCGTACCGGTGCCATTGTTTACAATTACGTAATGTCCGTTGGCTGCCAGATCAGTCTCGGTGTCAGGAACTCCCTGGTTTAACAGATATTGATAGGTGATATTAGACAATGGTCTATTTACATTCCGGAAGTTATCATTATCGAAAGATAACCGCACACGTGTACTCAGGCCCTTGGTTAACCAACCCAGGTCCCACTTAAAGCCTGCGGTAGATTGCAGCGAGGTTTCAAAGTTTCGTTGATAACCCGATTGTGTGAGATCGACATAAGGTGATTGATTGGTATTAGGCGCGGCACCAGGCGAACCATCGGGGTTGGTTATCGGGTAATACCATGAAGGCGTTTGTTTAATATCATTAAATATCTGCGAGGCATTTGCACCCGGGTAATTCCTGTCGTAAACAATGGCCCCCAGATTCAGTTCCATCGACAGGTTTTTGGTAAGGTTTAGGTCGATATTTGAACGAAAGTTGTATTTATGGGTTATGGCCTGGATATCATACTGGCTTACTGCGTCTTCATAATTATATAAGCCGTTTTGCTGTAGATAGGATAACGAGATAAAATACCTTGTTTTTTCGGTACCGCCGGTCACGTTCAAATTACCCTGCGACAGGTATGAAAACGGCTTCAGCATTGTTTTTGTCCAATCAACGTTTGGATATAGATACTGATACGCGGGAGATGATCTGTCGCGGTATTTATTTAATAAAACATCGGTATAAGCACTGGTATCCGCAAAAAGGCCATCGTTCACCAAACCTTCTTTATAAAGCTTCCGCCCGGTATATGAATCGACATAATGCGGTAAAGCGGTTGGAGATTGCCAGCCATTTTGCGCCGTTGCGGAGATACGTGATGTACCAATTTTTCCGCGTTTGGTGGTTACCAATACAACGCCGTTAGCACCTTGAATACCGTATATAGCGGTAGAGGCCGCGTCTTTCAGGATACTTACACTTTCTACCTCGTTGGCATCCAGCCCGCTAAAATCCCTTTGAATCCCATCAACCAGGATCAATGGGGCCGAATTGTTAGTGGTACCGAAGCCCCTGATATTTAAATAAGAACCATCCGCTCCCGGCTCACCGCTATTTTGAATGGTTAATAAACCGGGTAAGCGGCCGGCCAGCGCGTTACTTAAATTAGCAACCGGGCTCTGCTGCAACTCTTTGGTGCCAACGGACACAATAGATCCGGTAACCCGTTCTTTGCGCTGGGTTCCGTAGCCTACTACAACAATTTCCTGCAAGCCGTTGCCGGGAACAAGTGCGATAATACCGAGATCTTTCGCTGCCTGAACTTCTTTAGTTGTGTAGCCTATAAAGGAAATAACAAGCGTGCTGCTTTCAGGAATGTTTTTAAAGGCAAATTCACCTTTTTCATTGGTAGTCATCCCCTGCTCTGTTCCCTTAATTTTTACCGAAGCGCCGGGCAAAGGCCTGCCAGCCTCATCCACCACGGTTCCTTTAATATCGATGTTTGCTATGGTCGCTCCGCTTTCATTAGCCTCCACCCCCTTTGTTTCACCGTTGCTTTTAATTACAATGGTTTTTTCGGCAAAGCTATACGATAGTGCCTGTCCTTTTAATAAGATGTCAAGTACATTCCTGATATCAGCATCTTTAACATTGATAGATACAGGAGGAATATTTTGCAACAACTTGTTCTTATAAAAGAAGGTATAGCCGCTTTGCTTATTGATATCCTTTAATATCTTTTCGAGCGATACCCCGTGTTCTGACAAGGTGATCTTTTGGGCAAATACATCTGCTTTAACTTGAAAAGAAAAAGCAATCGTTAACAAAATAATTAGCTTCATCACTAAAAATATTCTTCGACATAAAAACAGAAATTCGCAGTTTTTTGAACTACGTTGATTAATTTTCATAGTTTCGTTAGGTTTTTGGTTTGATTAAAATTGAACTGTGTAGGTTTTCTATTAATCTCTGATCCAGAAACTACCGCGCAAGCGGACTCAGCCGGTTGTGTTGGAAGCACTGCCGGCATTTTTTTGAATGAGATTTTGACGGGAGCTTTTTAAGTATCTTTTTTCTTCATCGTAATTGGGTTTTGAGGTTAATAATTGGTTATTAGTTTTATAATGTATTTTGGGGATTATAAGCTATTACTGGGAAACAATAAGTTTTCGCCCGTTCATTTTTACGTTGATATCGTCCAGTTTCAGGATTTTGAGTACTTCCGAAAAAGCCGCATTCCTGGGAATTTCGCCGCTGTAGGTATCGTTGCCTACCTGGCCCTGATATTCTACCTCAACATTGTACCACCTGGAAATTTTACGCATTACATCATGGATATCAGCATTCCTAAATAAGATCACGCCGTTTTTCCATGCCACAAACTCATCAGCATCAACAGTTTGTTTGGATAGTTGATCATTCTTAAAAACTGCCTGCTCATTGGGTTTTATAATGATTTCCGAAACCACAGAAGTTGAAGTCAGTGGCTTTCCATAAACTTTCACGCTACCTTCAAGCAGGGTTGTTTTCACCACACCTTCATCAGGATAGGCATTGATATTAAAATGCGTGCCCAGTACCTGTACCACCTGCCCCGCACCTGCTACTTTAAATGGCCTGAGTGAATCGTGAGCAACTTCAAAGTATGCTTCGCCCGACAACTCTACCACTCTTTCGCTATTTGTAAAATCAACCGGGAATTTAATGGTACTGCCTGCATTTAGCCAAACTTTAGTACCATCGGCCAGGGTCAGCTGATACTTTCCGCCACGAGGTGTTGACAACGTATTATAAGGCAGTGAAGTGTTGGTGCTTTCGGACGTGTTTTTCTTATATACCACACTGCTATCTACATCGTTATGGGCAGAAACATTGTTAAGTGTAAACAGATGTCCTTTTCGTGAACCGTCAAGAATAATTTCCTTTCCGTCGTCAAGTGTAAGCACAGCCTTATTACTGCCCGGGTGAATGATATTTTTGTCGGATGCCAGTTCATTGGGTTTGGTACTTCCGTTGAAATATTTATTGGCAAAAAGTAATCCACCAAGGGCGAATATTATAATTGCGGCTGCGGCCCACCAGTATGCCGGCATCAACCTTCTTACCTGGTTTTTATAAAGTCTGTTATGCAAATCTATTTTCAGACGTTTCTCGATTTCCTGTTTATCGCCGAAATCAGAGATCCAGGGCAGATCCGACAAATCGAAACTGTCACGATATTCTTCAAATATTTTTTGCTCTTCCGGCGTGCAGTTGCCCGAAGCGCAGCGCTCATATAATTTAATAAATTCTTTGTATGACATGGCTATAATGGTTATTCTTATAGACAACTCTCCATGGTATAACTCACACACTTTTTTATTTTTTTTTTAGATTTTTTTTAAGCAATCGATAACGAACCGCCGGCAATCCCTCAACAATAAAAGTTTGTTATTAAATTGCACGGTTAAAGCTTAGATTGAGATCCTTTTAAATGAACCATCCCCAACAAACAGATGAAGATTTATTTGCAGCAGTTAAACGCCATGATAAAAAAGCGTTTAACCAGCTTTATGATCGCTATTGGGAGGTGGTTTATAAAAAAGCCTTTTCATATTTACATGATACCGGGGTTTGCATGGGTATTGTGAACGACATATTTGTTAACATATGGGAAAAGAGGGAGATGCTAAATATTATCACATTCAAAAATTACCTGACATCTGCCGCCCGATACCGCGTATACAATTCCATCAAAGCAAACAGTTCATCGCCTTTGAAATATGTTGAAGACTATGAAAATTTGGATGATTTAAGTGTTGTATATAATAATGCCGAAAGCAATTTTCAGGTTGATGAATTAAGCACTGATCTGGACAAACTGCTGGACAAACTGCCGGCAAGGTGTAAAGAGATCTTCCTTTTGAGCAGGGTTAGCCAACTGACCAATGCCGAGATCGCCGAGCGGCTGTCCATTTCAAAAAGGGCAGTTGAAAATCAAATTTCCCTCGCCGTCAAATACCTTAAACCGCATTTCAAGCATTACCCAACAGTATTAATTGTTGCAAAATTGATCCTTGTACATGCCAAACTCCGACTGTAAACTACATTCGTAGTGTCCTATTCAAGCTTAAAGGGCCGGTATCTAAAACTCACCGCCCCTTTAAGGAAATATGCTATCCTTTAATCACATCTGCACCGAAACGCCTTGTTTTAAGTTCCCCGTTCCGCTATATTCCTTGCCATCTTTCAGAACAACGACGTTCAAATGCCCAACCTCTTCATTAATCGGGTAACTACCTTCACGGGCAACCACACGAAGCATAATTTTATTGCCGGCTTTTGTAACCTGGAATTTCAGCCTGCTATAACTGCCCTTATTAAATTCCCAGCCTTCACCCCTATCCCAGTAAAGTTCGCCGCTCGCTTTACCCTGACTGTCGGGATTAACAAATAGCGTCAAAGTATCCAGCGATTTTTCTCCGGTATTCTGAATAACCTGCCCGGCAGGGATGATACCGCCTGCTTTCAGTAATAATTTAGCCTGATAAGGGTCCGACCGCTCACCATCAACAAGCGATACCTGTTCCCATTTCCCGGCAGGCAGTTTCGGATCTTTAGCAAAAGAAGGGACTACCAATAAGTTGCTGCCCAATAAAAATGTCTGTTCCTCGCTTCGTAAGTTCAGGTCCTTTGGATCGGCAAAAAACGAAGGCTGCATTACAGGCAACCCTGTTTTGTGGGCATTGTAAAATAACGTATATAGCAATGGCAACAAACGGTAACGACGGCCGATGGCTATTTTAGATGTTTTTTCAACTGCATCACCAAATGCCCATGGTTCCTTATTATTTGTGCCGGCACAGGCATGCCCGCGGGCAAAAGGTAAAAACACGCCGAAGCCAAGCCATTTAGCCCACAGATCAGGACTGGTATTGCCCAAAAAACCGCCAATGTCGGGCCCGCTAAAAGGCTGACCGGATAACCCAAGAGTAATAGACATCGGTACAGAAACCTTCATAAACCGTTCATCGGCCAGGTTATCTCCCGTCCAGGTTGCAGCGAAACGTTGTCCGCCTAATAAATTAGCCCTCGTTAAAATAAATGGTCGCTTATCGGGATTTGCGGCCAATACCCCCTGGCGGGTGGCCTGTACCATCAACCGGCCATAAGCGTTATGATACAACAGATGCGGGCCGGCGGGCAACAGTCCTCCACCGCGATGGCGGTTGTTATACGGCATCGTTCCTAACCTCTGGTCTTTTGGCAAAGCCTCATCATTCACCGCAGGCTCATTCATATCATTCCAAACACCGTCAACACCGGTAGCCATAAATTGCTGATATAAACCGGCCCACCAGTCGCGGGCGGCAGGCATTGTAAAATCAGGAAAAGCGCAGTCTCCCGGCCAAACTTTTCCGTGGTATTCCTGCCCGCCAATGTCTTTAACCCAAATATTTTTCGTTGAACCGGACTTGTAAACAGCGTAAGTACTATCGGCCTTAACTCCGGGATCGATCATAAAAACAGAATGAAAGCCTTTAGCGTGAAGATCGTTGTTCAATTGTTTGGGATTGGGGAAATTGGTTTTATTAAATGTAAAAACGCGAAAACCTTCCATGTAGTCGATATCCATCCAAATAGCGTCACATGGTATCTGCTTTTCTCTGAAAGTACTGGCAATTTCCCTTACACGCTGCTCCGAAGCATAAGAAAAGCGGCACTGCTGATAACCCAAAGCCCATCTTGGGGGCATTTCAATAGTACCTGTCAGTTCAGCCAAGCCTTTAATTACTTCCTGCGGCGATTTACGGTCGATCACAAAAACACGAAATAGCGCACCTTCTGTATTGAAGACAATTTCTTTTGAATCAGTCTTCAATTCGGCCTTCCAATAGCTATCAAAAAGTATCCCAAAGGCGGTACCGTCTTTCCTTACACCCATTACCCATGGATGAGTCTGATAAAGTCGCTTCCCGCCATCAGTGCCATACGCTCCGTTATCAGTATTCCAAAGTTTTATGGTTTGACCATTTCTTAATAAAGGGCCTGTAACTTCGCCTCCACCATACAGACTAACCTCGCCTTGCAACCGAACAACTGCGCCGGCCTTGCCCTCATTCAAAGTAAAGTCGGGAAAAATACGCCAACCAGCCGGAACAGCTTTTTTGATAACCGGTTCCTTTGAAAGCATAAGGGATGGCACCAGCGAAGCATTAAAACCGGCTGGAATAAATTCCGCTATAGAGTTACCCACCATGCCCGACTGGCCAATAGGCACAGTATTGGCTTTAGCAGCCGAAAAAAAAAGTAAAAACAGAACAAACTGGTAATATTTAAACAATGTTGTCATATAGTTTATAATTGATAGCTTTTTTGAAGAGGTCATGTTTCATAGCAAAGCGAACCGTAGCAACGTGTGCCCTGTTAAAACAATTCAAAAATTCCACTTGCCTGTCTTGTTTATAGGCAGCTTTCATTTTGGGTCAAAGTAAAAGATGATTTCGGGCAGTTAGCCATTACGTCAAACATCCTGCTATAAAAATCTCAAGCCAAAAACAAATAAAATATTACATATCAAGTATTTATAAAACAAAAAAACAAAGAAAATCTAACAAAACACAGTAGATTAATAATTCTTTAATTGATAAAAACGCCATTGCAGAACGATAGGGTAAGCATCTGGGTTGTGGTTGGATATTTTAGATGTAATTTTATAACCGTTTTGATTACACGAACCTGATTTTTAATTTACAGTATTGCTTTTTGAACTTAGAAGTGCTTATAGATGAAAAAAAAATTACTACTTGTTTTTGCTTTTTTATTGACCTCCATTTATTGTTATTCCCAAAACTTCAGTTCTGACAAAATTTTAAAAGTTTTGAAAACTGAGCTCGAAAAGGAAGACCGCTACGACTTTAATAAAGAAAAACGAATAAAACAGTTACAACAGAAGCTGCTGCTTACGGACAGTAAAGATTTCAATTCCCAGTACAACCTTCATTTCCGAATCTTTGATGAATATCGTTCTTTCAAGTTTGATTCCGCGTTTATGTATGTCAGAAAAATGATAGCCCTTTCTCAAAAATTCAATCAACTTGATAACCTGACCGACAGCAAAATACTGCTTGGCAGCACCCTACTCAATTCGGGATTTTATAAGGAGGCCTTTGACATCACTGCGACAATCAATATAGCAAACTTATCAGATTCGCTGAAAGCTGATTTCCTAAACCTGCGTGCAAGACTAAATGCCGGTATTGGCGACTATGACAATGATGCCTATTTTTCGAAGATCTACCGCCGGCAATCTGAAGAAGATTTTAAAAAGGCAGAAATAGCAGCGCCCTCAAATGATTTTGAAAAAACGATCAATTTAGCCTTCCAGCCCAACTCTGTGAAAAGTAAAAAACTGACACCTGAGTATTTCTATAACTTCATCACCAGCAGCCATCTTCCTGAACACAAGATCGCTATGGTAGCCACCAGAATTAGTTATGCCTACACTGGCGAAAACCGCATTATCTTTCTGGCGCTTGCGGCGATAAATGATATCCGATCATCTACAAAAGAAACCCTCGCCATATTCCTGCTGGGACAGGAGTTGTTTAAGCTAAACAGAACCGATGATGCGTACATTATGATGCAGCATGCGGTAAAAAATGCCAGATTTTACGGAGCAAGGAGCCGTGAAGTACAAATAGAATCCATCTTGCCGCTTATTGCGGGCAAGTTCATCGACGAGAAACAACATGAAAAAGACAAGCTGCTGATAGGTTTCCTGATATTTTTGATCGTTGCTGTAGTCCTTTTCTTTTTGTTGGTAATTTACAGAAAGCAAATACGACGCATTAAAGCCGATGAGCTTACTATCAAGAAAAAAAACAGCGAGTTAAAGAACATCAACAGCAAACTTTGGGAGTCGTCGAGAATAAAGGAGGAGTTTATCGGGTTGTTTTTTAACACGTGTTCATCGTATATCGAAACATTGGATAAAGTAAAACGCAGGGCACAACACAATATTAAACTGGGCAAATACAACGATGCAAACTCCGTTTTGGAAAACATTAAAGTTGAAAAAGAAAAAGACCAGCTATATGATACATTAGACACAGTATTTTTAACCCTTTTTCCCAATTTCATAAATTCGTTCAATGCGCTGTTAAAACAGGAAGATCAAATTTGGCCTAAGCCCGGGGAGATGTTAACCGCAACGCTTCGGATTTTTGCATTGATACGACTCGGGGTAAGCGAGTTGGAAACCATAGCTAAAATCCTTGATTACAGTGTAAGCACAGTGTATACCTATAAAAACCGTGTAAAAGTTAAGGCCCTGGTGGCTGCAGAAGATTTTGAACGAAAAATAATGGAAATTAAATTCATGGACGAATTGTAAAGATTGAAGCAAGCGGAAGCGACTTGTTGTATTTTTAGCTGTATCCCGCTTTTACCCCGTGCATTTGCTTGATCAACGATCAGGGGGCAAGCCATACCTTTGGAAAGGCCGGAGCAACTTCTATTTTCATAATTACCTATTTATCAGCTATTCAGGCGAAACACTTACGGAAGTCCATCCACCGTCAATGATCAGGTTTTGCCCTGTAATATGCTTCGCTTTATCAGAAATTAGGAATAACGCGGCGGCAGCTATATCTGCCACATAAGCGGGCCTCCCCATCGGCGTAATCCGCGACCAGGTCTCGCGGTATTCAGGGTCCTCCAATGTCCGTTCTGTCAAAGTAGCGCCCGGGGCAATAGTGTTTACATTTATCTTGTACTGAGAAAGTTCAATCACAAGATTTTTCGCCAGCATTTCTAAAGCAGCCTTGCTCATTCCGTAAGCCGCGAGATTTTTATGTGCCTGGTGGCCTGTTACCGAGGATGTAAACAGTATGGATCCGCCTGATTGCTGAAGCTTCATCTGAGAGGCAGCTGCCTGTGCCAGAAAAAACGACCCGGCGAGGTTTACCTGCATAATTTTAAAAAACGACTCCGGCAGGTAAGTGAAAAAATCTCCAAACAGGGTAATCCCCGCGTTAGCGATAACGATGTCGACACTACCAAATTTTTCTACCGCGAAAGCTACCATCTCCCTTATAAAAATTATATCACCTGAATCACCTGCCAGCCCTGTGCAGCTTTCATTACTCAACGCGTTGATTTCAGCAGCAGCTGAACCTGTTAGCTCATGGCTAAGGTCATTTAAAATTACCCTGGCGCCTGCTATGGCGAGTTCCTTGCATATTTCAAAACCAATTCCCTGGCCTGCCCCGGTTACTATTGCAACTTTATTTTTAAACGACATATTCTATATATTTTTCTTGCTTAGCAAGTTTTTAAAATCCGGCCAATGTTTAATGGGAGTCACGCGTTACTTTACTCCCTGATTTCCCCCTCAAAAAGTCCATATCTGCCCCTAAATGAGCCTGCTGAACATGGTCTATATAAAGACTTACGTACCCCCTGCTAACGGAGGCTTGGGGTGGGGTAAACTGAGATTTCCTCGTTGCAAATTCATCATCCGAAAGGGCTACATTAACAGACCTGCCTGGAACATCAAGTGTTATCAGATCTCCGGTCCTGATCACTGCAAAATTATTACCAGTTGCAGCTTCGGGCGACACATGCAGAACTACCGTGCCAAACCCTGTACCACTCATCCGGCCGTCAGATATGCGCACCATATCTTTAACTCCTTTTTGAATTAGTTTTTTCGGCAGGCTCATATTGCCTACTTCGGGCATTCCCGGATATCCTTTCGGGCCAACATTTTTCAAAACCAGGATTGACGATTCGTCTACTTCCAGATCATCACTGTCGATCCGCGCATAATAATCTTCAATACTATCAAATACAACAGCCTTACCTGTATGCTGCATCAAATGAGCACTCGCTGCAGAAGGCTTGATCACTGCACCATTTTCGCATAAGTTTCCTGAAAGAATAGCCAGGCCGGTTAAATTATTAAATGGACTCTGTGTTGTAGTAATAACGTCTGAATTATAGCAGGTTGCATTTGAGTAATTTTTCTCAATAGTCTTCCCGTTAACCGTAATACATTCTCTATGCAATAAGTGATCAAGATGCTTTATCACAACCTGCAATCCACCGGCATAATAAAGGTCCTCCATAAAATATTTCCCCGATGGCTGTAAATTAGCGATAAGCGGAATCTCTGACGACAAACTGTCAAAATCACTTAAATTTAAAGGTACGCCCACGCGCCCGGCAATAGCCAACAGGTGAATGACAAAATTGGTGGAGCCACCGATAGCAGCATTCACTTTAATAGCGTTTTCAACTGCCTGCCGGGTAAGTATGTCAGATGGCTTAAGGTCCTCTCTTACCATATCCACTATCCTGAGGCCAGAAAGCTGGGCAAGTACCTTTCGTCTCGAATCGGCGGCAGGGATCGCAGCATTATTAGGCAGTGAAAGACCGAGAGATTCAACCATGCACGCCATAGATGATGCCGTACCCATTACCGCGCAATGTCCCGGGCTTCTGCACATAGATGCTTCAATGCTTAAAAGTTCATCTTCCTGAATAATATCGCCCCGCAGATCTGAAAAATAACGCCAAATATCACTTGTACCAATACTAACACCTTTGTGCCGACCGGTTAACATCGGCCCTCCAGATACCACAATGGTAGGTATATCCACACTGCAGGCCCCCATTACCAATGAAGGGGTAGTTTTATCACAGCCGCACAATAACACAACACCATCTAAAGGATTGGCCCTGATACTTTCCTCAACATCCATGCTGGCAAGGTTACGGTAAAGCATAGCCGTAGGTTTCATCAACGTTTCGCCTAATGACATTACCGGAAATTCAACCGGAAATCCCCCGGCCTCCAAAACACCTCTTTTAACAGATTCGGCTAGGTCCCGGAAATGCGCGTTACATGGGGTCAACTCGCTCCAGGTATTGCAAATTCCGATGATGGGTTTATTGTTAAATTCATATTCGGGGATACCCTGATTTTTCATCCATGCCCGGTATATAAAACCATCCTTTCCCTGGCGTCCGAACCAGTCGCTGCTTCTTAATTTCTTATTTTCCATAATTTAAAATCGGAATGCTGATTATCGATAAGTCCAATAACGCTTTCCAGGTTACTTTGAGATAAATATAGTCTTGAAAATATGCAGGGATAACAACATTAGTAATCGAAAGATACTTTACTAATATGTTCTCCTCTGAACTTCATTCATTAATAACTGGCTTTTAAAATTAGCAACAAGCAGGTAAGCAAAAAAACATAAGATTTGCTGTTTCTAATACAATACTGCATTCAAGCTGTTGTAAAAGTAAATGAAAAAGATCTTACGTGAATTTAATAAGCCGGAAAATTCAAGCTATGCAGTCAAAGTAGGAGTTGTGACACAATTTGCAGCGATATTTTATTTTCACCGGGATTATGAATTTAACCGCATAGTTAAGGGGCATGGCAAAACCCCGTAGCCTATCGGAAAGAATTTTCCTGAAATGATTCATAAGATCAATTTTTATTTTACCAACTTATCCCTTTAAATTAACCTTTCGTTCAGGCGCGCTGAGAAACTGAGAAAAGCTTTTGCCTCACCTTGAATTTTAAAAACCGGCCGGAACACGCCAACCTTAACAACTTTCCGCTACCCGGACAGATGAGGATAGTCGATTGGCTTCCTGATCTTATTTTAGTAGTCAATTATTTATCGATTTCTATATTTTATTTAGCGTTGACATCCTAAAGTTAAGGTGCACTTTTATTTCCCGTTCTTTAAACGTAGACGGTTACAGTTTAAGTGGCATCCACCTCTTTTGCCAAACAAGTAAATTAAATGAATGTGTGTGTTAGCCCCTCGCACAAACATATTTACCGGGTTCGCTGCATCGCTGATTAAAGAAAGAAAATTGAAAGGAGCTGCATTCAGTTTGTAATGACTGAAATGTATATCCCATTCATCCGGGTAATAAACAAAACAGAACCAATCACACCAAATAATAAAATGATCAAAAAATGTACAAAATTAATAATGCCGGCGCTGATGTTCATGGCGCTTATTGGCATTCAACCTGCTCAGGCACAAACGGGCAAAATACAATGGCAGGCCAAATGGCTGCGCATTGGCTATCGTGAAGACAGTATAGCGCGCCCCGCCCAATATTTTCAGAAACGCTTTGCAGCCGATAAAAAGATCAAGACAGCTACATTGTACATTACTGCTCAGGGTTTATATGAAGCAAACATCAACGGCAAACGTGCAAGTGCCTCCTACCTTACCCCCGGTTGGACTGATTATAATAAACGCCTGCAATACCAGGAGTACAACGTAACTGAACTGCTGCAAAAAGGCGATAATAACCTGACTGTAGCTGTGGGAGATGGCTGGTTTCGCGGTTATGTAGGTTTCGATAACATACGTAACCGTTACGGCAAACAATCGGCTTTATTATGCCAGCTTGAATTAACATTTACCGATGGTTCAAGGTCAACTATAATCTCCGACGAAAGCTGGAAAAGCGGCGAAGGTCCGATCCGCTCTTCATCTATCAACAATGGCGAAATAATTGATGCTACAAAAACGGTTAACTGTGATCAACCTGTAAAAATAGCCGATATCGGTTATAATACGTTAATCCCAACCGAGAGCAATGCAATCACCAAACATGAAACCTTTAAACCTATCAAGATTATTACTACCCCGTTGAAAGAAACCGTAATGGACTTTGGCCAGAACCTGGTAGGCTGGATCTCTATTAAGCTTAAAGGACAGGCTGGTGATACGATCAGGATCCGTCATGCCGAGGTGCTGGATAAAATTGGCAATTTTTACACAGCTAATTTGCGGAACGCTCAGGCTATGGCTACCTATATACTGACAAGTAACGAAGAAATGATTTTTGAGCCCCATTTCACTTATTATGGATTTCGCTATGCAAGTATCGAATGGATAAGAGGTAAAAAAGCAATTATACCTGCTACTGATAGTTACGATGCAACAGCTATTGCTTTGTATTCCAACATGAAACCTACAGGCACTTTTACTTGTTCAAACCCCGATATCAATCAGCTGCAGCATAACATTGTATGGGGACAAAAGGGCAACTTTCTTGACATCCCTACTGATTGCCCCCAACGTGATGAGCGTTTAGGCTGGGTTGGCGATGCACAGGTTTTTAGTCGTACGGCATCGTTCAATTTCGATGTCAACAGCTTTTTCAGCAAATGGATGAAGGACGTAGCGGCAGATCAGCAGCCGGATGGTGCCGTTACGCACGTCGTGCCGGATATCTTAGGCGGCTTTGGCGGATCGGCCGGATGGAGTGATGTAGCTACCGTTGTGCCATGGAATATGTATGTGGCTTATGGCGACAAGGCCATGCTGGAACGCCAATACCCAAGCATGCAGGCATGGGTGGGCTTTATGGAAAAAAATAGCACCAATAATTTGTGGAACAAAGGCTTCCACTTTGGCGACTGGTTAAGTTACCGCTCGCCGGATGACGACGGTAGCGATGCCATAACCGATAAGTACGAAATTGCACAATGCTTTTATGCTTACAGTACCGAACTGCTGATCAAAGCAGCAAAAGCATTGGGCAAAGCAGATGACGTAACACGTTACGAGGCATTATTAAAAAACATCAAGGATGCCTACTTTAAAGAATATGTTACTGCAAACGGCCGTGTGATGAGTAATACGCAAACTGCCTACGTGCTGGCACTTAATTTCGATATGCTGCCTGAAGCTAACCGTGCTACAGCGGCTAAGTTCCTGGTGAATAACATCAAAAGCTATGGCAACCACCTTACCACAGGCTTTTTAGGTACTCCGTATTTATGCCATGTATTGAGCCGCTTCGGTTATACCGACGTAGCTTATTCCTTGTTATTGCAGGACACTTACCCAAGCTGGTTATACCCGGTAAAAAGAGGCGCCACAACCATCTGGGAGCGTTGGGACGGCATCAAACGCGATGGCAGCTTTCAAACGGTAACGATGAACAGCTTTAACCACTATGCTTATGGCGCCATTGGCGATTGGATGTACCGCGTTATTGCGGGCCTGGATACCGAAGAATCGCCGGATGGAGTAGGTTATAAGAAAATCGTGATCAAACCGCATCCTGGTGGTAAATTAACCTGGGTAAACCTTGATTACGAGAGCCGCCAGGGTAAGATCAGCGTACATTGGAAAATTGCAAATAACAAATTTTTAATGGATGTGGTGATACCGAAGGGCACTACCGCGCAGATAAATACCCCCGATATCAACGGGGCTAATTATAAAGTACAAAACGTTAGTTCGGGCGTTTACCATTTTGAAAATTAATTCGACGGCTAATTAATTAAGCTGGCTTACATCAGAACGTAAAAAGCGGGCACATTCTCAAGTACCTTGATAAGGTGCCCGCTTCTAAATACCAACTGCCGGAGAACAAATTAGAAAACAAAAAAAGAACTAAGAGCCTGTTTAAAAGTAGATAACAAACGTAATTGCGAGGTACGAAGCAATGACGTTATTAATAGATTACCCTCGAAACATTTAGAAACAGTTTCTAAGATTTCATGCAATTGCTAAATCGATTTATAGAATATTATTTTTATATTGCTTAACCAATTAAAAACCGATGCGATTTTATTTTATACTCTTACTGATCATTTCTGCATTAGCCTGCACCAAACCCGCCGCTGCACAGACTGCCGATTTACCAACAGCACAACGACCATGGAATGCGCAATGGATAGCGGCGCAGGGTGATAACGGGAAAACGTATGGTGTTTTTTACTTCCGAAAAAATATCAATTTAGCTGCCAGGCCTAAAGCTTTTGTCGTACATATATCGGCCGATAACAGGTACAAACTTTATATTAACGGCACACTGGTATCATTAGGCCCTGCCCGCGGCGATACCTATTACTGGAACTATGAAACCGTCGACCTTGCCCCTTACCTTTCTGCAGGAAAAAATACGGTGGCAGCGTTGGTATGGAATGAAGCACAATACAGTCCGGCTGCGCAGATCAGTGTTCGCACAGGCTTCATCTTACAGGGCAGCTCTCCCACCGAAGATATATTAAACACCAATGACAGCTGGAAAGGGATCCAGGACACAGGGCATCAGCCAATTCCCGGTTATTTTTTTGCCGCCAGCAAAGGTGAACTGGTAGATATGAACAAAGCTGTTAAGGCCGACTGGACAACTGCCGGCTTTGATGACAGCGCCTGGCCATCAGCCAGTAAATTAGCTGATGGAAAACTCAAAGGAATGGCATGGGGTATCAACTGGGCATTGGTGCCATCCACACTGCCTCCGAGAGAAATGACGTACCAACGCCTGTTTAAGTTACGTGGCGCAGCCGGCATAAATGTACCGGCAGGCTTCCCGGAGGCAAAAACTTCTTTCACCATCCCTGCAAACACGACAGCATCTTTGCTGCTCGATCAAACTTTTGAAACAAATGCTTTTGTCACGTTAAATTTCAGTGGCGGCAAAGATGCAGGGATCTCCCTCGGCTATGCGGAGTCATTGTATGAAAAGGGTACTAAAGGCGTTAACAAAGGAAACCGCGATGATGTAGATGGGAAAGAGTTTGTAGGCCGGATTGACAGCCTGATGGCCGATGGCAGTAAAGGTCAATCCTTCACAACACTCAACTTTCGTACTTACCGCTATATCAAACTCCTGGTAAAAACAAAAGATGAACCGTTGGTAATAGATGACCTGTACGGCACTTTCACCGCCTATCCTTTTAAACGCAGCTCGGTGATAAATACAAACAATGCCGAGATGACGCAAATGCTGGATATCGGTTGGCGTACCGCAAGGCTCAATGCCTGGGAAACCTATACGGATTGCCCATATTATGAACAGCTTCAATACATTGGCGATACCAGGATCCAGGCTGTAATAAGCTATTATAACGCCAGCGATGACCGGCTGGCGCGTAATGCACTCAACCAAATGGATCATTCGCGCTTACCCGAGGGCATAACCGCCAGTTGCTATCCATCAAACGGCACACAGGTCATCTCTCCTTTTTCGTTATGGTATATCGGCATGCTGCATGATTACTGGATGTACCGGGGCGACAACGATTTTATCAGCAATAAGCTACCCGGAGTGCGCGGGGTATTGGATTTTTTCAGCAAGTATCAGCAGACCGATGGTTCAATAAAGGATACCCCCTATTGGGCATTTGTTGACTGGGCAGGTAATATGTGGGGCGAAGTTAAGGGTAAGGATGGCAGCGCTGCCATTTATGACCTGCAGCTGCTTTGGGCATACCAGTGGGCCGCGGAAATGGAATCCAAAATTGGCTTAAAGGATTACACGCAGATCTATAATGCAAAAGCTGCGCAGCTAAAGTCTACTATACAGCGCAAGTACTGGGATCCCGCCAAAAAACTTTATGCCGATACAAAAGAAAGGAACGGTTATTCGCAGCATGTAAATTCGCTGGCCATACTTACGTGCATGGTAAGCAGTGCTAATATGCCTGCCCTGGCTAAAAAACTACTTAACGATAAAAGCTTAACCCAATGCTCCGTTTATTTTAAATATTATTTACACCAGGCCCTGGTAAAAGCTGGTTTAGGTAATGACTATATGAACTGGCTGGGGATCTACCGGGAAAATATGGCCATGGGACTTACCACATGGGCAGAATATTCGGACGTTAACACGTCCCGCTCCGACTGTCATGCATGGGGTGCCAGTCCTAACATAGAATTCTTCAGAACTATTTTAGGGATAGATAGTTATGCGCCAGGATTCACTAAAATAAAGATTGAACCGCATTTAGGAAACCTATCCAAAATAGGCGGGACAATTCCCCACCCGGATGGGAACGTTTCGGTAGCCTATACTTTAGAAAACAGCAAATGGAAAATAACTATCAGCCTACCGCAAAAAACAAGAGGAATATTAGTTTGGAAAACTAAAACCTACAAGCTGAAAGGAGGCCGCAATTCATTTATGATTTAAAATTTCAGCAGGGGTTTACTCAGGCATACTTTATCAACTCGAGTGATAAAGCTTCCAGCAAAGCCGTACCTTTCAGCAATTGCTGCTCATGCAAAGCCTTCGGTAAATCCTGCACCTGCTTCCCGCCCCTGATAAAATTGCGCATGTACCCTACTGTACGCTCCAGTTGTTGCTGTTCCGGCTTACGACCCGCTAAAAACAATGAAATGATCACTGCATTAATGCGATAATTTAATACCTGGATCTGCTCAAGCCTTGGCAAATCGACCTTTCCGGGCTCCACCCGGGCATGCCTCAGACCTTCTGATAACCGCGCTAAACGGAGGTGCGCTTCCTTCCGGGCCAGGCGCACTTCCTGCAGCGCCGCTTCTCCGGCTACTGCTTCCAGGAACAACAGGTTACCTTCTAACGCAGCGTGCGCCAGCTCATCCAGCTCTGTATTGATCCAGACTGGAAAAACAAAGATGCCTGCGAAAGCCAGTACGCAGCCTGCCAGCGAATACCAAAGCCGCGCAGATATTATCGCAGCCGGCTGACCATGGTAAAGGCTCAGGCAAATGACCACGCAAACCGTGATCCCTGTAACACTCCGGGCATAGGCCGACCGGTTCCAGGCGAAAAAACACAACAAACCTACCGCTGCGATAACCAGCAGAACTGCAGCGGGCTTGACCAGGAAAAGCAGCAGACTGGCCAGCAATACCCCTGCGGCAGTGCCCGATAAGCGCTCCAGGTTCCGCTGCCAGGTCAGCGCCAGCTTGGGCCTCGCCACAATCACAATCGTTAGTAGCAGCCAGTAACCATACTGATCCGGGGCAAAGAACAAGGTGGCAAGATACCCTGCCGCAAATAATAAAGTAAGCCGGAGCGAAAAACGCAGCACAGGCGAGCGGAGATTGAAATGAGCCCGTAGTTTTGAAGGGAACCCTATATCATTTGGCAAAAACGCGCCCGGTTCAGATAGATCTTCTATTGCGGCCTGTTCATCTGCGGCTATTTCGGCCAGCAAATTGCGAATTGCAGCCGTATTGACAAGGATGCCATTAATAACAGCGGCATCTTCTTTCTCCAACCTTCCTGCCACTACAGATATTTCACCAGTCAGCCGGTTGTACCGGGCATCGTTTAGCGCTATTTTCGGTGGTCTGGACACCGGCACAATACGGCTTAACTGTCTTGTTTCTTCGGATAGCAAGATAATCAATTCAGCCGTCAGCGGTAACACACCCGTTTCTGCCAGCCGTTCACGTACAATTGCGTAATCATAATGCATGGCAGTCACCTGTTCGTATAAACCGATCACCCTGATCGCCGTATTGAGCTGATGCCGTGCATTGGGGCGGTCGCTGAGTAATAATTGTCTGACCAGTTCCTGTTTTTCAGAAACGCGCAGGTGCAGGGCGATAGTCTTCCGATAGGCCTCTTCCAGTGATACAGCCGGGTCATAACAGGCGGCCTTAGCATCCAGAAAATCGGCCGTTGCAAATAAAGCCTCACGTAGTGCCTGGTACAACGAACGGAATGGCAGTATCAATACCTGCACCAGGCTTACAGCATGAAACCAGGCCCCACCCGCAACGATAAAAGCGCTGAACAACAACGGATCTTTTGGCCGAAGACCTAAGGTAAAAACCATCAGCACGATCCCCATCGTACCTGCAGTGGCGGACCTGCCTCCTAAAGCTGCCGTCATAGAAAGCAGAAACGTGAATATAAGCAATACCAATCCGGCAGCTGTAGGTGCTGATAGACTGGCAGAAAAGATCATCGACACCAGGAAAAAAATTGCGAAGCTTTGTAATGCCGTCACTGCCTTGTTGCGGCGGTTTCCAGGCAGATCAGTCAGGCTGATCAGTAACGCGCCTACCCCTATACCGATGCCCGCCTGCCGGTAGTGCTGATAAAGCAGCACTACCGGCAACAGCACGATCACTGTATTGCGCAACGCATCGGCAACGCTTTCGTTTAAACGGAAATGAAACAGAGGGGCTTTAATCTTGAACACGCTGCAAACTTAAAGAATACCAAGGCCGAAAAGCAAGTAGGTTAAATTTTAAACCTCCGCTTAGCCAGCTTACTGCATGTACACATCTTGTCAATGAATATTAATCTATAAAATCGATTGTCATTTCGACCGAACCTGCGGAGGTTGTGCGGTTGGGGGTAAGGAGAAATCTTATGCGTCATGCTCTAAGCCGTTCATACGGCTCTACAAGGTGTATAGGATTTCTCTTTCGCTCCGCCGCCTCAGTCCGCCCCTGCTCTATCGAAATGACATTTTCTTTTAGTTAAAAGATGTGTACACACAGTATTTGAACCCACATCTTATTTTTTATTTAAAAAGTTCCGGATAATACCTTGAAATCATATCCTTCTCATCATTCTTCAGTTCACTCAACAAAACCGGGGTATCCTGGGGCCTCACCCCCTTCTGGTTAATGCGATTCATTAAACTCCAATCCTTTACCGGTTTCTCCGGTGATGGATCGGCCGGTTCCTTCGCCGTCAGGTCATACCGCGTAAAATCAACCACCATTTCGGGTGTATTTTTATGCCAGTTACGCAGTGTTGCCAGTCTGAATTCTTTATTCATATACCATTTGATCTCCTCATTACCCCAGGAATTACCGATACCAAGCCCCTTTTCTTCAAAGCGGTAATTCCATCGACTGTTGTCCCGGTAATGGCTGCGCCAGATCTCACCATATTCGCCGAAAGTAATGAACTTAACATCGGGCCAACGTTGTACGGTGGCACCTGTCCATTTATCCAATGCCCGGTATGCCAGGGTATCGTCCCAATTCTTACGTTCCGCTATTTTCACCAATGCGGCTTCCCATATATTGGGGATCCAGCCGAAACCGTTTAGTTCAAAACCACGGTCAAAATGAATAGCCTGGGTATGCATAACAGAATAGTGGCCTATATCCAGGCCCCAATCCCCATAGCTCTCTATCGGACCAACACCTCGACGGCTTGCCGCACCGTTAAAAGGCGTAGTACCCCACACATTGCCGCTTTGAAGCGCACACAGAAAATCAACGCTCCAGCCATCCAGGTTCACACAATCTATAAAGTCTTTGCCCTGAGCCGGCTTGCAAAAGTGTTCTTTCGAAGGATAAAACGGGTAAGAAGGTGAGCCATCCGCACCACCGCCATCGGTTTCATGCTGGCTCCAGATTACGGCGTGCGCCACATGAATATCTTCCTTTTCGGCCAAATAGGCAAGGTTATCGGCAGATAAAAAGCCTCCCATTACGCTTTTAGGACGGTAGCCTTTGCCAACCATTGCTGTAATACGCTGCAACGCTTCGGTCATCTCCTGGTTTACCCGTTGCCTCGGCAGGTACATGGCCGGGAAATACCCCGGAAAGTAAGAAACCTCATCACCATACCTGAGCTGACATTCGGCTGCATAGTTACGGATGTCGACATAGTTTTGCCGTTTATCTTCAAGCGCATTTAAAGTGAATCCCCAGGTTAAACGGCCTCCGGGCACATTTTTTGCAAAGGTTTCCCTTAAACGCTGAACTACTTCAAGGGTATGCGCAAAGCCTTCATCCCGGTTAATCAGTTTCACATCCCTTGATACTTCCCAGGGCGAAGTACGGATCATAATGCAAAAAGTCACAAAACGATTGCCCATCAAGGTTGTAGATTTGTTGCCGGCCAGGAATTCCAGTGGATCACCTTTTCCGATCAAAGGGTTAGCCAATACCGCAGCACCACCCAATAATGAGTTCTTAAAAAAAGTTCTTCTTTCCATTCGGTAGAAATTGTCGGTTCTAAATTAACGATTATTTGGAACGACAACTGCGACATGGTCGAAAAGCAGAAACAATCCTCATCGTGACGGCTAACGCAGCTACAGTCCGGCGCTATATTAGGCGGAAAGAAGTATTGGATTATGAACCAGCCCTTTCCTCACTTCATCACAACAAGCACTTCCGAAACCGGTGAATAGGCTGCCGATAGTTTCCTGATCAGCGGGCTAAAGAAAATTATCGCTTTTTTTTAAAGCATTCAGCACCTCTTCGGTATTTAAAACGGTAGCGAACTCTTCGTTCAGCTGTGCGAGAGAGGTTAAATGGATGGTTTCTGCGCTGTATTGCTCCCCATTGATCCCCTTTTTGTTAAAGGCGGCAGTGGCATCGGCAACAACAAAAGTATTATATCCGAAATTACCGGCCATCCGGGCTGTGGTAGATACACAATGTTCGGTGGTAAGGCCCACGATAACCACCGTGTCTACACCGGCAGTATCCAGTCGCTGTTGTAGATCGGTACCGATAAAGGAGCTGTTTACTGATTTTTTGATCACCGGCTCGCCGGGTAAGGGCTTTACGATCTCTTTGTGTTCATTGCCCGGATTACCTTCAGCAAGCAGCGAATTGGGGTTAACCGAACAATGCTGAATGTGGAATATCGGAAGATTGTTTGAGCGCCAGTGATCAAGTAATTTACGGGCATTTATTTCGGCGGCCGGATTATTGCGTTCGCCGCCCCAATAAGAAAGATCATCAAAACCCTGTTGTATATCTATCAATAATAATGCAGGGTTGGTATTTTGGAGTGTTTTCATACCTCAAAATTGCAGCTTTGAAAATACCGAAATTTTGTTGTGAAGCTTTATTTGTTTGTTTTTTATAATACTGGTTCATTACGCGCACTTTTGGGCGAGGCACCAAACTTTAGCTTGTAAACCTTGGAAAAATGCGAAATATTTTCAAAACCGCTACTGTAGGCTACCTGTGATACCGGGTCATTAGAATGCTTCAATTGATATTCCGCATACTCCAACCTGCGGTTCATTTGCCATTTTACAGGAGTAGTATCAAAACGATCTGTGAACTCCTTTTTAAAAGCACTCACGCTTCGGCCCGTTAGCTTAGCCATATCAGAAATGGAAAGCTGGCGGTTGAAGTTAGTCTCCATAAAGTAAGCGAGGTCAACCCTTTTCTGGCTAACCAGGTCTTTCAGAAACGACACGAAAGTTTTTGATTTATCGTTTGATAATACCTGTAACAACATTTGGTGGGCTGCGAACTTTACAATGCACCGTGAATAATCCTGGGGATGCAAAATATGTTGCATGATCTGAGCTACATTCGCTTTTATAAAATCGGTTACTTTAAAGGTAAAAGGCGGAAGGTCTGCACCAAGCCTCTCGTGCCTGAACTCCGGAACATGGCTTTCCAGAAAGTATTCCACAAATTCGTTTTCCATAAAAATAAGCAGACTGGTATAATCATCAGAAGGAAACAACTGGTAATTACCCCGCCTTCTGAACTGAATATCCCCACCCGTTAAATGCTGGGTGCAACTTCCTGCCCTAACATCAATGCTGCCCGTTAAGATCACTTCCAGGCAATGTGCCGTTTGCAGGGTATCATCGCACCTGAAAGGGTGTATCTTGTCAATGATAATCCCGTACATATCAGACAACCGCAATCTCATATGTGCGTGATGATCAAGCAAGTCTTTAGGAATTTGTATCATCTTGAACCATTAAATTTCCACTAAGCTACATGTTGAAATGTATCTTTTTAACTTTTTGATCAATTGTAACAAATCGATGATAAAAGCAGCTTTAAACACTGAAGCTCGCTGAAAGCCTTGCGTGTATGGAAGCCGGGTTGCATCTAATTACATAAGAATTACAAAGAAATTCTTTTAAACATCAGATGTTTAAATAAACATCATATATTTGCATTGTTTTTAATTCACAATCATGGCAGAGAAACTTAGCAACAAAATTATCAGGCTTATCAAAAACGATATCCTTGCCGGTAAATGGAAAGAGGGCGATAAGATACCTTCCGAATTTGAATTGATGGAATTATATGATGTTGGCCGTTCAACCATACGCGAAGCCATCAAATCCTTAGCAGATGCAGGCGTCCTGCGGGTACAGCAAGGGTCGGGGACATTTGTAAATGCCGTTACTGATTCGGACACAATTGATCAGCGATTGAAACGCGCTGCTTTCGATGAGATCAATGCTGTACGCCGGATGCTGGAACTGGAAATTGTCACCCTCGCTTCAACGCACCGGTCGGAAGATAACCTCCAGGAAATTGAAATGCGGCTGCAGCAACGTAAAGACGCGATAATGGCAGAGGAGCGTCTGGTTTGTATTGATGCCGATATAGCTTTTCATACAGCCGTCGCGAAAGCATCCTCAAACAGTGTTTTAGCCGATCTGTATCACAGCTTCAGTATAATCATTCGTAATTTTTTTGAAAAACGCGAAAAACAAGGCATAAGCCATTTTGCAATGAGCCACCACCTACATGAGGCACTTTATAACGCCATTGCAAAAGGCGACGCAGAAACCGCCCGTCAGATCACCACAGAAATTTTAAAAAATAATTATTAAACAATGACCATCTTAACTTTCACTTTAATATTACTGGCAGGCGCCTATCTGGCCGGCCTGGTAGGTTCGCTAACCGGCCTTGGAGGCGGCGTAGTGGTAATACCTTTATTGACACTGGTTTTCCATGTAGATATCCGCTATGCTATCGGTGCTGCCCTGCTTGCGTCCATTGCCAATTCGTCGGGAGCGGCCAGCGCCTATGTAAAGGAAGGCATTACCAATATCCGTTTGGGGATGTTTCTGGAAATTGCCACTACTGTTGGGGCCGTCATCGGCGCATTGCTGGCAGTGTATACTCCTACTAATACCATCGCGGTGTTATTTGGCTGCATCCTGCTGTTTTCGGCCGCCATGACACTCAGGAAGAAGAACCAGGCAGCATTAGCCGAGGGAAGCCGTACTTCGGCATTTTTAAAGCTTAATGGCAGTTATCCAACAGCCGAGGGGCCCGTTGAGTACAAGCTTAAAAATGTAGGCGCAGGTTTTTCAATTATGACAGTAGCCGGGGTACTTTCGGGCCTTTTAGGTATCGGTTCAGGCGCACTTAAAGTACTTGCTATGGACTCTACCATGCATATCCCTTTTAAGGTAAGTACAACCACCAGCAATTTTATGATCGGTGTTACGGCTGCGGCAAGCGCGGTGGTTTACCTGCAACGTGGTTATATGGACCCAGCCATAGCTTTCCCGGTGGTACTGGGTGTATTAGGCGGTGCCTTTACCGGTGCAAAATTACTTAAACGGCTCGACCCAAAAGTGTTACGCTATATTTTCTGTACAGCCATTGTTTTTGTCGCCGTCGAAATGATGTATAATGGGTTTCAACACAAATTTTAATTAAAATGATGAACACAAATAATAAAACCAAAAACCTGGGCGACCGAGATATTGAACTGTTAGTTGGCCGCCTGTTGCGGACCGGCGTGGTAACCGCCAGTTGTATTGTGCTGCTTGGCGGCATACTGTTCCTTTTCCAGCACGGCGCCTCTCCAATGCCATCTTATCATCATTTTGCAGGTGAGAGCGCTAATTACACCACCCTCGACGGTATTCTGTCAGGTGTAATGCAGCTCAATGCCAAAGGAATTATACAATTTGGTGTAATGGTACTGATTGCAACACCTGTATTGCGGATCGCGTTATCATTAATCGGCTTTGTTTTGGAGAAAGACCTCCTTTATGTGGTTATTACCACCATAGTATTGTGTGTGATGCTGTTTAGTACCATCGGTGGCCTGAAAGTATAAACCAGGCTTATACTTGTAAAAAAAATGAGGCTGTATCATAAAAAGGGGGTTAACACATTTTTCGTATAAAAAACACTCAACTATATGATTATTAATTATATATGCAAATGTTAACCCTGAATTATGTTAACCCTGTCCCCCCCTTTTGTTAGTAGAGTCGCGCAAAACCATATACCGCTTAAGTATCTGAATAAGTCAAAAAAAAAGTGGCTGATCATGATTGATCAGCCACTTTTTTTACCTGCTTAAATAAGCATTGAGCAGTGTTTCCCAATCCTTCGCCTGTTTTTCAAATTGTTTCAGCTTCATTTCATTATCCTGAAACTGCTGATAAAAGGGAAGACTATCGAGCACCCTGTTTTGTGCGTCGGCTATCTGCAAGGAAATTGAACGTACCGAAGTGCCGTTCATGGTCTTCAACACGTAAGTTCTCACAGCTTTCGTCAGGTTATATACCGCCACTTCAGATTGTGCAAGATCGGCAAGCAGCAATATTTTACTTGGCCTGGCCCAGCCAATGATCTTATTGCTAACCGGTTCATACCTGGTAAGATCAAGGCTAAGGTCAGCTGCCTTGTGCAATAACCTATCTTTTAACAACGTGAGTTGTTTCTGTTTTGCGCGTTTGGTAATAATATAAAATGGCACGCTAAAAAGCGCGACCAACCCTCCTGCTATCAGGGAGTTTTCTAAAATATGAGTCATACTAAAATTTTCTAAATAAGTTTAAAAGAAGCCGGATGCTTCGTTAATTCGGGCAGAAAACTTAGTAACATTACCAAAAACCATGGAAGGGAAATAGCATCAGCAGAATCTTGCGGGGCATTTGGCTATTGCGCAAGGCTATGCTACGAATAAGTGCACCATCAGGAGTGTTGAACAGATTCGCCGGTTGGTCTACAACACACGCCGGATGTGTTATAAAATGCGTTAGCGGTACCTCGCTAATTAAAACAGAAGCCAGGGAGGTTTCCTCTGCAACAATTTCAACATGGAGGTATTGTCTTACCGTCTGCCCGGGTACGCGCGTTTTTTCCGCACGGCCGCCTGCCTTTGCAGTAAAAGCAAAGAACAACAGGCTGGCTACCGTAAGCAGTTTAAATAATCTGTAAAACATCTCAAACATTAATTTTTCCGGGTCCTCGCTTCTTCAAGATCAAGTTCGCGTTCCCTGGCGCGGATCAGGTGATCAGCAAACTCCTTATTCCGGTGCATCTTTTTCAGTTCACCGCGCCTAATCTCAATGATCTCCAGTAACATCTGCCGGTAATCTTGAATAAAAGCCGGTATTTGATCTTCACCGTTCAATTGCTTTTCGGCTATCTCGGCCATGCGTTCATATTTTTCTTTTACCCGGCGAAACAGCGGCTTGGCTTCAATCTCTCGGCTGCAATTATCATCAAGGTAAGCGATGACTGCCGTGGCTAAGCGGTGCCTGATCTGTTGTTCCTGGATGATATCATTTTCTACAACTTCCAGTTTAAGCACGCGCAAGAGTAGCGGCAGACTTAAGCCCTGAAGTACGAGCGTAAAAAGTATAACCGCGAAAGTGATAAACAAGATCAGGTTGCGGTGCGGAAAAGCAGTTCCATCTGCAAGCGTCAGCGGAATGGCAAGCGCCGATGCGAGCGAAACTACGCCCCGCATACCGCTCCAGCCTATTACGAACACCGGTTTCCAGCTAAGCGGGCCTTCTTTTTCTACGATCCGGCGGCTAAACAAACGCGGCAAATAGGCTGATGGAAAAACCCAGATCAGCCTGACAATTATCGACAGCACACTAATCGCGACCGCGAAAACAATACAGTCGGACAGGGAGTAATGTTCAATGCCATGAATAATGTCCGGTAATTGCAGACCTATCATGATAAATACAACTCCGTTCAGTAAAAAGATGGCCACATTCCATACCGTAAGTATTTGCAGGCGGGAGTCATAAGAAAAAATTTCTGATGAACGAAAGGACAGGAATAGTCCCCCACTAACAACCGCCAGCACGCCCGAAAAATGAAAATGCTCTGCTAAAAGGTACATCAGGTAGGGAGCAATGAGCGTTAGCGCGGTATCAATACTCGGTGTGGTTGGCAAAAACCGGTGAATAGCATAAACCACTTGCGCTATAGCCAGGCCAATCAATACACCCATAACAACCACAGAAAAGAAGCTGCCTGTTGCTTGCCAAAAAGTAAATTGCCCGGTAAAGATAGCTACAAGCGCAAAGCGAAAAACGATAAGACTCGATGCATCATTAACCAGGCTCTCCCCTTCCAGTATGGCAACGATCCGGCTGGGCACCTTCAGGTCCTTAAATACGGACGCCGCCGCTACAGCATCAGGAGGTGAAATGACACCACCCAGCAAAAAACCGAGCGCCAATGAACAATCCGGAATAAGCCAGTGCGCAAAAAACGCAATAGCCGTAGCCGTAAAGATAACCAGTCCGAAAGCCAGTAGACTTATCGGGCGGCGCAGCCGCCAGAACTCGGCCCAGGAAGTGTTCCATGCCGCCGAATACAACAACGGCGGCAGGAACACCGCAAAAATGATATTGGGATCCATCTTCACAACGGGAACGCCGGGTATAAAGCTGATCACCAATCCAGCCAAAACTAACAGTATCGGGTATGACACGTTTAGTTTGTTACTGAGCAAGGCCAGCATAGATGTTGTGAACAGCAATGCCAATACAACAAGCAAATGGTCTTGTATCATTGGATTAAATTATTGTGTGATCAATTTCAACATCTGATAAAGAGACGAAGCGGATCTCCCCTTTATAGTTAATCCAGATCCCGGTCCAGCCGTTGCTGTCATAGCCAAGAAACTCGGCCTGGGGCGATTGCGGGTCAAGTCCTTCAAACGGTTTTCCGGTATAATTCAGCAGCGTTCCTGCCGTTAAATGTTGTTTATTCATCGATGTTTTTTTAAGGTAATAAAATACGGTTTTTCAGGACCCTAGGCCGCCGGCTTCCAGATCTTGAAAACATTTTCGTAGCGGCTGCCGCCATCCCTGATCAGCAAAGCAATATCCTCCTGTCTTTCGGGAAAATATTTTTCTACCAGTCGCTGGATCCGCAGCAGGATCGCGCCCAGCCTGGACTCGATTGCAGCTAACGGCATCTTGACTTTAATGATCATATCCTGGAAATAAACCTCAGCTTCCTCCCGAAGTTCTCTTTCCAGCATGACCGCTACTTGTGCATGAAATTTTTTCTTCAAATTTCTTTTCATAACGCCAGTTTAATGCGATAATAAATTGGTCAATAAATTAAGATTGAACAACATTATCGTCTATTACAGAAATATAACCGTTAATAAACAGGAAATATTCGGCGACTACCAGAAGGCATGAAAAGGATACAGGAGAAACCTGTGATACAGAATCTTATAAACAGATGAAATTTGGGGCGTGTTGGCAAGTACCGGATATTGGAGGTCGGGCTGTTGAATTGTCACAGTCTCCACATATAAATCCGGCGAATAATTCAGTTGTTGCTGAAAATTAAACCCTGTATGTAATACCTCACCTGAAAGCTCTGCAGCTAATTGCCTTGCATCCTTTAAGGCCGCTGCTTTCAGGGTAAATGAGTGGGTGGTTGAGGCCGGGGCAGCATAAGAACTAACTGTTGATCCTGAAAGGATAAACACAGTTAATATTCCGAGAAATAGCTTCAAGCCCTTTGACATATATACAAATATAACAGAATATCTGATCATTTCACCAACTTCTGCGCCCGCATTAGGTTATCGGCACCTTGCAGCAGCTTGCCTTTCAGTTTAGGGTTAAGGTTAGGATGCCCCTTTATGTATGCGCTTACCATATCAGCAACTTCACTGGTTTGATAATTGCCCAGCGTGGCATTGATGAACGACTGCGGGAAAAAGATATCGCCCGTAGCCCGGATCTCCTCCAGCAGGTTCAGGCTTTCAGGTACATATTTTACCGAAGTGCTTTGCCTTAACGGATGATGCAGATAACTTAACGCGGATAGCACCCAGGCTTCCTTCTCCCGGTTTTTGCGTTCCTTCAAACTATTGAAAAAAGCAGCGCGCTCTTTTACATCTGTTGATAGTGCCGGCATCAGGAACTCGATACGCTTTTTACGGTTGGGATCTTTCACCCGCTCTTCCTGTTGCTTCAGCACCTGCGTTACAGTGTCACTTTTCAGGGCTATCTGAAAGGCCATGCCTGTGTAATCATCTTCGTTTAGTTTCACACCTTCGGGAGGGGTTTGCCTTTTCCAAATGTCGTAGATGCGTTGGGCAGCTGCCTTGCTCTGGTAAATACCTTGATAGGTACTGAAAAGAATTTTCTTAATGTTTGGGGCCGATTGCTGTTCCATGGCGTTCCAAAGGGTTTGCTCCAGTACTTCGGTGTTAGCATTACGTACGGCCGGGCTAATAAACTCCCAATAAATACTGCTGATATAGCCTGTAAGGACTCGTATGTTGGTTTCCTCTTTCTCCAGGTCCAGGCCTTTTTCGAACAATTTCATCAGTTCAGCTGGAGCGTAGCCCTGACCATTCAGCATATTTTCATAGGCGTTGATGTAAACAGAAGCTCGTTGTATCGGGCTTTTTAATGCAAAAAGCTGATCGGCCAAAAGATCATGATCAAGCGGAAATAGCCCGTATCCCAAACCGTTAGAATTATAAACAATGTAAAGCGGCCTCGCCATACCTACAGCAGTACTAAGCTGCACAGTCTGTTCATTCAGGTTAACCGGGATGCTTTCCTGATGATCTGCATAAACCAGTGTCACTTCAAAAGCCTGCGGCCAGATCCGTGCAGCGCCGGTTTCGGGGCGTTGGGCCAACGTAAAACTGCTGATCTTTCCATTTGTATACTGCACATCCGCAACAATTACCGGGCGACCTGTTTCATTTACCCAAACATTGTTCCAGGCGTTTAGATTGGCCTGGGTGTGGTGGCCCAAGCAGGTTATCAGATCGGGCCAGGTGGCATTCTGATAGGCATATTTCTTTAGGTATTCGTGCACACCGGCCTGGAAGTTTGCAGGCCCTATCAGAGTTTCGAGCTGACGCATCATAATAGGTGCCTTGTGGTAGATGATATTCCCATACATCGACCCGGCATCCTGCAGGTTATCCAGTTGCTGACGGATTGAATTGGCACCGGCTGTACGGTCAATACCATAGGCAGCAGGGTAATGATCCCGTAGAAACTTGAGGTTAAAGGTTTCTTTGCCCATCAATTTTTCCGTCACCTTGTCGGCCATAAAATTGGCAAACACTTCCTTCATCCATACATCGTTAAACCAGCGCATGGTCACCAAATCGCCAAACCACATGTGCGCGGTTTCATGCGAGATAAGATTGATACGTGCGATATATTGATCTTTGGTAGCAGCATCGTCCAGGAAAAGGGCCGATGCCTCGTACTGCACTTCGCCGGGATGCTCCATACCGCCGAACTGAAAATCCGGAATGGCCACAAAACCCACCTTTTGAAAAGGGTATTTGATCTGCGTCCAGTCCTCCAAAAAAGCGATAGCATTTTTGTGCGCCTCAAATACAGAATCAACGCTTGATCTGATCTTTTTCTCATCTGTCTCGCGATAAAGAAATTCAGCATTACGACCGCCAATAGTTTCCCTTACAGCAATGTATTTGCCAGCAGTGAATGAAAACAGATAAGTGGGCAATTTATCACTGGCTGTAAAGTGGTATTTGATATACTGTCCACTTACTAACGAATCCTTTTTCGAGCCGTTACCCAGCACCTTCCATCCTGCCGGGACAGTGAGCGCCAGCGTAAAATTGGCTTTCAGATCGGGTTGATCAAAACAGGGAAATACCTTGCGGGCATGATCTGGCACAAACAGTGTATATAAAAATTCATCGTTGCGGTTAAGTGAGGCATCACCTGGGATAAAATTTATAACTACGCGATTGGCACCTTGTTTAAGGGTTTCGGCAGCAATAAGTAAGTGCTCCTGTCGCAGGTTGATGGATACAGGATTGCCATTTACTTCAATGTTTTTTATATGATCAGCTTGCTGCTTAAAATCAATCTGCAAAGGTTGCGCATCTTTCCTTAACGTGAAGTTGATCACCTCCGCAGCATTAATGGGGGCATTTTTGCGATCAGGGATCTGAAAGTCCAGGCTATATTGAATGTTACTGATAACTGATTTACGGTGTTCTGCCAGTTGCAGCGATACGCCAGGTTCGACAGGTATATTTTTCTGTTGGGCAAAAGCAAATGATGACTCCAGTGCAAGGAGTAAAATAGCGGCAAAAGTGATTTTCATATCAGACAGGACTAATATAGCCATTCCGGTAATGCTGCGATCCTTTGCCTATAATTTTTTGTTCATTAGTCAGATGTTGTTACGTTTTCGATGAGATGAATAGTAAAAGCACCGTTCAGTTTTCACTTGAACGATGCTTTGACCTGTCGGTGAACAATGAAGGCTCAAGCCTTGCGGCTAACTATTGTGAAACCCTAAGCGGAACCCCCTCTTTTATTTCATCCGTTGCATTTCTGAGCAGTTCATTGCCGATGGTTAAGTTTCCATAAACTTCCACGCTATCAGCATTTGCCCTGCCCCTTTTTACATCCACCCACTGGGCTTTACCATTAACTACCCGAATAACGAAAACACGCTGCGAGTTTTGTGCGATAGCACTTTGTGGTACAATGAAATTTTTCTGATCGTTTGTTAGCTGTAAGGTTACCTGTGCAAACATTCCGGGTAATAAGATCTTGTCATTGTTAGGGATATCCATTTCCATTTGCTCCGACCTGAGTTCGTCATTCATACTGCCCGCCATGCGGTTCACTACTGCTACAAACTGTTTACCCGGCAAAGTTTTTACTGTAAAATGAACGGTGTCTTTATCTTTAAAGTAGCTGGTGGCAGCCTCGGGCACAGCTACTACTAATCGTAGTTTCTTTTGTTCCTGAAGTGTCAGCATCGGCTTGTCCGAATTTTTATCGGTTGGGGCAACATAGGCGCCGGTGTAAACATTGCGCGAGCTGATAACGCCATCAAAAGGAGCCCTAACCTCGAGGTAGTTTCTTAGGTCGGCTGACAACTGATAGGCTGATCTGGCGGCAAGCAAAGCAGAACTATCAGAGCTCATCTTGGCGTGTGCCATATCCAGGTCGTTGGGCGAAATGGTGCCCGGCATCTTGCTTGTTTTTAACAACCTGTCGTAGTTGGCCTTACTGCCCCTGTAAATGGCCTCTTTTGTATGCAGGTCTTCTTGTGCCTGTTTCAAAGCAGCCGTCATTTCCGGCGCTTCAAGGGTCATCAATAATTGACCGCGGTGAACTTCACTGCCTATATCAACCGTCATTGTTTTTATAAAGCCGTTAACCTTGGCATACATATCAACAGTTTGGTAAGGACGTAACTCGCCCGGAATGCTCATGGTTGTATTCAGTGTGCCCGGAGTTAAAGCGAACACCTGTAATGCAGGTGCGGGCTGCGTAACAGTTTGTGCCTGTTTGCTCTGGCAGGATGCCAGTAAACCGCCTGCTAACAGAGCTAAAAATGCATATTTTGTTTTCATGATTGTTTTATTGAGTTATTGGTGATTGTTTATCGTAAAAAACACTGTGTACATCGTCGGGATCTAAAGACACCGCGTTGGTGCTTGCTTTCCGCCTGATCATATAAAAGATAACCGGCAGTATAAACAGCGATACAAAAGTTGAGGCGATGAGTCCGCCGATAACAGCCCGGCCCAGCGGCGCTGTTTGTCCGCCGGCCTCTCCCAGGCCTGATGCCATAGGGATCATACCGGCTATCATGGCAATGGTAGTCATCATAATAGGCCTTAACCGAAGCTCCGTGGCTTCAAGGGCCGACTCCATGGCGGATTTACCGGTTAGCCTGATCTGCTCGGCATTGGTTACGAGCAAAATACCGTTAGAAACCGATACCCCTACAGACATGATGATACCCATGTATGATTGCAGGTTAAGTGTTGAACCTGTTGCCAGCAAAATCAGCAGTGAACCAACTAAAACCGTGGGTATGGTGGTAACAACCGTAAATCCAAGGCCGAACGACTGATAGTTGGCTGCCAGTATCAGCACCAGGATAACCATGGTTATTAACAGGCCCGACTGTAAGCTGCTCAGCGTTTCATCCAGTAAGTTGGCAAGGCCCCGTGTTTCTACGGTTATGCCGCGGGGTGGCGCGCCTGCCTGCTTTAATACCGCGCTCACCGCTGATGAGGCAGAACCCAGGTCCTTTTTATAAACGTTGGCAATAACCGAAAGGAACCTGGTTGCCCCTTTACGATCATATTCACCTACAATAGATTGGTTGGTAAACGTACACACATCGCCCAATACGGGCCTCGGCCTGTCTTTAAAAATTGGCACACCCGCCAGATCATCAAGGCTGCCCATATCTGTTTGTGGGATTTCTACCTGCACCTCATAAGAGTTGGCGCTTTTTTCATCCAGCCATAACATTTTTTCGGTAAACCGACTGGAGGATGTAGCTTCAGTAATACTATTGGTTACTTCTGTCATCGTTAAGCCCATTTGTTTTACCTTGTCCCGGTCAATATTAATATGAATAGCGGGGTTCTTCAGCTGTTCTTTTATTTGAACATCCCTTAAAAACGGAACCTGTTTAAGCAGATCTTGCAACTTAACAGCATACTGATCGCTCTCCGTAAGGTCTTTCCCCATTACAGCTATCTCAATTGGGGTTGACGAGCCCTGGCTCATTATTTTATCGGTCAGATCGATGGGCTCAAAAGACAATTTAACATCGGGCATTTCATGGTGAAGCGCATTCCGAAGATTTTCCTTCACTTCCTCAATATCTACCTTGTAATCGGGACTAAGATTTACCTGCATTACAATTTCGTTGGATGCGCTCATAAACAAGATAATGGGCAATGTTGGAAAAGATGAAGGATGCTGCCCGGCAAATGCCGATATGATCTCCACATTGTTTTTGCCAACGGTATTATATAATACCTGCTGTGTTTTGAGCATTAAATTTTCGGTGGCTTCGAGCCTGGTTCCTTCAGGCGCACGGAGTCGAAGCTGGAACTGGCCGCTGCTTACCTTTGGCAAAATATCCTTGCCTATCCAGGTTGCACTAAAACCGATTATAACGAACGATATAATAACGTAGAGTATGACACTTACTTTGCTGCGGTTCATCATCCAGTTAGTGATTTTCAAACAGCCTGATTTGAAATGCTCAAACCGGCCATTTTTTTCTTTCTCTAAATCAGCGGCTGTTTTTGGTTCAGGTACTTTTAAAATCCAGTTAGATAATACCGGTACCAGGGTTTGCGACAATAAAAATGCAGCGATCATGGAGAAACCAACAGCCATTGATAAGGGCAAGAACATGCCTTGCGGAACGCCCGTCATAAAAAACGCAGGCACAAACACAGCCAGGATACACAATACGATCAATAGTTTTGGTAAAGCAATTTCCTCGCAGGCATCAGCAATAGCACGGGCCTTGGCTTTACCCATTTCCATATGCCTGTGAATATTTTCAATGGTAACTGTAGATTCATCAACCAAAATACCAATGGCAAGGGCCAACCCGCTAAGGGTCATAATATTTAGTGTTTGTCCGAAAAGTTTAAGGGCCAGCGTGCCGATAATAACCGACAGCGGAATATTAACAACAACTATAAAAGCACTTCTCTTATCGCCCAAAAAAATCAGGACCATTAATCCGGCCAAGATAGCGCCGGTAACGCCTTCGCTAATCAGGCTCTTCACAGCGTTAATTACATAAACGGATTCATCGAACTCAAACTTCAGGGTTACATCCGGCGGCAACAGGCTTTGCATTGCTGGTATCGCTTTCTTCAAATCCTGCACCACAGACCACGTTGATGCACTGGAACTTTTAATTACCGGGATATAAATAGATCGTTTTCCGTTGATATATGCGAACCCACTGGTAATATCAGCACCGTCCAAAACGGTAGCTACATCTTTTAAATATAATGTTGCGCCGTTTTGATACTGAAGGGGAATATTCTCAAAGTCTTTTACATGCTGCAGCACCGAATTTGAGGGCGTTAAATATGATGTGTTAGCTATGTTAATTGTACCCGCCGGCGAAATATGGTTATTGTCCTTTACTGCTGCCGTGATCTGGTCGGGTGTTAAATTGTGACTGCGCATCAGGTCAGGATTTACTTGGATCACAACAGTACGAGCGTTCCCCCCAATGGGCGGCGGCGAAGTTAAACCAGGAATTTTTGAAAAGTTTGGGCGCACATAGGTGCTGGCCAGATCCTGGAGCTCATTATTGGTGCGTTTCGGGCTGCTAATGGTTAACTGTCCTACCGGTAAGGTAGAGGCATCAAACCGGATAATAATAGGCGGCGGTGTACCCGGCGGCATTTCTGCAAACGCCCGGTTGGTGAGCGAGGTTACTTCAGCCGCGGCCTGGGCCATATTTGTGCCGTCATAAAAACTCAGTTTTAGAAGGCTCAGGCCCTGGATATTATTTGTTTCTACCGATTTGATACCGCTCACATAGAGGTAAAGGTTTTGGTAATTGGTGGATACAAAACCTTCCATTTGCTGCGGCGACATTCCGCCGTAGGGCTGTGAAACATAAATGGTAGGTAAATTAAGATTAGGGAAAATATCAATGTTAATATTCTTTGCAGCGATGATACCTGCCAAAACAATGCCTATCACCACTACCATAACGGTTATAGGTTTTCTTAAAGAACTTGAAATGAGGTTCATGACTTTATTTGATCTGGTTTAAGAAAAGGGTTAAATCGCCCGTTGAAGCAGCTATATAAAGCAGGGATTGCCATACCGAATTGCTTGCCAGGTCCTGGTCTGTTTCGGCCCGGTTAAGGTTATACAATGTTTGGGTTACGTCAACAATATTGGCGAGCCCGTTTGTATAAAGCATCTTTTTTTGCTGATAGGCATCGTTAGCAGCTTTTAGCTGGATAGGCGTTTCTTTATATTTTTGCAGGGTATTTACCAGTTGTTTATTTGCTTCCTCAAGCTGATTGGTCAGGTTGGTTTCCTGGTAATGGTACTCATTGGTTAACCCTTCGGTATAATAGCGCTGGCTTTTTAACCGGGAACTAACCCGGCTCATATCGGTAATATTCCATGTAATGCCTATACCAACAAGGTAATTGCCCCTTACCGGCTCAATACCATTCAGATAGCTACCGCTGAAATCAGACAGGTTGCCTGCGCTGTAACCAGTACCAAATCCTGATCCCCTTTCCTGAAAAGCCCCAAACAAGGTAACCTTAGGCAGCCTTGTTTTTGAGAGATATGCAGCGGTAAGATCGCTGCTCATCACGCGTTTGCTGTAATAATCAAGTAATGGGTGAGCGCTGATATCATAAACTGGCCTGGCAGGGAGCTGAGCTGGAATTGCGGAAACAAAACTGCTGTCTAAAGTAAAATCCTGATGGGTAATGCCCATTTGTATGGCCAGGTCCCGGGCCTTGCCCTGCTCAAATGTTATAGCATCAGTTACAGCTATGCGGGCTTTTGCTAATTCTGCATTAGCTATCGAGCTGTCGACACCGGCATTAAGGCCGTTTTGGGTTCGTGCCAAAATCACATCCCTCAGCTGTGATACCCGCCACAAATTCACATTCATAGAATAATGCAGCCGCTGGGCAGCCAGCAGGTTAAGATATGCTCCGGCTACTTTGGTTTGCAGCTCAAATGTGGTTTGTTTAAGGTCTGCCGCATCCACGTTGTATGTGCCACGGGCATCAGCAACATGCGCTTTTTGAAGTCCGAATGAAAAGAGGTTCCAGTTAATGTTTGATGAGTAAAAAGCGGCGAAAGCGGCGTTCCAGTTTTGTGAGCCCGAAACCGGCCCGGATGTAATGGTTATGTTGCCGGGTATACCGGAAGCAAGCCCGTTTAGCCCGTTAATTGTGCCATAGGCCTGTTGTGCGGAAAGGGTAACATCAGGCAGGCCATCCCTTTTAGCGGATGTTATCCCTTGTGAAGAGGCATTGGCATAATTTGTTTTAGCTTTGATAAGCTGCTGCCCGGCCAGTGCAGTTTGCAATGCTGTGGGCAGCGTTAATACCGGGTCACTACCCTGAGCGCTGGCTATAGGTACTCCAACTGCAAATAAGATGCAGGTCATGAGCAGTTTGTTAAACGCTTTCATGAAAAAATTATTAAAATATGATCAATAGGCTTTATAAGCCATGAATAAGTTTTCAGACTAATTGCGCTCGTTACCCGGCAATAAGCAGGTAAAGGCCAATAGGAAGGATGAGAAATTATTGAATGGGAGGCCCTCTTAAGGGCAGGAGTCTGACGTGTTCGGCCAGATCAAGCTTTTCCAGGTATGGAATACTCCGGCTTACAGCTATAATAAACGGCAGAAACCGGAAGTTTATAAACGGAACATGTGGAATATCAAGCGCATCGAAATGTTGCGTATAACATTGTAACTTACAGTGAACGATGCCGGCCCGGATCTGTACGCCATGCGCACCTTTGAAAGAGGAAAATTCCGTTTTCCCCTTTTGAAAGAACCCGGCATACCGTACCAATACCCTCCCCTGCAGACCAATAAAGATGGCTGTAATGAGAATAAGCTTAAGGCTGGTGTTCAGTAACTTTTTCATTTGGATTGCAAATTTCTAATCTAAATTTGTACTCATTCTGAATTTTATAGCTCAGGGATTTCCTCCCGAATGTTTTTCCTCTTAAAATTTGATGAAGCTAAAATAAGGCCACCGGGAAGGCTTTTGAGTGGAGATTCGTTGAACAGGCAAATACTATCGTTTAACGCCTTTTTTTTTCATCCGCCTTAACTATTGAAGAAAAGCATATCGGTTGGTATACATTTTAAAAGCAGACGTATGCAATTAGTGGCAAAAAAGAAGTGTTAATAAAATAAACGTTTTCATTTAAATAGAATACACTACTCCGCAATTAAGTCTTTATTTTAAGTGAGTAACCCCGCGTTATAGTCTTGAAGAAGAGTGATCCTTTAGGTTCGGTAAAAATATTCTACTCCAAAATCAATTTTAGAATATTAGAGAGCACCGGGTTGTGGTCATCTGCGCGCCAGTTTACATATAAATCGGTTTGAAAGGGAAGTCTGATAAATCTTAATCCGGGGCTTTCATGATACATGTATGAATCGGGCAGGATGGCGATGCCAAGTCCCTTTTTTACCATTGCAATTATGGTCGACCCAAATTCGGAATGCATAAAAACATCGGGCACTAAATCGAATGACTTAAACAACCGCTGGATAATGTCACTATAGCTACTGCCTTCGTCTTTTACAGGTAAAATAAACTTTTGCCCTTCTAATGTTTCTTTCGACAGATCTTCAACAGATCGATAGGGATGATCCTCCGGAACAACAATCGACAAATGATCGGTATAAATTTTTTTCGATTGGATCCCCGGCGCATTATTATTGTCCCTGGTGATGATCAGGTCAATTTTATAGTTCCTGAGAAATTCCTGTTGATTCTCGTACATTAACTGCACCAATTCTATCTGAAGCTTAGGCAATGCCTGAGCTATCCGGGCCATGATCTCCGGCATGATCGAACCGGAAATTGAATCGGGATGTGCAATTCTGATGGTTCCGCTTTCGCCCAGGTGTATTTGCCGGGCAAACTGATGAATAAACTCAAGTTTATTTAATTCCGTTTCCCACTTTTCTTTCAGGAAAATGCCTGCAGGAGTTAGTTTAACATTACGCTTATTGCGCTCAAATAATTGCAGGCCCAGCTCTCTTTCCAAAGCCTGAATATGGCGGCTTAGCGCCGATTGGGTAATATTCATCTTCCCGGCGGTATTCCAAAAATGCAATTCCTTTGCCAGGGCCAAAAAATATCTGATTTGCAGTAAATCCATTAATGCAATATATGCATTAATGAATGACAAAATAGCATTTTATAGCATTTAATACAACCATATATTTGTTCCATGGAAACCCTTACGATTAAACAGATAACGGAAAAAGACCTGGCTAAGCTTCAACAAATCAGTATACAAACCTTTCATGAAAGCTTTTCGGCGCTCAATTCCGAAGAAAACATGAACGACTATCTTACAACGAGCTTTTCTTCCGAAAAATTATCTGCCGAACTTGGTAACCAATCATCCCAATTTTACTTTGCCATAGTTGAGGGCGAGGTTGTTGGCTATCTGAAGCTAAACTTAGGAGAGGCACAAACGGAGATCAAAGATGATCAGGCACTTGAAATTGAGCGGATCTACGTACTACAGGCCTTTCATGGAAAAAAGGTGGGACAACTGTTATATGATAAGGCCATTCAAATTGCTGAACAGATCAACGCAAGCTATGTATGGCTTGGGGTATGGGAAAATAACCACCGTGCATTAAGCTTCTATAAGAAAAACGGCTTTGTAGAATTTGACAAGCATATCTTCAGGCTGGGTACCGATGAACAAACAGATCTGATGATGAAAAAAAATCTGATAAATAATTAAATGATGGGTAAAAAAAACGTTTTCCTTTTCCTGCTGATATTAGGCACTGCCTTTTGGGGCATATCTTTTTCTATAACCAAGCTGGCTATCGGGCAAGCTTCCTCGTCTACTTTTTTATGTTATCGTTTTTTAGCTGCCACCCTGATCCTGTCTGTCATATTCTGGAAGCATGTCAAAGCTATCACCTTGGACGCTCTTAAAACAGGAATATCCTTAGCCCTGCCACTCACTGCCGGTATCTGTTTACAAACGTCAGGCATTAAATATAGCACCGCTTCACAATGTGCTTTTGTTGCCGGGATGTGTGTTGTCATCATTCCGTTGCTGAAAATTATCTTTTACAGGGCTGTCGCCCCGGTCAAGATCTGGATTGCCGCCTCAATTGCCCTGATGGGTTTATTTGTCATTTCAATCAAGAAAGACCTCTCCATCAATATCGGGGACCTATACACAATTGCCGGTTCCTTTGCTTTCGCCTTTTACCTGATCAAAGTCGAGAAGCACTCCAAATCCCGGAATATCGTAAGCACCATTGTGCCTATGTTCGCAACCTGCGCGGCTATTACCGGTTGCCTTGCATTATCAGACAAACAGGCCAACTGGCTGCCGGAAAGCAATTCATTTTGGACAGGTATCATATTCTGCTCACTGTTTTCGACAGCATATATGTACACCATTTCAAACATCGCTCAACGCTACATCAGTGCCGAAAGGGTATCCATTATTTATCTTTTTGAGCCGGTGTTTGGCGCGATAGCTGCGTTCTTTATTTTAGGTGAGGAACTCTCCTGGCGGTTGCTGCTGGGTGGTAGCCTGATCCTGGCGGCTACCCTCATCTCTGAACTTAAAACTCCCGGATGGTTAACTTCGCTAAGAGATAACGGCTAACGGGGTGGACTTGGCTTAATAACTACTTCGATTGATATTACTCGTACGTCGATTAGTTTTTGCTCACGGTCTATTATTGCTTATTAAATTTTTGATTATGGGTTCCTTTGCTGGAATAAATATCAAAAATGAAAAAACTGTCCCTCTTCATATTGCTCTTTACGGTGCTTTTTGCGGCCCATGCAAACGCTACTGCGAAAACTAATGCGATACTTAACCGTACCGAATCAGGCTCTGGTATCACGGGCGTTGTACTCGATTCCGTAAGTGGCAAACCTGTTGATTACGCCACAGTGACCATTATTGACCAGGCCAGCGGCAAAATTATTTCCGGTTCGCTCACCAGTACCGACGGTAAATTTTCTATCGGGAAACTAAATGCGGGCACCTATCGCATCAAGGTCAGCTTTTTGAGCTACGCAGATCAAACCATATCAAGCGTTAATTTGGCCGATGGAGAAACAAAAAAGCTTGGACGCATCCTGCTTAGTCCTAATGCTAAAGTTTTGAATGAAGTACAAGTAACTGCAAAAAAGGCTTTGGTTGAAGAAAAAATCGACCGCACGGTTTACAATGCCGAAAATGACCTCACTGCGCGTGGTGGTGACGCTTCTGACGTTATGAAACGTGTACCGATGGTTTCTGTGGATATGGATGGCAATGTAAGCCTGAGGGGCAGCCAAAATATCAAAGTGCTTATCAATGGCAAACCATCGGCCATGATGTCGGCCAGTGTTGCGGATGCGCTCAAGCAAATCCCTGCCGACCTGATTAAGAGTGTTGAAGTGATCACCTCACCATCGGCTAAATATGATGCTGAAGGCTCGGGCGGCATCATCAATATCGTGTTGAAACAGAATACACTTCAGGGGCTTACGCTTAATATCAACAGTACGGCCGGTACCCGTGGATCGGGCCTTGGCCTTAATGGCGGGTATAAAGTAGGTAAGTTTAACTTTTCGGTGGGCGGCTTTGGCCGTGGCAGCTACAATTCACCCGGTTCCTTTACCAACAGTCAAACGGTGAGCAGTCTTACTTCAAACGATACCTATCTAACCACACAAAGCGCCACAACCAAAAATAAATCACTGTTCGGCAGATATAACCTGGGCATGGATTATGATATCAGCGAGCATAACTCGCTCAGTTTAGGAGTAGTGATAGGAGCAAATAACCGGCCTTCTACCCAAAATAACTTCCTGACGCAAAGTTATCTAAATGACGAACTTACCAGTTCTATGCTGCAGCGGAACGAGATCACCAATAATTCCAACCAGGTTGACGCTACGTTAACCTATACACTCACAGGCAAGAAACCCGAGCGGGAGTTTAGCATCCTTACCGAATACAGCCAGAATACCCGCAATAACAATTTTGAGAATATCTACCTCGATCAAAGTAACGGCTCGGTAACTGGTGGCCTTAAAAACAATAATAACAGCGTGAATAAGGAGCTCACTTTTGAGGCCGATTACCAGACACCTACATTCAAAAACCAATTGTTTGAGTTTGGCGCTAAAGACATCATCAGGACTGTAAGCAGTGATTATACCTATTTTTCGGCTGCTGATGGCTCTCTTAATTACCAGCCTATCTCAGCAGCTAATTTGTCAAACGCGTTTAGCTATAAGCAAAATGTAGCGGCCGGTTACCTTTCGTATACGCTATCTCCCATTAAAAACTATACGTTAAAAGCAGGTGCCAGGTATGAGTACACCAATATCACAGCCGATTTCAACAGTGGCTCGTCGGTTACTATCCCTAACTATGGGGTGTTGGTGCCCAGTGTAAACCTGGCCCGTAAGTTTGATAACGGGGATATGATCAAATTTGGTTTTACCCGCCGCATCCAGCGGCCATCGCTTGAGTTTTTAAATCCTAATATCCAGGCCTCAAACCCACTTAGTGTTACAGTAGGTAACCCTGCACTTTCGCCCGAGTATACCAATAACTTTGAACTGGGATACAGTACCCATATCAAAAATAATAGCGTCAATGTATCTGCCTTTATGCGTAATACCAATGATGCTATTCAAACCATCAGAACATCCAGTGGTGATACTATCAGAACTTCGTACCAAAACCTCGGAAAACAGAATGCTTACGGATTGAGCCTGTCATTCAACCTGTCGCCAATCAATAAGCTAAGCATCAATGGTGGGGTTGATCTGTATCACCTTAGCCTTGATAACCAGGACCCTGATCCATTGTTTCGTGCTAACAACCAGGGTTGGGTAGCCAATTATCGTTTATTTGGTAGTTATGATCTGTCGGATAAGTATTCTATCCAGGCTTTTACTTTCCGTCGTTCGCGCCAGATCCAGTTACAGGGCTACCAGGGAGGTTTTGGTGTATATAACGTTAGCTTTAACCGGTATTTTGCCAAGAAAAAGGGCAGTATCGGTATTGGGCTCGATAATTTCCTGACCAGTGGCTTCCACGTACCAACGGTGGTTAATTCCGGCAATATCAGCCAGCAAGCTGTTAGCATAACACAGATAAGGAGCTTTGAAATCAGGTTTAGTTACCGTATTGGCGGGCTTACCCAGGCTAAGCCTAAAAAACCTAAAAAGACCATCAACAACGATGACCTTAAGGATAGTGGCAACAACAATAGCAATAATTAGACTTTTAACAAAAAAAGGCCCGCAATGCAGGCCTTTTCTTGTTAATCACATCTGATCACTACCAGCCTTATGGCTTGGCAGTTGCCTCAGGAAGCAATTGCATGCGGATGTAATTTTTACCGCTCAGGTATTTTTGAGCAGTGGCTTTTACGCTTTCTACAGTTACGCTGTTCAAATCCTTAGTATAGGTATCCAATTGGTGCAGGTCTTCTTTGTCGTTGATCTGTCCACCTATATAACCCAGCCAGAAACCGTTGGTGCGCACTGCCGTTTCCCTGCTGCGGATACTTTCGGCGCGCCATTTATCGATGTTAACCTGTGCCGGGCCGTTGGTTTTGATCTTGCTGATCTCATCAAGTGTTGACGCTACCAATTTGTCGGCATTTTTAGGGTCACAACCAAAGTAAACGAATATTGAATACCGTTGTGTAGGGAATTTACTGTTATTGGCAAAAGCACCCGGCGAATAAACGCCGCTTTCATCCTCCCTTAAACGTTCGATCAACCTGATCTCCAAACACTCTTTCAAAGCATCCAGCTGGATCTTTTCGGCAGCATTGTATTCAAACGGGCCCGACCAGATCAAATCAACCGTGGCTTTAGGCTCCGAACCTTTATATACGTTTTTAGCTATCTGCCCTTCGGGGATATGGATGCCCAGGTCTTTAGCTTGCTCGCCAAGGTTTTTAGCCGGTAATGAGGCTATGTATTTTTCAAGCAACGGCTTAATTTTTTCAATGTCGATATTACCTACAAAGGTGAAGGTCATGCCCGATGCATCGGCAAAACGCTCTTTATAAATAGCATACTCGCGGTCAAGACTGATCTGATCGATCTTGGCAATGCTCGGACCTGTACGACGAACGTTGTGATTACCCAACACAGCACTTAAAGTATCCTGAAAAACAGCATTAGGATCATTCAGTCTGTTGGCAAGCCCTGCTTTTGAGCTGGTAATAATTCCCTGGAACAGGTCGGCATCTTTACGTGGCTCGGTTAAATAACCGTAGATAAGTTCAAACGCGGTTTCCAGGTCTTTAGGAGTTGAACTGCCACTAACACCTTGCGTGCGCTCGCTGATATATGGACTAACACTTAACTGTTTACCCGAAAGGTATTTTTCAAGCTGTGTAGGATTGTAATTACCTACCCCAAATGATTCCACCATACCTGAAGCATTTTTAGCCGACTCGAAATCAGCATCGCTATAAAGCGAAGTACCACCCGGTGCCGAAGCGCTGAACAAGATCTCGTTATCTTTAAAATCGGTTGGTTTAAGTACAACTTTAATACCGTTACTTAAGGTTAAGGTAGTAGTACCCAATGTAGCATCTTTGGTTTCGCCTGTGATTTTTCCTGCAGCTGGAGCATTAGCTAATAGTGGCTGTTTACTTACCTCATCATTATAAGGTTTCAGATCTTCAGTTTCAACATCTTTTATCCAGGTATTAACTACCGCTTCGGCCGGAAGGGTTGCTTTATCCTTTTCCGGTGCCAGCAGCATCACGTCACGATTAGTGTTTTTAATTGATGTTTTGGTAACCGCATTAACCTCGCTAAGCGCTATGCCTGGCAAGTCTTTTTTTACCAGATCATACTCATAGCTTATGCCTGGTGCCGCAGTTCCTTTTAAAAAGTATTGCAGGTATTCGTTAACGTAACTATCGGAGTTGGTTTTGTTTTTTTCTTTCAGCGAGGCTTCCATATCGCTCAGGAAGCTTTGTTTGGCGCGGTCAAGCTCGGTTTGGGTAAAGCCAAAACGTTTGATCCTTTCGGTTTCACGCCAGGCGGTTTTGAAACCTTTTTCCAGTTCGCCGGGTTTGGCTACAGCATATACGCTATAGGTATCCAATCCGCCTAAAAAGCCGCTCAGATCTGCACCTCCCTGTAAATATGGAGGATTAGCCTGGCGCATGATTTCAGCATAACGTGCACCAGACATCCTGTTAAACAAACCGCGAATAATGCTTTGACGATATTCAGAAGCAGTATGCAGAGCAAGCGCTTGTTGCTTCATAAACACCTGGGCTACGGTTACCGTCATTTCCTTATCAGTGATAGCAATGAACTGATTTTGGCCCGTTAATGGCACCGTATATTTGGTACGCGGCTTTTCGGCAGCAGGTTTCTTTAGATCACCAAACTTTGCTTTAACCGTTTTCTCCATCTGATTCACATCGATATCCCCCACTACGATCAAAGCCTGTAAATCCGGGCGGTACCAATCATGATAAAAACGCTTAATGGCTTCGGGCTTAAAGTTGTTCAGCACTTCATCGGTACCAATAGGCAGGCGTAATGAATAACGTGAGTGGTTCAGGATCACCGGCAGGTAAGCCCGTTGCATCCGCTCCTGCGCACCTTTACCCAAACGCTTCTCTTCCAGCACAACGCCGCGTTCTTTATTAATTTCAGTAGGATCTAAAGTAGCGTCCTGTGCCCAATCGCGCATGATCTGGATACCATTTTTCAGGATCTCCGGATTATCCGACGGGATAGGAAGCTGGTACACCGTTTCGTCAAACGAAGTATAAGCATTTAAATCGGCCCCAAAACGTACACCCGATTTTTGCAAATAGCTTACCAGCTCATTCTTTGGGAAGTTTTTAGTACCGTTAAAGCTCATGTGCTCCATAAAGTGAGCAAGGCCTCGCTGGCTGTCATCTTCCAGTACCGAACCAATTTTGTTGGCAAGGTAAAAGGTGACACGTTTTTTAGGCTCTTCGTTATGGCGTATGTAATAGGTAAAACCATTAGGTAGTTTGCCGGTACGCACCGCAGGGTCAAGCGGCAGGTTCTTTTCGGCTACAGCTTTGGTTATTTGAGGTTTACTAACCTGTGCCCAGGTCGGCGCTGCCTGAAACGACCAGCTAAGCGCAAGACCTACGCTGGCCAATAAAATAGTACTTCTTATGTTTTTCATATTTTGTTTATCGGGTTAGGATTTAGCGCTAATTTAAAAAAGAGCCGGTATTAAACCGGCTCTCCGGAAAATTAAATTAACTAAAACTAATAAAACGTCCTACCGGGACTTCTTTATGATAGCCAATGCTACCCATTTATATTTTTAACTGTTAAATATCTTTTTAAGCTGCGCATCTATATCCGCTGCCACTGGGTTTACTAAAACCACATTTCCGGCAGCATCAAGCACAATAGCAAACGGCACCGACTGGATACCTAAAGCATTCATCATTACCGATGCATCTTTGCCATCCTCGTATCTATCTATCCCCTGTTCCCATGGCATTGCCTCTTTTAACATGGCATTTTTCCAGGCCTTGCTGTTTTGATCAATTGAAATACTTACAATCTCAAACCCATTGGCGTGATATTTTTGATATAATTCCTTGAGGTGCGGAATAGCTGCCCGGCATGGCATACACCACGACGCCCAGAAATCAATAAGCACCACGCGGCCTTTTATTGATGATAGTTTGACGGCCTTACCATTCGGATCTTGCAGCGTAAACTCGGGCAACACTTTGCCAACCACCAAATTGGGATTGGTCACCACGGTATCTGCAGGCATCACCGTAAAAGCAGCTGCCTGTTTTACCCCGGCTAAGCCAAACACTACCATAGCACACACTGTTAAAATTCTTTTTTTCATGCCGATGACATTATAACACCTGTAGCTCAACTAATTTCCTTTTTGGAGGAAAGCATTTGTTATTGTCGCAAACCTGGTAGTAAAGTCCGCATTTAATTACCATACCCGGTTTAAGCGTGGCCGCGTCTATTTCGGTTTTAAAAGTTGCTTTATTTTCCCATACAAACATGCCTTCACCGCCGGTAAATGGTACGCCGGCAGAGCTTTGCCACTCAGTGCTTGTTATGCCCTGTGGCAACTCAATAACTGCCTGGGTTGGTATAAACGGACTATCTTTAGGTACGTATGCATAAATATGCCATCCATTTAAAATAGTAGCGTCAACTACTACCTCTTTTTTCCCCGCTGCACCATCAACCAGTTTCGCGCTAATCGCTACCGGATCGGCAAGGGTTGGCACAGCGGCATTTGCAGTTTTGCTACCGCCCGATGTTGCCGGTGCAATTGCCGCTGTTTCGGTTTTATAAGTATTCACCATGAATTTGAAACCGCCCGATTCAGTGTAATAAAGATTTGCCTTGTTTTTGGTCAGCCAATCACGCCATTCTTTGGCCGATGCGAATTTTTCGGTGGTATATCTTTCCAATACTCTTTGCGCCAGTGCAGGCTCCTCCCCTTTTTCAAGCATTTTGATGCATTTTTCAAGCAGCTCTACTTTGCGATTCGAAATACCCAGTTTTTTGGCATCTTCATCAACCTGTAAAGAGTATGCATCAAGCGGGTAAAAGTATTCAAGGTTGGCAAGGTAATATTTATGATAAGCTGTTGTATTGGTACCAAACATATCGTACATACCGCTGCCCGTCCAGCCTTTCAGATAATCTTCAAAGCTTTGCATCTCATCGGTTACAGGCATTTTCAAAAACATTTCGTTGCCTCTGCCAATATCCTCACCTTTTGCTTTCCTGTCCTTAAGTTCCTGTTGCATTTTGAGCAGACGGGCGTTGCCTTCTTTCCGCGCTATTAACGCTTTTTCGTACAGGCCCTTATCCGCGCGGTAGATCATTTCGTTTACCCATTCGCGGTTCTCGATCTGCACCTTTTTCATGATGGGTTTCTGATGATCAAATTTCTTGATGTAGCAAACAGTATTCACCAAAACATCCTTAGCTTCATCGGTCATGTGATCAGGCGAACCGGAAAAACCCCACATAAAGTAATTACCCTGGCGCCCCAAGGCCACCGCTTCGGCATTTTTCAGACATACACCACCGCTTATAGCTTCTGCATCGGGCGAGTCATTAAACCCTTCGCCGTGGGCTACCATGCCTATAATATACTTATCTTTTGCAGCGGGCTCTTCTTTGATCACCTTCCACATAGGCAGTTCCTTTGGCGTGGTTGCTCCCTGGAAACCATTAAAAAACGATCCCGGTGTAGGTCTGTTAACCAAGGTTAGCTTAACCTTTATCGGCGTATTAAATATGGCATGGTTTGTTTTGATGTTCAGCGCATCATCCTCCAAACACTGACAATACCAATCGAACTTGAGGCCGATTGGCAACCCCACGTTAGGCGCCATTTCATGCATCAGGATCATAGGACGGTCAAAACCGGCAGGCAACTTTACCGGACCAGCATCAAGAATGGTAACATCCGCTTTATCTGACATAGCGGCGTCGTAATCCCGTACGTCAATTACCTCCACCTTATCAAAGCGACTTTCAAGGAACGCCTTAAAATCGGCCATCCGGGTTTTGTAAGCATCATCAATTGCACCTGCCGATGTGCTATAATAGTTGATATGTTCAGGTTTAGGTTTTGAGGGATCATATCCCACATATAATACTTTAAGCGATATTTTATCTGTACCGTTTTCAGCTATTTTACCAAAGGCGATGCTATGTATCAGGATACACAACAGCAGGAGCAATAATTTTTTTTTCATGACTCGGTTAGTTATTAAAAAGTTCGGCAAGCTTAGCATTCAGTGTTTCATGCGGCTTATTAAGCTTACCAATATGGTCGATAATGCTAAAGTTGGCTTTTGGGGCTGATGCTATAAATGTGAACAACATGGCCGGCACCGATAATTTTAATTTCATTTTTTACTTTTTGACTTTTAAAAGCCGTAAACAATTAAATATACCCGGTACTGTCACAGTTCCGGGTATAGATATTAAAGAGCGGGATTTATACTATAAGCAACCCAAAGCTCATCAACCGTTTTACCGGTTAATGATTTCCAGGTTTGATCTGAGTAGGTGTTATCACGGCAAGCCTGATCCAGGCTTTTTACTATACCTGCCTTAACGTGCTTATCAAGCCAAACCAGGAAGCGAGCTGTAATTTTGTAACTACCGGTATAGCTCTGATCTGCACTATAAGCCGGCAAATACCAGCCTGCAGTTGCATTATCGATCCCGAGGGTATAGCGGGCGTAGTCGGCAATTCCTTCAACCAACCAACCGGGATTATTTCCTTTGTAGGCTTGTACTATGTGCATTACTTCATGGGTAACTACGTCCAGATCTGTAGGGGTTGCAAGCATCCATTTCGGATTAACGCGTACTATAGCATTTCCGGTTTCGGCCACGCCTGTATATGATGGATCAATATTGAAATGAACTTTTACCGCTGTTTTAGGATTATAAATCGCCGACTCCTCCGCATAAACCTTAAAAAAAGCTTCAATCATTCGTTCTTTTACTTTATTCCCTGCGTCGGTAGCAAAATCGGGGGAGTAATTGGTAAAGATCAATGTATAAGGCCCCCTGGTAATCGAATCTTGTGACAGGTAGTCGTGAAAAACCGGCTTAACCTGAGGTTTATCCTGATTACCAGCCAGTTTACTTTTATAGCAAGCGCTAATTAAAGTCACAGCTGTTGCCATCAGCACAAAAACTTTCGTGCTGCTATTTATTATTTTCATATGGTTTGATAGGTTAGTTGCTATTTAATAACTATGTCAATTGGTTCGCCAGGTATGCCACTTATTGTTTTAGTGATGTTGCCGGTTTTGGAAATACTTACATCAAGAGTATAAACAGCCCCGCTCGCGCCAACGGTAAGGGTATTATCGTCCATACTGATCTTGATCATCGATATTTTTTTGCCGCCAAAATCCGCATCAAGCTGCCTTATATCTTCATTAATAGGATTATAGCGATATATTTTCCCTTTTGATGAAAAATAGAACACGTTCAAGCTATTAACCACCCATTTGGTATCGTCATCAACTAAGGTGCTGCCTTTAAATGTGCGTTTGCCCAAACCCCTAAATGTCCTGTCACTCCCCATAGGATAGCTGAAACTCAGTTCGGTTATGGTGCCTGCCGCGGTTTTAAAGAAAGCGTAAGATGGGCCGCCCTCTATAGGTTTCATGAACAACAGATTATCGTATCCTACATTTTTGGGATCAAAACCGGTACTTGCGGTATCAACTTTGTAGTTAGTACCCGAATAAGTACCATCGGCACCAAATGTGATAAATACTTTTCCCTTAAGATCGTAACCAATAAAAAACGAGCTGCCGTGCGTAAAATATTTCGACATATTATAATCGCCGGCTTGTGCATTTGCAAACTTGCCGTAGTCATCAGCAAAGGGCGCTGTAGATGAAACACCAACGTATAGCTTGCCGTTGATCACGCCTGTTGGTATTGTTCCCATTTGTACCGGGCCCAAAAACGGTTCAAGATACCCTGAGCTGATCACGGCAGGCGGTGAGAAGAACTGCGATGAAAAATCCGTCCGCTTCAATAATGTACTGGCATCAAGCACTACCCCGCTTTTATTAGGATCATTACTTAATACCCAGTATTCCTCTTTGGTATTAGGTTGGTAAACCAGTGGTTTTGAGTAATACAGTTCAACCGGGTTTACAGGCAGATCATCCTTATTAAGCGATTTATAGATATCGCCCAATATCGTTTTATCGGGTTTTACAAATGATAGTTTAGTAACCCCGTTATCATTACTCAACACTATGCTACCCGCCGAAAACTGGGTTGTACCCGTTATTTTGAAAGGAAAATTGTAAAACAACCCATTCCGTTTATCGGTGATTATAAGCTTGCTGGTACGATCGCCAGGACCTAAATTGTAAACCATTTTAAGCGGATAGCCCTTGTAAACCGCTTCCCGGAGTTCCTCCTGAACGGTGATATGCCATTCAAAATCAAGATCCTTAAGCGGGTCGGCACCGGCAAGGGTAACCTTAGGCTTTATAATAAGGGTATCACCCAGCAGGGCCGCAATTGTGGCGTTATTAATACCGGCAACTACCGGTTCTGAAGGTGGCGAGTATACATAATTGCCCAGGTCTTTTTTACATGAGGTATAAAGTACCGTTATGAGCGCCAATATAGCTATCGATTTAAATTTCATGACCTAAGTGTTTAATTGATAATAACCTGTTGACCATTTTCATCAACAAAAAAATACCTGCCTGCCTGATCGTAATACTTGAGGTAAAACTTCTTATCGGGCGAAGAAGAATTATAAAAATCATAATCCTTACTTCCATTAGCCCTCTTGGTAAGTACATAACCCTTTTCCGGGTATCGCGCTACCCAGGCAAATGGATCGTTCACAAAAGTTCTCACATTGTCTATGTAATAAAGCGTACGCGGGATCTGGAGATAAGCATTCGGTTTTGACATATCAACAAGATCGATGGTGCCCGAAGAAATCAGGAATAACTGGTGTTTTATCCTGCTATAAGTACCAAGGTTACCCATCCAGTAAATCCACCAGGCCGGTTGCTCCAGGCGTGCCGAATAAAGGATAGATCTTTTTCTTAACATCGCCGGCAGCGACGAGTCAAAATCCTGCCCGCCAGAAACCATTATAGTGAGCATTACCGATTTATTTGCAAGCTCAGGGTCACTATTCTTAATGATCACCGGTACTTTTATGGTACCCGAGTCAGCAGGCATAGTGTAGGATGGCTTAAGCGCTTCATAATGCAAACCCGCTTTGGCTGTAGTAGCCGTGTCAACTACGGTTATCGCAAATTTCCTTTCGTTTTTTGACCTTTGTCCCGAAATAATTACCGGAACCCAGATAGTATCCTGAGCCAGGGTAGGATTATAAGCAAAAGAATAGGTTAATATCGAGGTATCCTGTTTTTTGTCTTTATCCTTATAATTCAGGTAAATGTTATCCCTGGAACCATATGTGAGTAACTGGTCTTTTTTGCAGCCAAAAAGAACTGCAACGGCCACTAAAACATAAAATATATTTCTTTTCATTGTAATAAATGGTTTGGGATCAATTATTATAAGCTGCTTCGTCGTCAGGAACCGGGAACACGTATATGCTGTTTGATGCAGGATAAACCTGGCCGTTACCCGCCACTATGTCAAGGTTCAACCTTTTATACATATAAAATATCTGGCTCTCGCCATAAAATTCTTTACGGGCTTCTTTAACCAGCTCATTCATAAAAGCCGTTTTGCCTAAAGTTGCAGGCAAGGGATCAATAATGCCGCGGTGCGTACGTACGGTATTTAAATACTCAATGGCTTTTGTTGGATTGCTATCGTAACTTGCCTCTGCCGCTATATAGTATGCTTCGGTTAAACGAAAAGCCGGCGCCATAAGGGGGTGCAGGTTTATCTGCGGCGAACTGTTAACTAAATATTTAACCAGGTAGCTGCGGTTTGGCGTTACGTCAGTAGCTGTAAAAAACCATTGCCTGTAGCGCCAGTCTTCGGCACCAACGGTGCTTTTTTCATATATATTATCCAACTGTAGTGGTGTTGGCTGATATTGTGCAGTATTTGTCTGGCTGAATAATTTAACAAGTGCGTCATTATCATTGGCGAACGGCGCATACCAGCCAAATACTAACTCATTGTAAAATATCCTGTCTTTTTGCGCAACGTTATTGTTAAAAGCATCATCCTTTTGTGTCCAGGGAAACTTGTTGGCATTTATTACATCATTTGCATTTGAAAGCGCATTTTGATAATCATTTTTGTACAGATAAACCCTTGCAAGCTCACCGCACACGCCATAATAATTAAGTCTGTGCCTGCGGTTTTGCAAAAACAAAGTATTACTTGTAGTTTCTGTTTGCTTAGTTCCTGTATATCCGGCGGGATAAGTTTTATTGGGGTAACCAACAATATAAGCTGCCGAAATAATAGGATCAGTATTACTTAACAGCGTGCGTGCATTGCGCAAATCAATTATAGCATAGTTAATTACATCGCTAACCGATGAAAAGGGCGTACTTTTAATGCTAACATTAGTAACATAAGGTATCCCTTTGCTATTGGGGTTGTATTTATACGAAGCGGCAAACATGCGTAAAAGATCAAAATGAAGATACGCGCGCAGCGCAAGTGCCTCACCTTTGATGATAGCATAGTTGTTACCCGAAAACACAGCCTTTTGTTTGTCTATTACCTGGAGTATCTCGTTACAGTTGCCGATAGCATTGTAAACAGCCGACCAAATCTGGCTGTTCTTATCTTTTAAAATGCTCTGCTTGTATTGAAAAGAAGCAATCTTTTGATAATCGGTATTAGAAAACGAATAGTTTTGCGCCATGATGTCAAGGTTACTGAACGTAAGGTTTCCTGCATACAAATCTGCTTTTGTGCATCTTGCATAAACCCCATTTAACGCCTCCTCAAATCCATCTTCAGTATTAAACAGCTGCTCCTTCGCTACATCAGATTCTGGCTGTACATCCAAAAACTTTTTACATGATGTAAACACCAGCAATGGAATTATAAAAATTAAATATCTCTTCATGGTTATGTGTTAAAATGAACCCAATAATGAAAATGTTAAGCTGCGGGCGAAGGGATAATTGATACCCCGCTCTGCCTGAATAGTTGAAGCCCTGAAAACATCGTTTGCCGTGAATGCCAGTCTCAGATTTTGAAGCCCAAGGCTGCGGATAGCCTTCGGGTTAAAATCATATGAAAAGTATAGTGACTGCAGTTCGATCAGGTTATCTTTTTGTATGAACCGCGATGACACGTAAGTATCAGTGAGGTCGGTAATGTTTTTGAAAAACGTGTGGTCTCCGGGGTTTTTCCACCTTTGCTCCAATACACGGCTGTCAACGTTAAAGCGCGGGTCGGCATTTTCAACCCTATCGATAAGGGTTTGATTGAACGACTGACCGCCAAAACGGTAATGAAAGCTAAAGCTCATCAAAAATCTTTTGTATGATACTGAGCTGCCAAAAAAACCTTCGGCCTTTGGTGCGGTGTTGCCCACATCCTGCACATCCTTAACATCCCATTCATAGGTTAGGGTACCGTCTTTTTTCACCAATATCTCTTTACCGTTTTCAGGGTCGATGCCTAAAGATTTAACTGCGTAAATGGTATTAAGCGATTTGCCTTCAACATACCGGGTTAGCGGTGTTGAAAAAGCATTATTGTCTGTATTGGTTTGGAAATTATCTATATTGTTATTGAAGGCTTTCAGCGCATCAGATATACTAACTATTTTGTTGACGTTGTGAGCAAGGTTACCTGTCAGGTTTATGTTCCAATCGGCTGTGTGGAAAACCTGAGCTACGAGATAAAGTTCATAACCCCTGTTTGACATATCACCAAGGTTATCTTTATATGTAGTAAAACCTGTTGATGGAGCAAGGTTGATGTCGGTGATTAGCCCTTTGGTAAGTTTGTAGTAATATCTTGGAGATATAACTATCCTGTCTTTAAATAAACCAATGTCCATACCTACGTCAGAGGTGCGGGTCTTTTGCCACTCCAGGTTACTGTTTCCATAGCCTAATATGGTAGCGCCAATTCCTGTAGAATACCAGTGCTGGGTATCATATAAGTAAATTGAGCGTGACTGATATGCAGGAAAGCCGATAGAGCCAAGGGTAGCGATGCTTCCTTTAAGACGCAGCTGGCTTATTACTTTTGAACCCTGGAAAAAGTTTTCTTTGTGAATGTTCCAACCAATACCTAACGATCCGAAAGGAGCGTAACGTCTGTCGGCGCCGAAAGCTGATGAACCATCCACCCTTACAGAAGCATCCAAAAGATACTTGTTTTGGAACGCGTAGTTACCTGAAAAGAAAGCACCGGCTGTTCTTGACTTAGTTACATCGCCATATGGCCCCGAATTTTCTTTATAAATGCGCGCAAAGCCTATGTTGGTAAACCTGTCATTTGAAAAGCCCTGAGCCGAAAACGATTTAACGTCGGCCTTTGAAGCCAAAATATTGGCACCTAAAACAAGGTTAAAATAATGGTCACCCAGTTGCTTGTTATAATTGATAGTTACGTTTCCATCAAGATTAAGACTGGCGTTAGCCCCATAGTCATAACTACCCCTATTGTTTAATTTATCGGATGCTGTATTATAAAACTTACTGCTTAATGGCGATACGTAATTGTCTGAGGTAGTATTTGTTTTATTTACACTCATTAATGCCCTTAGCCTAAAACTTTTTGATAATTTATAATCGGCCGAGAATGACTCCAATATTTCCGTATAAGCGGATTTATTAAAGCTGCTCAGGCTGGCTTCATACAGCGGGTTAAAAACATTTTCGGTTATATACTGATCTGTTCCCTCGCGACCGGTGTTTACCCGCCAGTTTGCGAGCTCCTGTACTAATCTGCCTGTGCTGTCCTTTATCGGGAAATAAGGATTGGCATTTACGTAAGTTGAAAAATCGCCATAAGGAGAGTTAGCCTGGTTGACTTGGGTAATAGTAAGATCGTTCCTGATGATAAGTTTTGCATTCGGATTATAGGTAAAATTAACCCCGCCGCTATATCTTGTATTGTCAGACCCTTTCATGACACCCGGCTGTGTCTGATAACGCAGATCGATACCGTACCTAAACGACTGATCGCCGCCCTGCGCATAAACCGAATGCTTTTGCTGATAAGCGTTTCTTAACGGCTGCGATAACCAATAGGTATTAACACCACTGGCTACATTTTTCAAACGGGTAAACAGCTGGGCATTAAGATCGTCCTGCTTGGTATCACCGCTGGTGGATGTCTGTGTATCATAGAGGCCGACCAACTGCTCATAAGCAATTTTTTGTTTGGCATTAAGCACATGATAATCGGACAGGTCAGGCCCGTTGAATGTAAGCTCATAATTGTATGATAATTGCAGCTTTCCGGCTACAGGTGCTTTGGTAGTGATCACCATTACACCATTGGCAGCCCTTGAACCATAAACCGCGGTAGCGGCACCATCTTTCAATAAGGTAACTGATTCGATGCGGTTAATATCAAGGTCAACTACTTTTTGAAGCGATACTTCAAAGCCGTCAAGGATAAATGCCGGAAGATTATAATTACTTGAAAGGTTGTTACGGTCAAGTATATCATCGCTGATGGAAGGAATAGCTGTAGCGCCCCTCACATTTATCTTCGGCAATTTGTTGGGATCAGAACCGGCAAAGTTATTATCAAGCACCTTGAACGACGGATCAAACGAAGCGATGCTTTTGATCAGGTTTTGCGGGTTATTACGTTTCAGGTCGGCACCGCTTACGGTAATGGCATTACCGGTGTAGTTATCTTTTTTGATAACCTGGTAACCGGTAACCACAATATCTTTAATGTTATTAATATCGGGTAAAAGCTTAACTACAATCGATTGGCCTGGTACCACCTTAACTTCCACCGATTTGTAGCCGATAAACGAGAATACTAATGTTTGCCCTGCATCAGCCTGTACATTAAATTCACCTTTCTCGTTGGTTTGGCCTATTACTCCCTTGCTTCCTTTAACTGCAATATTTACGCCCGGCAAGGTGGTTTTACTTACCGAATCCAATACACGGCCACTCACCGGTATTTTGTTCATGGCAATAACCGGGGCCGGCCTGGGTTCGGGTATTTTATTTTGGATTACGATGGTTTTGGATACGATAGTAAAACTCAGATCATAGTCTTTAAGGCACGCGTTAAGCGCATCAACAAGCTGCGTATCATGAAAATCGGCATCAACTGTTTTGCCTTTTAAATTCACTTTCTCGCTATAAAAAAACAAATAGCCGGTTTGACGCTTTATATCCTTAAAAACCGATTCAAGGCTTTTGTTTTTACCGGATATAGTCACCGTTTGAGAATAACTTGCTGCGGATAAGTGTAACGCGCCAACAAGCAACAGTATAGTGGTGAGTTTCAATACTAATAAGAATTTGCACTTTACCCCCCGTATTGCACATACGGCGTTGTAAAGAAAAGTTAATTTCATATTTTTGAATAAGATTGGGTTAATAAAATGCAGCCCAGGGCTTCGACATCTTGTGCTGTCTGACCTATTTTAAACCGGAAGCGGTGAGAGGCTTCCGGTTATTTTTTGGTCTGTTAATGTGAGTTGTATCTGAGATTTATCGTAGTTGTTTTTCCATTAAGTTTTGTTTTAGTTTTAGCGTTTAGTTGTTGTTTAGTTGTTAGTATAAAGTTTAAGGTTAAATATTATTTACTGTAGGATACTTTCACCGTTTTGCCTTCTACCGCAAATTTCATGTTGTTAAGCTCCAGGATCCTGAAAACATCGGCCAGGTTGCTGCTTCTTGAAATTTCGCCAAAAAACTTTTCGTGGGGCATATCCCCCTCATAAACCACATCAATATCATACCAGCGGCTCACCTGGCGCATTACCTCACGAATATCCTCATCTGCAAATGAGAATACACCGTTTTTCCAGGCCACTTCCTTATCAAGGTTTGCCTGCCGCTTGCTGATAGCGCCATTGCCTTCCCTGTCAATTACTGCCTGTTGACCGGGAATAATAAGCGTGGAGCTGGTTGCCGAAATAACCTTTACCGAACCTTCCAGCAGCGTGGTTTTTACCTGTGCTTCATCAACATAAGTATCAATATTAAAATGCGTACCCAGCACCTCTATAGTTTGCAGGGTAGATTTTACCCTAAAAGGCATTGCTTTATTCTTAGCCACTTCAAAGTATCCTTCGCCATTGAGTGTTACCTCACGATTAGCACCTTTAAATACCGTTGGATAAGTTATTGACGAAGCCGCGTTAAGCCAAACATTGGTACCATCGGGCAAGATGATCTTGTACTGACCTCCTTTTGGCGTGGTAACCGTATTTTGAACGGCCTGCTCCTGCCCTGTCGCCTCGGCCTGGTAAACGATCTGCCCATCGGCGGTCTTGGTGATCTTAACACCGGCTTGTTTAGCTATCTGCCCATTGTTAGCGTCATCAAGCGATATGGTTGCACCATTGGCTAAAGTAAGCGTAGCTTTGTTAGTACCAGGCACTATCCCTTTATAAGTATTTACTGCAAAATTATCGCCCTTACGGCTGTTGCGAATAAAAAAGTACGCACCAACCGAAATAAACAACAGAATTGAGGCTGCCATGGCGTACCTGATCCAGCCAGATCTTGAAGGCAGGGTAACGGGCTTTTTTTCGTACTGCGCTATTCTTTGATCAATCGTAGCTTTAATGGCGTCTTTCAGGTGTGCATAGTCGGCCTCGTTCTCATCAGTAATAAGATCATCATTTAAATCAAACAGGTTGTAATATGCCTGCAGGAACTTAATTTCTTCCTGCGTAGCCTCTCCAAGCCTGTATTTTGTTAGTATTTGTATAAAATATTGTTTGCTCGCCTCGTCCATTTACATCCTTTATATATACATGAGTCGGCAAAATGAAAATAGCCCACGTCAATTAAAAATATTTTTAAACTTTTTTTTGAAAAGATCATACTTTTAAAGCCAAACAGGTAAAATATCCGCAACAAAATACCAACAAGAGTGAAAATAATACACCAATTCAATAATAAAAACGTTTTATCAACCTTTTTGATAAAAATAAAGCAGCACATGAAGTAAGAAAAGTGACTTACGAAGTGTAGCAAGGGCCTTCCCCATCTGGTTGCGAACGGTTTTGGGCGAGATCTGCAACTGATCGGCAATTTGCTGGCTTGAGAGGCCTTCATTAAAGCGTAAATTGAATATGATGCGTTGCTGGGGAGGCAAGGTATCTATGAGCTCATTAAAAGCTTTCAAAAACTCGTCATGTAGTACATTGGCATCGGCGCGGCCAAGGGGGCTTTCAATTTCCTGTGCGGTATCAGGCAGGGCCTCATAGCGCGATTCCTTTTCCATGTATTTAAAAACACCATTACGGGCGGCAACCAGCAAATAGGCAGGCAAATTTTCAATTGGCGATTTCGAACCGCGCACCCATAACTGTACAAATACATCCTGGGCTATATCCTGCGCCCGCTCGGTATCATTAAGCCTTTTATAAGCTGCATTGTAAACCTGTTTCCAATACTTATTATACAAAGCATCAAAGGCAGGTTTATTACCTTCACTTAACAGCGTTAGCAGTTCAGCATCGTCTGCTATATACAGATCATCAGGGACCATGTGTTTTTCAGAATTTTTGAGACAGTATACAACTTACATATACAAACATCATGGTGGCTTAATGTTTAGTTTAAATGTACCAACCCAAATATATGCTTTTATCGCTAAGATGTAAACGCGATTTTTATTCAGCAATACCGTCTGATGTCCAATTCTGGTATTATGGCCCCTGATGACCTTTCTGACTTTGTCTTTTAGAAGCTTTTCTTTGAAAGGGTATCCTTAAAGGGGGATTTAAAGCATCTATTTTAACTTTTTCACCAACACATTAAAATCAACGCCTACAACCGGGATCTTTTTCCATGGCTCGGTTTCAAGGTCTTTGTGAAAGGTGCCGCCGTTAAACAAACCACAGGCAAAACCAATATTTGAACCGGTTTTAGTTGTCAAAAATTCAATAGAAACTACAATATCTCCGGCTACCTTAACATTATATGGCGATAGATCTACTGTAATTAGCTGGTGATTATCCTGGTTATTATATTTTTTGATATAGCCTTTTATTTCGTCTTTAACCAAATTAGCTTCGTTTGGAAACTTCCCGGCCATTTGATAAACATTTACTTTAAATGGGATACTATCGTTTGAACGGTTCTGGGTGTGGAAACTTAGCCTGAGCAACTGAACAGGTTTTTTACCTGCATTCATTTCAATGCCAACTTGTCTGCCTTTAACGGCATCGAAAGAAGTGTTGGATGAGCCGGTCCGCAGCTTATTGCCTATCGTTTTGGTTTTATCCTGTGCAAACGCGCTGATAGTGATAAGGCATAAAAAGCAAGTAGCAAATAGTTTTACAAAATTTCGCGGGGATATTAGATTTAGCATAGCGGTAAGTTTTAGATGGATCTGATTTTACAAGGTAGACGATGATGATAAACAAATGGTTGCAAAGCTGATTTAATTTTTCATATGGTTACCCTTGCAGAGACGCATCACATGCATCTGCGTTATTGATTTTCGGCTGCCTGCCCAAAAGCAAACGCATGTGCTGCGTCTCTACGAAAAATCACTCTTTTTTAACAGCGCTGTTCCTGATAAAAATAACCGACATCAGTGCACCTAAAAACCCCAACCCTGCACAAATCCGCATAATATTGCTATAAGCCGAAATAAATCCATTATGATATGCAATTTCAATTGCCTTTTTATTGACCCCATCAATATTAGCAGGCACTTTGGCATTTCCCAAATTGGCCGACTGCGCGATAACCTCCTTTTTATCCTTTTCGTTCAGCGGGAGTTTTTTTAATTCGCCCTGCATAGCGCCCGAAAAAAACAGTACAGCCAATGCACCAAAAATGGCATTGGCAAAAACGTTGGCAATGCGGGTCATGGCATTATTAATGCCTGAGGCGGTGCCCGAAAAATGATCACTCACCGAACCCATTACCGTTGCGGTAAGCGGCGCTACAGTTAATGACATACCAGAACCAAAAACTATCACACCAGGGAAAAAACTTGTCCAGTAATCAGAAGGCCCTGCAGTTTGTTTTATGAACGAGAGCATCAGCAACCCCACTCCCGCCAAAGCCGGACCAACAATAAGTAGTAAACGCGGCCCTTTTTTATCGGCAATAGCACCTGCATAACGTGCAATGGAGATCATGAGCACCGTAAAAGGCAAAAAAGTTAAACCTGATTGCAACTGGCTGTATCCCTGTACCTGCACTAAATTTAACGACATAAATAGCATGCCGCCGCCTAAGCCTGCATACAGAAAAAACGTAAGCAAATTTATCCCGCTAAATGTTTTACTATTAAACAGTCTCAGCGGCATCATAGGATGCTTGCTTGTCCCTTCTATGTACAAAAACGCTGTAAGCAAGAGTAATCCTGCCGTAAGCGAGCCGTAAACCTGCCAGTTATTAAAACCAACCGCCGGCATACGTAAAAAACCAAACGTAAGTAAGGCAAGCCCAAATGCTATGGAAACAGCTCCGGGAAAATCAACGGATTGATCGGTACCATCATCTTTACTTTCGGCCACTTTGCGCCACAGGATGAGCAAGGCCACTACTCCAATGGGCACGTTAATAAAAAATATATACCGCCATAAACCGGCATCGGCTAAAGCCCCGCCAAGCACCGGCCCGCCCATGGTAACCACCGTTGTAATGGCCGACCAGGTACCTATAGCCTTGCCCCTTTCTTTTACATCAATAGATGATGAGATCAACGAAAGGCTTCCGGGGATCATCAGTGCGCCACCAATACCTTGTATGATCCTGAAAACAATGAGATAAAAAACTCCCGGCGAAAGGCCACAAAGCGCCGAGCCGGTTATAAAAATAAAGACGCCGACCATGAAGATCTTCTTCCGGCCCAGTTTATCGCCCAGCGAACCGCCTATCAGAATTAGGGAGGCAAGCATCAGCAGGTAAGCATTCAGGATCCAGAACAGGTCGGCACCTTTGGCATTAAGGCTTTGCTGTAGGGCAGGTAGTACTACATTAAGCGCCGTACCATCAATAAATGCCATGGCCGAAGCCAGTATAGCCGAAACCATGATCCATTTACCGGCCGGGCTGCCCAATGAAACTGTAGCCATGTTTTATAAGGTTATAATTGGTACGTTTATTACAAAGTTGCAGTAAATGATCGGATTAAGAGATCAGTGGAAGAATAAAAAATACAGCTATCTCCTGAAAACGCCGATATTTTCCGGACAAAGCAGGATCAGCAAGAATATAGCGGTGAGATCAAGCTGTAAAATTGCTGATTCGTTTATTCCGGAAAACAGCACCGCCAACACAGTTAATATGATTACAGCTATGATATGATTGCGGTGCGGAATAGGGATCCCAATTTTATCAATAAACCGCTTAGCCTTAAAGTTGCTCCGATATATAAACGGAAGCATTAAAAAGTAAAACGCTCCAGCAGCGGTCAGCAACCAGCGGAAAGCAATTTTCCCCGCCTCGTTAATTTTGACTACGTCCTTTGTATGCAATAGCGTGTTATTTATTTTGAAAAGGTTATGCGTTGGTGCGTGAAGAAGATCAGGCAAAGCTGCCATTATTCCAGCAGCAAAAATCAGGCTTGATATGCCTGTTAAAATTAAAACAATACAAAATTGGATACTGCGGTACCGGGAAAGCCTTACTATATATAATGCAGATACTCCGCAGATGACAATCAGCAACAAAACGTTAACATACCCTATAAACCCTCCGTCAGCGTTGTAAATCATCTCAAAATATGTTTTATCGGCAAAAAACAGCACAATAGCCGCTATAGTAAACACGGCTATTAATCCGAATATCACTTTCTCAAACCCTGTTAAACTATTTTTTTTACGGGCAGTATTGTAGGTATTTAGCACAGCAATTATTTAATAGATTATGTGTAATTAACAAAAACACATCTAAACATGTTTTTTTGTTAGTTGTAAAACGCAAATGAGACCCCAATTATTTCCATCACACTAACCGGGGCATTCATCCCATTTTCTTCTGTAAGGTGCTTTGTTGCTGTATCATTGATTCATAAATCGACAGCCACATGAAAAAGCTCATCCTGATACTTATTCACCTCACACTTGCATACCTGCTAAAGGCACAGCCGCCACAACAACCCATAGTTTTGGGACGCGTGGATACAATTCATTCCGACGTCCTCAAAGAAAACCGACCGCTTTGGGTTTATACGCCAGGATATGATACCAACTACTTTTCAAAACCGGAGTTTCCGGTTTTGTACGTTTTAGATGCTGACGATCATTTCATGTCGCTGGTTACCATGATCAAAGAACTTAGCGCCACTGCCGGTAATACAGTATTCCCACAAATGATCATAGTTGGCATCCTGAACACGCCAGGCCACCGCACCCGCGATCTTACACCGACCAACAGCGCAATGGATAAATCATCCGGCGGGGGCGAAAACTTTGCAGCTTTTATGGAAAAGGAATTGATTTCCTATATAGATAAGAAATACCCTACTGCTCCCTATCGTACCATGATCGGTCATTCATTAGGTGGGTTAACCGTGATTAATATGTTATTGAAACATACACAGATTTTTAATGCCTATGTAGCTATTGACCCAAGTATGTTTTATGACAATGACAACTTACTTAAACAAACTGCTGGTATCCTTAAACAAAATAATTTTGACGGCAGGAAACTTTTCCTCGGTTTTGCCAACACCATGAACCCCGGCATGGACACGATACAGGTAAAAAAGGATACGGCCGAAATATCACACCATATCCGGTCGATCATGAAACTGGCTGATGATCTTTCTGCCAATAAAGCAAATAACCTGCAATGGGCTAAAAAATACTATCCGGATGACGATCATAATTCCGTTCCCTTTAATGCCGAATATGATGGCCTTCGCTTCATTTTCAAAAACAATCGCTTTCCGCGAAACCAGCCTTATAATCAATATTTTGACAAACAGTATACTGCCGTGCAGCTAAGGCAAATGATAGATGCGCATTACAAAGTAATGTCTACGGAAAGGGGCTACACTGTACACCCGCCTGAGCCCGAGATGAATGGCATAGGCTACGCATTTCTGCAACAAAAGGATTACGAAAAAGCAGCTATGTTTTTCCAGGTGAATATTGACAACTACCCTAAAAACTTTAATGTTTACGACAGTATGGGCGATTGTTTTTTGGCCCGTGGAGATAAAACCAATGCCGAAAAGTATTTCAAGAAAGCATTATCCATAAAGTATACCAAAGAGATTATTGATAAGCTGGATAAGGTACAGGCGGGAAATTAATTACCGTCATTGAGGTACGAAGCAATCGCGAACTTTACAGAGAAACCTGCATAGCGGCTCTTCCTCTTGGGGATTGCTTCGTACCTCGTAATGACGTTTTTGTTGAATATATACGGTCATCAATCCTCAATAAAACTCACCGGCTCCAAGTCTTTCAACTCATCGCCGGTAAACAATCTTGAATGGATCATAAACCTAAACCCTGTTGGGATCTCTATTGAAAAGCTGGAACCGCGGCCTTTGGTAATGTCAAGCTGCAGTTGGGTATGCTGCCAGTATTCAAACTGATCCTTGCTCATCCAAAATTCACAGCCATCCACCTCTCCTATTTTCACATCACTGCCGCCCAGTTTAAACTCACCTTTTTCAAAGCACATGGGCGATGAGCCGTCACAGCAACCACCACTTTGGTGGAACATCAGATCGCCAAAGCGCGATTTGAGTTCGGCTATCAGTCCGGAGGCTTCGGGAGTTATGGTTACTCTTTTGATCATTTTCTTATTTCACGCAAGGAAGCGAAGATAGGGTGAAGAAATACTCAAACGCATAAAGACTTACGAAGTCTTGTAAACTTCGTAAGTCTGGAAACAGGGGATCGACTGTTAAAAAAATCCCAGTTTGTTCTTATTATATGAGATCAGCATGTTTTTAGTTTGACGGTAATGACCAAGCATCATTTTATGATTTTCGCGGCCAAAACCTGATTTTTTATACCCGCCGAACGGTGCATGCGCCGGGTAAGCATGATAATTATTCACCCAAACCCTGCCGGCAAGTATAGCGCGTGGTACCTGGTAAAGTTCGTGCGCATCGCGTGTCCATACACCGGCACCTAAGCCATAAAGCGTGTCGTTAGCTATCGCGATGGCTTCTTCAGTGGTTTTGAACGTGGTTACGCAGGCTACCGGGCCAAAAATCTCTTCCTGAAAAATGCGCATTTTGTTGTTCCCCTTAAACAAGGTTGGCTGAATATAATAGCCACCTTCCAATTCACCATTCAGCTTTTTAATCTCACCGCCACAAAGCACCTCCGCTCCTTCTTCCTTGCCAATTTTCAGGTATGATTGAATTTTTTCATACTGATCGTTCGAGGCCTGCGCACCCATCATCGTAGTGCCATCGAGAGGGTTACCCATAATGATAGCGTTGGTGCGCTCAATTACCCGCGACATAAATTTATCATAGATATTTTCATGAACCAGGATCCTTGAGGGGCAGGTACAAACTTCGCCCTGGTTAAGGGCAAACAGTACAGCGCCTTCAACAGCCTTATCAAAAAACTCATCATCCGCATCGCCAACCGATTCAAAAAAGATATTTGGCGATTTACCCCCAAGCTCCATAGTAACCGGGATAAGGTTTTCAGATGCATACTGCATGATCAGACGACCGGTTGTGGTTTCACCGGTGAAAGAAACCTTAGCAACCCTTGGCGAAGAAGCCAGTGGCTTACCTGCCTCCGGACCAAAACCGGTTATTATGTTCAAAACGCCCGGAGGCAAAATATCACCAACCAGTTCCATCAGCACCATAATTGATGTTGGTGTTTGCTCGGCCGGTTTCACTACACAGCAATTACCTGCAGCCAGCGCAGGCGCAATTTTCCAGGTAGCCATGAGCAAAGGAAAATTCCAGGGAATGATCTGTCCTACCACACCCAACGGCTCATTTAAACAAATACTTACAGTATATTCATCATGTTCGGAAATACCGCCCTCTTCGGCACGAATCACTCCGGCAAAATAGCGGAAGTGATCAATCACTAACGGTAAATCGGCGGCGCGGCATTCTCGGATGGCTTTGCCGTTATCAATACATTCAACAACAGCCAAAAACTCCAGATTTGCCTCAATAACATCGGCTATTTTATTTAATAAGGATGCCCGGTGAGCGGCAGATGTTTTGCCCCATGTTGGGAATGCGGCATGAGCAGCATCCAAAGCCAGTTCAACATCTTCCTTTCCTGATCGTGCAGCTTTGGTGAACACCTTGCCATCAATGGGCGAAATGTTATCAAAATATTCGCCTTTAACAGGCGGAACAAACTTACCGCCGATAAAATTGTCGTACTTATCCTTAAAGGATGGTTTAGAAACAGCGCTCATAATTTTTCATGTTTTTTTGGTAACACTAATGTAGAGCTACCTCGCTGTAAGGCATTTGCATTATGCTCTCAAATGGTAGCACAATGCTCGCATTTTTTGCACCGGTTTGTTAATCAAAATAAGTATGCCTAATTTGGTATAAATTATAAACGGCTATGAATAACAAAACCCTGTTATCTCCGCTAAGCCTCTCACACGGAAAAGAACTGAATACGCTGATTGAAAACCGCAAGGCTTACACCATGAACCATTGTGAGCTAAACGTTTTTGAAACCTTTCAGCGCAGCGAACTGGTGCCCTTAACTTTCAGCGACCTGGTAATTACCAGTATGCTGCGAGGTAAAAAGGTGATGCACCTGTTTGATAAACCCGGTTTTGATTACCTCCCCGGCGAAACAGTTATCGTTCCGCCAAACATCACCATGAAAATTGATTTCCCGGAGGCCACTATCAATCAGCCCTCGCAATGCACGGCCCTTGCCATTAACCACCAGGAAATTGCCGATACGCTTGATTTTTTAAACGAGAATTATCCGAGAGAAGATAAACGGATCTGGCAATTGAATTACAATCAGTTCCACTTTTTTAATAATTACGAACTTGCGCAGCTGATCAACAAACTTATCCGCATCAGTACCGGCGATGCGCTTACCAAAGATGTACTGGCCAACCTCACTTTAAAGGAATTGCTGATCCGTATTATGCAGATGCAAAACCTCAACGAGATCAGCGATAGCCTGCATGAGCTATCAAGCGGCAGCCGATTTGCCTACGTGCTGGAATATATAAGGGTGCATTTAAGTGATAAACTTAATATTGACGCCCTGAGCCAGATGGCTTTTATGAGCAAAGCCAGCTTTTTCCGGGCTTTCAGGCATGAGCTGGGGATTTCGCCGGTTGATTATATCATTAAAGAGCGCCTGCAATTGGCCAAGCAATTGATGAATAACCCACATAACAGCATTTCTGAAGCTTGTTTTAAAGCCGGGTTCAATAATCTCAATTACTTTAGCAGGGCATTTAAAAAGATAGAGGGCATCACACCAAGCTATTACAAAGCGAAGTCGCGCGGCGGGCAGTTGAATTAAATATAGCTGTCAATTTCATTTCAACCGTAAAGTGAAAATCTTACACGTTAGGCTTAGTATACTATATACACTATCCACACGTATAAGATCTCTTTTGCATCAGATACTCAATCTTTAATGCGATTATTAAAACAACAGAAGAAAGATATTTTAAGCTGATTTTCGGCTGTTATTGATCAATGCCGATTCATAAACCGCGCTGATGATTTCTTCGGCTGCAAAAGTGCCCAGAAAATCCCAATCGATATGGCTGTAGATAACCTGCTTTGATGGTTCAATAATGTATGTAGCCAATAACGGTGCATTTTCGTCAATGCCCGAAAACCTGTCCCAAACCGGGTAATCGTCAGAATATACCCTGAACCGCTGAGCTATTTCCTTATCAGTATCGTGGTAAAAATTAAGGGTGAGGCTTTGTTCCCAGGCCCATTTTTCAAGATCTTCAGTATGCTCATCACTAATGATAAGCAGGTTGCCACCGCTTGCCTTAACTTCATGCTGAAGGTTATTCAATTGTTTAAGCTGTGCCAAACCCTGCTGTCCCCAATGGCGCGAATAAAAAGAGATAACCAAAGGTTTGCTTAATAAATTCCTTTGCGAAATATGGCCGTGCGTTTCTGCACCATTGTAAAATTGCTGCCAGCGGCTATAATCGTTACTTAATTTAAACTCAGGAACGATATTGCCGGCCTTTACTGGATGTAATGATTTCAACTTACGAAAGTTCAGATCAGGCTCGGCAACAACTTCAAGCAGGTCAAAAAAAGGATATTTATTATTATTTGTGGTTTGCATTTCTAATTAATTTATGATGTTATGGATAATGTTTTTAGGTAATTGTTGTTGAAATTTTTGCCAATCAACAACAACGGCATAATCCATAAACTACCCTGTAACGCATGAGCAAACCCGGCGGGGCAACATTGCTTATTTGTTTATTACGGGATGTGTGCATAAATGTATCTTTAAAATGAGGTCAATAAATATTAAAGTGTAACAGCGGATACGGAGGGAAATATCAACAACAGCAACACATGGGCATATATACTTCCCTACTGCTTTGAGCTGGTGTATACTTGTTGCTAATGGTTGAACTGTTACTTGCCATATATTTTTGAATGCTACACGACAAATATACTATAATATCTATAAACTTAGTAGGATTTATTTAAAAAAACATTTTAACCTCTTTTATGGCAAAAGTTTCTGGCTATTGAGCGCCAAATAAAATGATTTATATCACGAATTACACGCCGGCAAAACAATAACTTTGTTTCAGGCGTTCCGTATAACCAATAAATTAACTATGCAAAACAGGCTAAAACCGCAACATATCATCTTATTTATTTTAAGCGTTTTAGCCCTATCCAGTTGTAATAATCCCATTAAAAAGCACAAGCTTTCCAAAACTGACTCCCTCAAAAAGAAAATGGTTAAGGAGTGGACCAAGACCATTCCGGGTAATTTCAGCAATCAAACCGAACTTGTATTTGACAGCACCCGTATTGCAGCATTCCTACAAAACCATCCGGCTTTGATTCCCTATGAGCAGGATCTCAAGAGCTTTTACCGCAAACGTAAATTCGCCTATGCATGGTATGAAAAAGGCATATTGATTGAACAGGCCGGGAACCTGAACGACAGGCTGATGAACCTGCAAAATGAGGGCATATATAAAGGTATCCCCTATCAAAAGGATTTAGACTCGTTGATATTTGATAGTCATTCAAAAACTAAGATCAAAAAACCTGATATCGGCACCGAATTAATGCTTACTGCCCAGTATTTCGCGTTTTCAAAACTGGCTTTCCGCGGAATGAGCGATTCGGTTAGTCGTGCGGTAAACTGGTTTCTGCCACGCAAAAAGATAGCTTATGACGATTACCTGGATACACTCCTAAAAAAACCATCGAAACAGGCATCTACTATAGGAGAGCCGGTGTATCGCCAATATGACCTGCTTAAAAATTTCCTCGCCAAATATCGCCAGCTCGATGCACATGAAAACTGGGAATCTATCAAACTCAACAAAAAACTGAAGCCCGGTGATTCATCAGTGATAATTGCCCAAATAAAAACCCGGTTATACAAACTGGAAGATTTTAAGGGAGATACATTAAACACACAGTTTGATGACGAGCTAAAAGCAGCCATAAGCCAATTCCAGCTCAGGCATGGCCTTACAGCCGATGGTTTACCCGGCCCGGGAACCATGTCCGAAATGAATGTACCGCTCAAATCGAGGATCAAGCAGATCATCGTGAATATGGAACGCTGCCGCTGGTTACCAGTAAGTTTAAATACTGATTATCTCGCCGTTAATATCCCTGAGTTTAAGCTGCACGTTTACCACGCCGACAGCTTATTATGGAGTTGCAATGTAGTAGTTGGGCAAAAAGTACATCAAACGGTTATATTTTACGGTGAAATGCAGTATGTTGTATTCAGTCCTTATTGGAACCTGCCCGAAAGCATCGTTCGCAACGAGGTATTGCCGGCTATGCGCAGCAACCGCAATTACCTTAATGAGCACAACATGGTGATAACCGGTCGTGAAAACGGTTTGCCGGTAATTCAGCAAAAACCGGGGTCGGCCAACTCATTAGGCCTGGTTAAATTCCTGTTCCCTAACAGCTACAGTATTTATTTGCATGATACGCCTTCACGCTCGTTATTCGGCGAATCGTCACGTGCATTTAGTCATGGCTGTATCCGGGTAGGCGAACCGGCTAAACTGGCTTCCTTTCTTTTAAAATACGATAGCACCTGGACAGCCCTGCGCATTAATAAAGCTATGCATCTTGGTAAAGAGCAACAGGTTACACTTAAACAAAAGATGCCTGTATTTATAGCCTATTTTACCGCCTTTACAGACAGGGATAACCTGCTCAATTTCCGCAAGGATATCTATGACCGTGATGATCAGCTTGCATCTATGATCATATCAGGCAGCGGGCAGTACTAAAAGCCCTTTTATCTCCCTTTTTTCTTCTTATGGCAGTTTAAAATACTGGTAAATAATAATTGTAAAATATTTTTTACGGGTTTGTAGGCAATCGCTAAAATTTAATTGTCCTCACTTTAAATCACCATAGTGCGCCCCTTCAAAGGATGCTTTTCCTTTAGCACGGTGATCCGTTAACCAAACTATATGACATTATTAATAAACCCAGGAAAACTGATGCCTATGTAAAAAAAGCTTACTCTCCCCGCTACAGGCAATAATTACCCGGAGGGGATTACTGCCCCGAAAAAGATTTTTGAATGTTTATAACTGCGCAGTGCTTCCAGGGCGCTTCGCTATTAACTCCCTTTAAATTCAATAAAATATGAAATTTTTCAAACACCCGGTGGGTGTACACAGGCCATGGGTATCAAAATCCCTCAACCTGTGTAAATTTGCCATTGCAGGTATGGTGCTCCTGAACATTCAGGCTTCGGCTGCTGAAGCGCCAAAAGCAAAAACCAATTCAAACTTTAATTTTAACTTAAACTTCGCAAAACTTACCGGTAAGGTAGTTGACGAAAAAGGCGAGCCTCTTGTAGGTGTAAGCATTAGGATCAAAGGCACCACCACAGGTACCCAAAGTGATGCTAACGGTAACTTTACACTTGATGTGCAGCCCAACACGGTGTTAATTGTAAGCTACATTGGCTATGGCACCAAAGAAGTTGCGGCAGGAGGTAAATCAACAATAACTATTACCTTAAACTCTAATACAAACCTGAATGAGGTTGTAGTAACGGCCTTAGGTATTAAAAAAGAATCGAAAAAGTTAGGATACGCCGTATCAACCGTTAAAGGTGACCTGCTTGATAAAGCAAAAGAATCAAACGTTGCCTATTCATTAGAAGGCCGCGTTGCCGGTTTAAGTATCAGTGGTGTAAACGGTGGTCCAGGTTCATCTGCAAGGATCCTATTACGTGGTGTAACCAGCGGCTCGGCAGGTTCACCATTATTTGTTATCAATGGTGTACCAATGGATAACTCATCACGCGGTACATCAGGCGAATGGGGTGGTGCGGATTATGGTGATGGTATTTCCAATATTAACCCCGACGACGTTGAAACTATCACTGTACTGAAAGGTCAGTCGGCATCAGCATTATACGGTGCAAGGGCATCAAATGGTGTAATTTTAATTACAACCAAAACCGGCAAGAAAAATTCAGGCTTTGGTGTTGAATTTAATTCTAACTACCAGGCCGACAAACCTGTTAATAACGAGGATTTCCAAACAGTTTACGGACAGGGCGAGCATGGTGTACGACCGTCTAATGTGGCAAGTGCTATATCAACCGGTAACTTAGGCTGGGGCGAAAAACTTGACGGTAAGCAAACAATCCAGTTTGACGGTAAAATGTATCCGTATTCAAACAAAAACAACTACCTCGATTTTTATCGTACGGGCAATACGTTCACTAACACTGTATCGTTTGATGGAGGTAATGAAACTGGTGCATTCAGGTTATCGCTTTCTAATGCTCACGCAAACTCTATTATTCCGAATAGTGATTTAAACAGGAAAACTTTCAATTTAAATGTTAATCAAAACGTTACTGACAAATTAAACGTTTCTGTTGTAGCCAATTATCTTATTGAAGATTCCAAAAACAGACCAAGTTTAAGTGACGGCCCGGGTAACCCGAACAACGTATTGTTTCTGGCTGCCAATGAAGATCAGGCTGCATTAAGCCCTGGCACAACAGCTACTGGTGCTGAACAACAATGGAACAATGACATTTACGTTACTAACCCATATTTTGCTGCAAATAACTTCATTAATAATACAGGTAGGAAGCGTTTGATTTCATCAATCACTGCCCGTTACGACTTCACAAAATGGATCTATTTACAAGCTCGTATAGGTTATGATAACATTAATGACAGTCGCTTTAAAGTAACTCCTACCGGTACTGCTTACTCAAGCAATGCTGCAGGCGGTTTGGATGAACAATCAACAGCACAGCAATATGAAATAAACTATGACGCTTTGTTAGGTGTAAAACACGATATCATCAAAGATTTCTTATCATTCGATGCTTCGGCTGGTGCTAACCAACGCAGAAACAGCTACACTTACACAAGCTTAAGCGGTGGGCCGTTCATCTTGCCTTATTTTTATAGCTATTCAAACCTGCAAACCAAAAATGCGGCAAACTATCAGTTCAATCAGTCACGAGTTAACTCAGCTTATTATACTGTTGACTTGTCACTTAAAAACTACCTGATATTGAGTACCACTGGTCGTTACGATACCTACTCAACACTATATCCAGTTGTCGTAAAAGGTAACGGAAACATCTTTACCCCATCGGTAGCCGGTAGCTTTATATTCTCGGAGTTTACACACTGGCCAGCGCTTGACTTTGGTAAATTACGCGTTTCATATGCTAAAACCAGCACCGAGCCTGGTGTTTATATAACTCAGCAATACTACAATATCAATAACCCTGTTAATGGATCTGTTACAGGTAGTTTCCCGCTCGATTTACCCAACTACTTCCTGAAGCCTTATACGCTTACAGAAACTGAAGTTGGTACTGAGCTGAAATTCCTAAACGGCCGTGCCGGACTTGATGTGGCTTACTTCCAACGTAAAACAAAGGATGAGATTCTGAAAGGTTCACTTGATATTTCTTCAGGTTATAATAACCACTATATCGCTACACAATCAATTCAGAACAAAGGTATCGAAGCTGAATTAAAAGGCATACCGATCCAAACACCATCTTTCTCTTGGTCAACCTCATTAAATTTCACTTATGTAAAAAATAAGGTTTTGAAAACTGATGAGCTTAACACTACCCAGGGTTTAGGTACTTACAGACCATTAAATGCTAATCTTGCACTTGTAGTAGGCTTACCAGGCCCTCAGGTTATGGCAAGCGATTACAAACGTAACGCTTCGGGTCAGATCATTTTTGACTCAAACGGCCTTCCTGAGTCAGACGGTGTGCGAACTCCTCATGGTACTACTGTGCCAAAGATCTATGGTGGTTTTAACAATGATTTCAACTACAAACATATTTCGTTATCGTTCCTGATTGATTACAGGTTTGGCAATAAAATCTTATCAGCAACCAACTATTACAGTACCTACAGAGGTTTAAATAAATCAACCTTGCCTGGTCGTGAAGGTGGTGTTGTAGGCGACGGTGTAACCGAAGATGGTCAGAAAAACACCAAAGCGGTTGAGGCTGAAGTTTACTACCAGGCCCTGGCACAAAGAGTTTCAGCGATTAACGTGCTTAATGGCAGCTTTATTAAGTTACGCCAGGTTACTGCAGGTTATACCTTTACAAAAGGCTTCCTTACCGGCACACCGTTTAATGGCGTAACGGTATCATTAGTTGGCCGTAACCTTTGGACAATCAAGAAATATGCCACCAACATCGATCCTGAGTCGGGCTTTGCAAACAGCATCAATTACGCAGGTATCGAAGGTACGAGCTTACCAAGCACACGTACCTATGGTATAAATGTTAACTTTAAACTTAAAAAATAACAGAGAGATGAAAAAACGACTCATATATAGCGGCCTTTGTTTAGCCGCGGCTCTTGTTTCGGGTTGTACAAAAGATTTCACCAAGATAAATACCGACCCAAATAAAACTTCGGCTGCCGTATTTAATCCTAACTTTCTTTTGGCCCAGGCCCAGATCCAGTACTCGCAAACCGGATATGATCAGTTGCTTTATCAAAGCATGTGGTCACAATCGTTGGCTTCAACTTACGATTATTATGGCAACGGTGACAAATACATCTATAAGGGTTCATTTAATGACTACAAAGCAAGGGTTTACAATAGCGGTTACAATGCCGAAACCCTTGTACAGGAAATGAAGAACCTTACAGATGGTAAAGCCGAATATGCCAATTTGAATAAAATTGCCACCATTATGAAAGTGTTCATTTTACAGCGTGTAACGGATGCTTATGGTGATATTCCTTATTCTGAAGCAGGTATGGCCAAGCAAGGGATCTTTACACCTAAATTTGACAAACAGCAGGATGTTTACAATTCCATGCTTGCGGATCTTGATGGTGCTACTGCCGGTCTTGATGCTTCAAAAGACAAACCAAGCTCTGATCTTTTCTATAGCGGTGATATAACCAAATGGAAAAGGTTAGGTTATTCATTGATGGTAAGGGTTGCTATGCGTTTAACTAAGGCTGATGCTGCTACCGCTAAAAAATATGTGGAAAAAGCATATGCCGCCGGTACAATGACCAGCATTGATGACAACGCAAAAGTAAAAACCGATAATGCTAACGGTAATGCAAACAGTACAATAAATGCCCTAACCGTTCCTGATGATTTCAGGGAAGTACGCTGGTCAAAAACCCTGATCGACTATATGCAAACCACTGCCGATCCAAGGATCTCGGCTATTGCTGAGATTGCATCCGGAACTGGTAAAGCAGCAAACTCTGATGAAACAAAGGCAGGTAATAACGATGCGGCAGTTCAACACGGTATGCCAAATGGTTATGACCTTAATGGCGGTGCAACTGATATCAGCAAAGCACCTGGTTATCCGGGCACTTCACCTGCTGATCCTGCCGTTACGAATGATGCTCCGGCTCCTGTTGGTAAATATTCACGTCCAAGGTTGCAAGTTTATTATACTTCAGGTAGTGGCATTTCGCCTGTTGATAAAAGTGGTATCAATATGCTTTTAACTTATGGCGAAACCGAGTTGTTATTAGCTGAAGCTGCTACAAAAGGCTGGGCCACAGGCGCTGCTGCTACGCACTATTCAAACGCACTTATAGCTAACCAGCTTGAACTTGCTCAGTTTAATGCTGCTGCTACAATCAGCACCGCAACAGCAACAGCTTATGCAAACGCGCACCCACTGGTACCAGGTACAGCATTGCAGCAAATCAATATGGAATATTATGTTGAAACATCATCAACCTTTATCCATAATGAAACATGGGCAAACTGGAGAAGAACAGGTATCCCGGTTCTTACGCCGGTTAAGTACGTTGGTCAGTTCACTGACGGTTCTATTCCGCGTCGCATTATATATCCGCTTACCCTGATAACTACCAACGGTGCAAACTACAAAGCCGCTGTTAATAACCTTTCAGGAGGAGATACTTTCACCGCAAGAGTTTGGTGGGATAAATAATACCCCTATTATAGATTCTGTTAAAAACAAGGCTATGGCTTCATAGCCTTGTTTTTTAATTTTACAACCAAAAGGATTAACAATCCGGTAGCAATTACCAATACAAATCATTAATTTTAAGTCCCCTGCAACCCGGAATAATAAAAATCTGTTGATAATGTGTTGTTCTTCTCCCCTCTTTAATTTAACTATTAAAAGCCCAAAAACTTTACGCGTTATTTTTGCACTAAGCCTTTTCGCTTTTAAGGCAAATGCCCAGCAACCGCTGTTCAAGCTGCTCACGCCCGAAGAAACCAGCATTAAATTTCGAAATGACCTGGTGGAGGACGAAAAGCTTAACGTACTCTCTTACGAGTACCTGTATAATGGCGGCGGTGTTGCGGTTGGCGACATCAATAACGACGGTCTCGAAGATCTTTTTTTTACCAGTAACCTTGGTCAAAACAAACTATACCTCAACTTAGGCAACCTTAAGTTCAAAGACATTACCCGGCAAGCCGGCGACGGACTGGCGGGCAGACCCGGCGACTGGAAAACAGGCGTTACCATGGCCGATGTCAACGGCGACGGCCTGTTAGATATTTATGTATGTTACTCAGGACTGGGCGATAACGCCAAACGCCGCAACCAGCTCTTCATTAATAAAGGCAACAACAAATTTGTTGAAATGGCCAAACAGTACGGTCTCGATGATCCGGGTTATAGTACCCAGGCGGTATTTTTTGATTATAATAATGATGGCAAGCTGGATATGTTCCTGCTTAACCATAACGTAAAAAAAATCAGCAACCTTGAATTGGCGCAGGCCAAATCCCAAACCGATGAGCTGGCGAGCAATAAGCTTTTTGAAAATCAGGGCGGCCATTTTGTAGATGTATCCCAAAAAGCAGGTATCATTCAAAATCCACTCACCTTTGGTCTTGGGGTTGCCATTGCTGATATCAACAAAGATGGTTTACAGGATATTTATGTAACCAACGACTATAACGAACCTGACTACCTCTATATAAACAACGGCAACGGCACATTTACCGAAGAAAGTAAAAAGTGCTTCAAACATCTCTCCCAGTTTTCCATGGGCGTTGATATTGCCGACATCAATAACGACGGCCTGCCCGACATGATGACGCTTGATATGCTGCCGCCAGATAACCGCCGTCAAAAGCTGTTACAACTACAGGAAAACTATGAATCATTTGAGCTGATGCTGAACCAAAACCTGTACAAACAATATATGCGCAACATGCTGCAGGTTAATAATGGCGATGGCACTTTTAGCGAAATTGGCCAGCTGGCAGGCGTTTCTAATTCCGACTGGAGCTGGTGCCCCCTCATTGCCGATTTTGACAACGACGGTTACAAAGATATTTTTATCTCCAACGGCTATTTCCGCGATTATACCAATAAGGACTTTTTACGCTACTGGGGCGATTACAAGCTCAAAAAAGCAATAGACCATGAACCATTCCTGCTGATGGACCTGGTTAAGGCAATGCCCTCCACTACCCTTTCAAATTATATTTTTCAAAATAATCATAACCTCACCTTTACCGATAAAAAACAAGACTGGGGGATAACCAAGGGCGGTATTTCCAGCGGCTCGGTTTACGCCGACCTTGATAATGACGGTGATCTTGACCTGGTTACCAACAATATCAACAGCGAGGCTTCCATATTACAAAACATGACCATGGAAACTGGCAAAAAGAACTACCTGGCCATAAACCTTAAACAACCAGAAGGGAATACCAATGCAATAGGCTCAAAAGTGTTTGTGTACAACGGTAAACAGGTACAATACCAGGAGGTTAACCCTAACAGGGGATATCTTTCATGCGTATCAACCGTTTTGAATTTCGGTTTAGGAGATCAACAGCATGTCGATTCTGTAAGGATCATCTGGCCCGATCAAACATCACAGTTGCTTACGGGTGTAAAAGCTAATCAACGCTTAAACATTACCTATAAAACAGGTAATCCTGCATTTAAAACCGATGGAAAAAAAACTGCAAAGTCAATCTTCAACTTAGCTAAACCCGCTATTGATTATACCCATACCGAAAATAATATCAATGATTTTAAGCGCCAGCCATTGATGCTGTTCATGAGCTCAAAAACAGGGCCGGTGATAGTTAAAGCTGATGTAAATAAGGATGGCCTTGAAGACCTTTTTATTGCAGGTGATCAGAATACCCCCGGCAAGATCTTTATCCAAAAAGCAGGCGGTACTTATACAGTTCAGGAAATATCTGATATGACCCCGGGAAGCACATCAGCGGCAGCTTTTTTTGATGCCAATGGTGATGGTTTCCCTGATCTGTACATTGCAAAAGGTGGTTATTCCCTTTTAGAGCCGGGCACCAACGAGCTACAAGATAAACTATACCTGAACGATGGCAAAGGTAATTTCAGTTTTTCAAGCACCTCCCTCCCGGTATTAACCGGCAGCAGCAAATCATGTGTGCGCCCCTGTGATTATAATGAAGATGGCAAAATAGACTTGTTTATAGGCTCAAACATTACGCCGGGCTATTATCCATCGGCACCCAAAAGCTACCTCCTTACTAACGCGGGCGGAGGTCATTTTGAAATTACCGATGCCCCATTTAGTAATATCGGAATGGTTAAAGATGCACAATGGGTTGATTTAAATAGCGATGGCCGCAAGGACCTGGTGATATGTGGCGAGTTTATGCCTATCACCGTATTTACCAATACCAAAACCGGTTTTATTGATGAAACAGCTAAATACTTTGAGCGCCCTGTAAGCGGTTTCTGGAACACAATGACCGTTACAGATGTGGATGGCGATGGCAAGCCCGATATTATTGCTGGTAACCTTGGCGAAAACACACAAATCCACGCCAGCCAAACCGAGCCGGCCGAAATGTATTTTGCAGATTTCGACAACAACGGCTCAATCGATCCGTTCTTTAATTTTTATATACAGGGTGTGAGCTATCCCTTTGTAAGCCGCGATGAGCTTAACGACCAGATCTACCCGATGCGTAAACGGTTTGCCTCATATAAAGCTTACTGCGATGCTACCATGAAGGATATTTTAACACCTGAAGAACTTGCAAAAGCAACTAAGCTCATTGCCAACGAAGTGGAAACATGCCTTTTCCTAAACAGGGGTGGCAAGTTTGTGAAAGGTCAATTGCCTTTGCAAGCCCAATACTCCTCGGTATCCGAGATCCTAAGCGGCGATTTTAACCACGACGGCAAAACAGATCTCCTGTTGTTAGGCAATCATTCAGATAATCGTCTAAAATTGGGCAGCTTTGATGCAAACTACGGCTGCCTGCTTACCGGTGACGGTAAAGGTAATTTCACGTATCAAACTCAGCCCCTGGCCGGACTATCGGTAAATGGTGATGTAAAATCGGCCACAGAGGTAAAAATAAACGGTGCTAATTATGTGCTGATGGGTGTATCTGACCAGCCATTGCAGTTTTATAAATATTAAGTTGCAAACCATGTATCAATAAGACCGTCATTGCAAGGAACGAAGCAATCCCAAACTATACAGGGCGAACCTGCAAATCGGGGATTGCTTCGTTCCTCGCAATGACGATTTTCTTATCTTATATGACTTTCAGAAAGAGATTAAAAAAACATGATTAAACGAATATCCATATTATTTTTGGCGCTGATAAGCACAACAGCCTATGCGCAAAAGAGTAAAAAGCCCATCCTTCCGTACCTGCACATTGATAAGGCTGTAAACGCTATTTCAGCGGTTATGATCCATGATGTGGTAAACCCGCCCGCTGCTTCGCGCTACTATGCTTACGTAACCATGGGGGCTTATAATTTGGTTAGCCTTAACAATAAACAGATAGTACCGGTTAACAATTTCATCAAAAGTTACGCACAGGATAACCAGATCAGTATCCCGGCCGATAAGTATGATTATCGTATAGCCGCCATGTACTGCATACTGGAAACCGGCAAACAGATGCTGCCATCGGGCTTTATGCTGCAGGAGGATGAAGATAAGTACGTAGCCCTTCTTAAAGAAAACAACATCAGCGATGAGGTGATTAAGCAATCAATAGCAGCCGCGACTGAAATGACTGCAAAAGTTATTAAATATTCCAAATCAGACAACTACAACAAACTAAGCGGCAAACTTCGGTATTCGCCTATAAAAGGTGGTAAAAACTGGTTCCCTACCCCGCCAATGTATATGGAGGCGGTTGAACCTAACTGGAAAACCATCAGGCCTATGTTTATCGATTCGTCCGACCAGTTTGTGCCCGTAAGACCAGCTGCCTTCAGTAATGATAGCACGAGTGAGTTTTATAAAGAAGCCTATGCGGTATATAAGGTATCCAAAAACATGTCGGCCGAGCAGAACATGATCGCCAATTTTTGGGATTGTAACCCTTTTGCGGTTACCACGTCAGGTCACATGATGATCGGTTTTAAAAAGATCAGTCCGGGAGGGCACTGGATGAATATTGTTGGCATAGCTGTAAAAAAAGCCCGACTAAGTTTTGATAAGTCGATACAAGTAGCAACGTTGGTGGCCATGACCGAGATGGACGCTTTTATCAGTTGCTGGGACGAGAAATACCGCAGTAATGGTATCCGTCCCGAAACTTACATCAACAAATACATCGACATTAAATGGGCGCCTATGCTGCAAACCCCGCCTTTTCCGGAGTATCCGAGCGGTCATGCTGTGCTTTCAAACTCGTCGGCAGGTGTGTTGAGTTATTTATTAGGAGATAATTTCGCTTACACCGACGATTCGGAGCTTCCCTACGGCGTTGGCCCGCGTGATTTCAAATCATTCTGGCAGGCCGCTGAAGAAGCCTCTTTGTCCCGCTTTTATGGCGGTATCCATTTTAAAGATGCCATTGTTAACGGAAACCAGCAGGGCCGGGATGTTGCGGCAGCCGTTGTAAAAAAATTAAAAGCAGCCGGAGTAAACCATTTGGGTAATTAGAACGTAGTTAAAAGCAAACAGCTTTTAATTATGCGATTCAGGGGGACGGTTTTATTATTACCTTTCATTATTACCGGGCTCCTGGGTCTTAACTCATTCACCGTAAAAACAAAATCCGCTTCCATTGTAACAGATGAGGAAGGCCGCGCGTTGTTTTTGCAGCATTGTACAATTTGTCATTTAGCACCAGACCCGGCAGGCCTGACCAAAGAGATCTGGACGCGACACGTATTGCCAATTATGGCAGCCCGCATGGGGATCATTTATCCAAGTTACGATCCGCTCAGAGGGTTATCCGACGAGGAGCGCGCCATTGTTAAAAAACATAATATCATCCCCGAAGAACCAGTTTGTACAGCTGCAGATTGGGCTAAGATCAGGGACTATATCATCAGCAATGCGCCGGATAGTGTTAGCCTTGATGAAAAACGCCTCACCCGCAACAACTCTCTTACGCAGTTTGTAAGGCAGGATGTACAGGTTGATGATCAAACACCATCACTCATTACAGGCTTGGAGTATAACACTAATACGCAAACCTTGTGGATTGGAAATTTTTACAACCGGGTTTTAAACTGGCAATACGGTAAGGGAGTAACTAAAACTATAAAAAGTGAAAGCCCTGTTGTTGATTTTAATTTTTATAAAAACAACACCTACTTTACCCAGATAGGCAAACTATATCCTACCGAACTCAGTACAGGCTCATACGCGCAGCTGGCAGATACCGGAGCTGTTCCCTTGCTAACTCAACTGCACCGCCCTGTTTCCACCGAAATAAACGATCTGAACAACGATGGCACACCTGAAATTGTAGTATGCAACTTCGGCAACAAAACAGGTGGATTATCGCTGTTTAAAAAGAACAAAGCCGGTAAATATGTTGAAGATGTGCTGCTGCCCCTACCCGGCGCTATCAAGTGCTATATAAAAGACATGGACGGCGACGGCAAAAAAGATATTGTGGCCATGTTTTCGCAGGGGGATGAAAGTGTTTATATTTTCTACCAGAAGGATAACCTCAATTTTAAAGCTAAACGCGTATTACGTTTTCCGCCCGATTATGGCACTACCGATATGGTTTTGGTTGATTACAATAACGATGGACTTACAGATATTGTGACTGTACATGGTGACAATGCCGATTACTCCAATATCCTGAAAGCATTCCATGGTATCAGGCTGCATATAAACCAGGGAGCCGATGTTTTTAAGGAAAAGTTCTTCTATCCAATATATGGCGTAACCCGGGTTTTGGCCGAAGATTTTGATAAGGATGGCGATATCGACTTCGTAGCAACTTCCTTTTTTCCGGAGTTTGGCAAACTGGTTGATGAATCATTTATTTACCTCGAAAACACGAACAAAGATCAGTTCACTTTCAAATCATATATTCAAAAAAGCGGGGTACCGATCAAAACCCTCACCCTCGAAAAAGCTGATATTGATGGCGACGGCGATATGGATATCATTACCGGTAACTTTGCCCAAAGTCCAGGACCTGCCCCTGCAGCGCTTGATGCAAAGTGGAAATCGGCCAAGTATGGATTGAGTGTATTTTACAATCAGTTATACCAGCCAAAGAAGTAATAAAGCAACGCTTTTAGTTATAAAGCGGGGTTCCGTTAAGTTCAATACAGTAATCGGTTATCCAGGCACCAGCAGCGTCAACATATAATATATTCGGTTTATTGCTTTTATTGATAGTCCCATTATCTATCCATGAGTTAAGTTTAGATGGCAGATATTTGTTGCCAGACTGGGCCAGATCAATTATACTTTGATTCTTTTTTACAACGTTGGTCAGCAGCATTATCCCGTTTACAACAGGGCTTACCTTTTCATCCTCAAAATCATTACAGATCAGCGCTGCCTCATCACTGCTTTGGGTTAACTGCCAGTCCAACCGTACCAGGTCGTTTTTATTGGTGCCTTCCTTCATCGATGTAAAAAACGACTCTTCCCTTGCCAGCAGTTTATTTATCTGATTGGTAGCCGCATACGCGCGACGGAAATTCAGGAAAGTTTTAGCCTTATCGGCCATTGAATTGGAGTCGATCAGTTTCTCGCGGTTGGCATATTGTTCAAAAGTGATGATCACTTTACCAGCGAGGTCATTCAGTTTGATATCGCCTATATTTTTTGATTGGTTATTATAGATCTTATCCTTTCCAAGTACGCTGAAAATGGTATCGGCCACATGATCTGCCGAAGCTTCCTTCGGGCAAAAATGGCTGAATGTTATTATTATAAATTCTTTTTTATGCCGGTTAAGGAACGTTTTAACTGAATCAAGAATATCCTTAAACTGTTCGCCATATCCCCCGCCCATGGCTTCGGCCATACAATCGGACGAGCTATGTTTAGTATATATAGAATTTTTAAACACCCCTACGCGCAAATCAAACATCCTGATGCCTGTGTTTAGCTGTTTCCCAATATTTAGTTTCTGGGTAAGCGTATTACATGGATTAATGGAACTTCCGTGAATACCTCCAGTGCCATTCAAGGCCGACATGCCAGCATCATGCGCGCCCGGAATAACAATATCCTTTAACGTAAGGTTGCCCTTTGCCGGGAACAAGGTATCCTCCATCCAGCTTGCCGGATTATAGTTAGTAAAATAACTTAGGTAAAGCTTTTGATCTTCACCCACAAAAGCCATAATAAACTTTTTAGAATCAACATTACATATCGATACCGGGTAAGGGGTTTTAAAATAATCGGGCACCTTATAGCCATTTATCGGCCTATTCTGTTCATGTTCTGAAGCGTAATAAATGAAATTATCTTTTTTATACCCCTTCCACATATAAAACAAGCGTGTAGTATTAAAGGCATGATAAACTGCCGGAGCCACCTTTGTTTTTGATTTTTCTACAGATGTTCTTTTAGTCCAGGATTTATCAGCGGGATTATAATCGGCGTAAAACATGCCATCATCATTGGTGTAGCAGATACGGGCACGGTTATCAGAGAGCGTTACTATAAAAGGGTAGTCGGTACTGCGTTTGTCGGCTATGGTTTCCAAAACAGCAGGTTTAAATACGCCGTTTTCGTCAGCATCAAGCAGGCCAACCACCATGTCGTTTTTATTATCAGCATGCGATGCGATCATGACCTTGCCGCTGACCACCGTAGCCGTAATACCGAGCTTTAATTTCGGCGCACCGCTAAAACTCACTGTATTGATGGCTTGTGTATTAAAAGTAGTATCGCTGTCATTAATGATATATCTCAAAGAACCATCGGTACCAAGCCAAAAGGCATAGATATGTTTTTCAGTTACCCTGAGCACGGGAGCATAAGCACTAACTTCTGTACCCGCTGTGGCATCATGCTGCGAAAATTGAGTGGCATATTGTTTACCAAGATAACATACATGGATAAGACCGGTAGCTCCAGCCTCTTTCCATGTAACAAAGTACCGGCCCTTAAAGTTGGTGATATCAATTGCTCTATCTGTGCTGGCAGCGGGCAAAAAGTTTAAAGGAACACTAAGACTCAAATTTTGGGCCTTTAATGTCAATATATTTAAGAGCATCAATATACAGGCAGGTAAAAAAACAGTCCTGAAAGATTTCATAAAGCAAAGGTTTAAGATAAGGGATAGAACAGGATTTTTACTTAGTATGAAAAAATCAACTCTGATTATTAACTAATTAGGTGAATTTATGATATTTTTATATAAAAACTGACCTATGACAAAAATCCTTATCATTTTTCTCTGCGTTTTCATGTTTACGCAAGCCACTAGGGCCCAGGATGCCAACTATTGGTCATCAAGCTATAACCCGGCAGGCTTCTTAACACCCGGCGCAGTAATAGCCTTTAACCGCGACAGCGGGGTAATGTTCCTGAACCCAGCATTACTGGCTTACAGTACAAAAAGCACGGCATCTATCAATGCATCTATTTATCAATATGGGCGTATCAATATCAAAAATGGTGCAGGTACCGGGCTCAATCTTAAATCAACATCAACAAGCATCATCCCCCAAATGATCTCGGCCACGATATCATTAAAAGGTAAACACCCTTTTACTATTGGATATGCGCTAACCCACAACCCGGTAATGAACTACCGGGTTAACCAACAGCGCGATGCTACGTTCAATGTGCTTGATGATTCCTACAGCCCCGGCAACGAATATTTTTTGGGTCAGTACAAAAACGTAAACAGTATCAATGAAACCGCGGGTATTATCAGCGGCGGCTTTAAGGCGTCCGACCATTTTGCTATCGGAATCAGTGCTGAGGGACAGATCCGCAAGCAGGATTATGATTATGATGTAAGTTCAAGGGCATTATATAACACCACTGGTTTCGAACTTCCGCCGTTTTCAAATGTGCAGGAGTCTTATACTGCAGGTTACTACAATGTGGGGATCAGGTTTAAAAGTGGATTTGCCTACGATAACGAAAGGCATCATTTGGGCCTAACCTTATCGTCACCATTATTACACGTGGCAGGCAGCGGAAACATATTAAGCGATTACCAAACCAGTGATTTAATAATGCCCCAGGAAAAAGACACCGTAAATTTACTGGCTAATTCAAGACAGCGCAGCCTCAAAGTTAACTACAAAACGCCTTTTAGCGCTGCCTTAGGCTACGCCTATGATTACAAAGGCGGTCAGTTTTATGTTGTTGCTGAATACTTTGCCAAAGTGGGCGAGTACAACATTATAACACCCAAAAGTCAAAGCTTTATAAAAGGCGTTGATAGTGGTGATGATCTTTTTACGTCCGAGTTTTTAAAATTTAAAGATGTCCGTAAGTCGGTAACTAACTTTGGTATAGGTGCAAGCTATCTACTAAAGCCCGATTTGATGGGATACCTATCGTTTCACACCGATTTTAATAATATCAGCAAAGCCCTCTATAGTATAGATGATTCGGGGTACCGGTCAAACACTGGTAACTACAATATTTATCATTGCCAGATAGGCACTAATGTAAAGAAACGCAAGTTTAACCTGCGCACAGGCCTCCTGCTATCATACGGTACAACTAACAAGTATTTGCAAAACGTAAACTTCGACAACCCCAATGAAGCTAATTATTTAAGCGGTGATCCCGGATATACCAAAGCCTCGCAATTTTCTGTTGGGTTAATGCTGTCATACATTCATAACCTGTAGGTAATTATTCCGATTCGAGTAGGCGCTCAAAACGTTTATCGGGGATAAACCAGCTCCCTGCTACAAGCACGTAAATTACAACGCTGATAGTAGGGTTTAACCAGGTAAATAAAATAGCGACTGCGTATAAGCCAACAGAAATTTTCCCCTTAAAATCATTTCCGAAGGCCTTGGCTATCATTGAGTCTTCGCCATGATGTTTGATAAGGGTAAGCGCTAAAATACGGTAGGCTGTCCCGTTCATGATCAACACTATCCCATAAAAAAAGACCGGCCATTGGGTTAAGTGGTTCTCCCCCATCCAACTGGTTACAAAGGGTATCAGCGACAGCCAAAACAACAGGTGCAAATTAGCCCACAATATTTTACCATTTACCGACCGCACGGCCTGCATAGTATGATGATGATTGTTCCAGTAAATACCCACGTAAACAAAGCTTAGCAGATAGCTTAAAAAAACAGGGATAAGCGGCTTTAAATCTTCCAGCCTTTCACCGTGGGGAACCTTTAACTCTAACACCATAATGGTAATAATGATGGCTATTACACCATCACTAAATGCTTCTAATCTGCCTTTACCTAATGCCATGGGCTAAATATAGCATTATTTGGCAAAAGCCTTATAACGCTGCATAGCTTCAACAAAGTAGTAATCGGCATAGGTTAACGGAACATCAATTTCGGTACCTGCCGGGAAATGGCCTACGCTATGTTTCAGTATAAAACCGCCATTGGTGTTCAGATCAGCTTTATATGCCGGTGCCGATAAGTTTTTAATGATAGTTTGGGCAACATTAAAATACTCCTGACCATCTTTTTTATCAACGTAACGGCAAAGCTCCAATAAAGCCGAGGCCATAACCGATGCAGCAGAAGCATCACGCAATGCGTTAGGGATATTTGTTGCATTATAATCCCAATAAGGAATTTTGTCGGCAGGAAGGTTTGGATTGGTCAGTATAAAATGAGCAATATTTTTTGCCTCCTCCAGGTATTTTTTGTCTTTGGTTTCGCGATACATTACCGTGTAGCCATATAAGCCCCATGATTGTCCCCTTGCCCATGCCGACTCGTTAGCGAAGCCCTGCGCCGTTTTCTTTTCTTTTACTGCACCCGTGTTTGCGTCGTAATTGATTACGTGGTATGAGCTAAAATCAGGGCGAAAGTGGTTTTTCATAGTGGTATTAGCATGAGTAACCGCTATTTTATAAAAGCTGGAATCGCCGGTTGCCTTTGTGGCATAAAACAACAGTTCCAGATTCATCATATTATCAATGATCACCAGGAAATCATCGGCCTTTGAATTCCATGAACGGATACAGCCAACAGTAGGGTTAAACCTGGTTGAAAGTGATTTGGCACTATTAATCAGAATTTCTTTGTATTCGGGTTTGGGTTCGAGATGGTTTGCTGTTCCAAAACTGCAATACATCATAAAACCAAGATCATGTGTACCTTTGTTATATTGTTCTTTTTCAAGTCCTTTTAAATTATTATTAGCATCGCTAAGCAATGCTGCATCTTTAGTTTGCTGATATATTTTCAATAATGTACCTGAGTAAAAACCACTGCACCACCAGCTGCTGTTACTTGTTTCAAACTTATCTTTATCAGGGTGGTAGGTTTTAGGGAACTGCTCCGGCCCAAATTGTTTGGCCATATACTTGTATTGTACATCGGCATCAGCAAAGTTTTTTTTGATCGTCGCCAATACATCCTTTTGGGGTTTGAAACTATTTTGAGAAAATGACTGGAGACTCAACGCTAATAAACATGCAGTAATTGTTGATTTGTACAGGTGTTTAAATTTCATAGAATGTATATAACTGGTTAATTGCTTATGCAGGGCACATTTTATTTATAAAAGTGCAGGTTTTACACGCACAAAAACAAGCACCAGGCACGCATTTGGTTATATTTTTCTACTACATCGATGTAGTGAGGATGGTTTTTCGTTTGCACCTCATCATTAATCGTCATTGCGAGGTACAAAGTAATCCCAAGCTATACAGGGCAAACTTGTATAGCCGCTCTGCTTATCGGGGATTGCTTCGTACCTCGCAATCAAGGGAGAATAATTATCCCCCTACTTCATCACAAAACCCATAATCATTGTTTCCATTAAAGCCGGCTGCCGGTAAAAAATGATATGATCAGAATTGGGGATGATGGCCAGTTGTGCCGATGGCAGCAGTTTATAAATGCTTACAAAACTTTCAATAGGGTTATATTGGTCACGGTCGCCGGCAGTAACAAGCACCGGGCATTTGATACTTTTTATTTGTTCAGGAGGTATTGTAGTTTGATTGATCCAGGCATGTTTAAGCAAATCGACAAACTCTCCCCAGCGTTCGGGCTCGGGCATCAGTTTTTTTCGCTCGCGTACAAAATCAGGTGCATCACGCTCAAGCGATGCGCCGGATAAGCGTTTCAACTCATCCATTTCGCCAGGGCGGTAGCTTGCCGCTGAAACATTGCCGCCGGCAAACACCAGCTTCTTCACCAAATCGGGATGGCGAATGGTGAGGTCAAGGGCTATTACCGCCCCGTCACTGAAACCGATGAGAGTAACACTGTCTTTTGTAACATGCCTGATCACCGCATAAGCATCATCCGACATCAGCTCATAAGTATAGGGCTGATGCCCTATCTCCGATTTGGTATGCCCCCGGGTAGCTATGGCTATCACCATAAAGTTTTTGCTCAACACCGGGATCAGGTTTTCATATTCCGAGATCTCGCCATAGAGTCCGCCATGCAACAATACCAATGGCTTACCTGTTCCGTAAGTTTCATAATAAATGCGGGTACCATCCTTTACTTTCAAGTAATTCCCTGCAGCGGGGTTATTGCCGTAAGGGATATTTTGTGCTTTAACAATTGCAGGTATAAAAAATAGCAGCATTAATAAGATCTCTTTCATAACAGTATTTAATTGAAAGCTTTTACAACAAGGTTTTTATACGCGCCTGTTGGGCAGTTGCCATGCCAGTAACCTACCGCACCGCTTTTTAATGATGGATCAAGCGCAGTATACACCATGGCCGGTTTTGCGGCATTATCTACATAAACCTCCATTTTACTGCCCTGTACCACTACCTTAATATGGAACCACTTATTTAGCGGAACTATAGCCTTAGCCTGGTACTTTGTTGCCTCGTAATCCCACCAGTTAAATTCGGTTTTCTTTTCGGGCATATACTGGATGGCGTTGATAGTGCCCGATGATCCCGGCCTGAAATAAACCGTTTCATAATGATGGGCATCCCGGATATGAAAAGCCAAGCCTACAAAACCGCCCTTGGGATTGGTGCAGGCCACATCCATTTCAATAATACCGTCTTTAAAATTTAAACCGGGTTTGTAGGCTAAACTGGCCGATTTGTAGTTTTGAATTTTCCGCCTGATGAGCAGCGCTTTTTGCCCATCAAAAGTACCCAGTTCATAATCAAGCGTATCGTTTTTAGGGATGATCCATTGTTTGGGGTTTACTACCGAAAGGTTATGCACCTGGTATTTTTGCTGTGCCTGCGTTTTCACAGCCGCAAACAGTACTAACATTAAGATTATTTTTTTCATGATGATCGATTTATAATTATTGGGTGATAACAAGGTTTGCAAAATCACCGGGCAGTCCGGACGACCAGAGGCCGATGAGCCCACCCTGCCGGTTGTTCAGTTTTTTTACGGTAAGCGATGGTTTGTCTGAATGGTCAACGTATACAACAATATCATCGGCATTAACCACAATGCGTGCATGGAACCAGGCTGTAGCCAGCGGGGAAGGGCTCACCTCGTTTTCATAAACTAAGGGATGTTCTTTCCGGAGCTTATCCCAGGGAAAATCCGGAGCAGTCATGTATTGTACCGAATGTTTGCGTCGCAGGGTATCGGTTGACTGAAAATTAAAAGGGCGGAAATAAATAACATCATTGGTTGTGGTATCAACTCCATGAAAGGCTATGCCTAAAAAACTCTGCTGAAAAACATCCTTCCCGCGCAGGTCTATATCAATAGTGCCTGTTTTAAAGTTTACATCTTTAAGCCATACGATATAATCCAAAGTAAGGCCTTGCTTACTGCCATCGGTAAGTTCTGTAACGGTTTGGCGGGTGTAGGGCCTGATCAGTTTATTTTCCTTGAGCAGGCGGTTAATATCATAGGTAACTTTTTTCTGCTGACTGTAACAAAAATTGCTGCCAAGCGTCATGCTTAGTATGGCAATCAATAAAATCTTGTTGTTCATGGTTTTTGGTTTTAACTTTAATCAAAACTTGCAAATTGCCTTTACAATAAAGCGTGTGCGGCGTTTCAAGTTAAGTTCAAGTTTGTTCAAAGCATTTTAGGGATTTTTAAACCACATTATTACCTGTAGATCAATGGAAAAGGAAAAACAATTGCTTTTGCTATGCCGGCAGCTTATTGAGCAAATGTTAAACTGGGGCGATAGCAGTATTTGGGGCAATGATGACTTTGAGCAGCTAAGCCAGCAAATTTTTGATAAAACACGGGTGCAGCTCAGTGTATCAACCCTGAAAAGGATTTGGGGCAAAGTACGCTACGAAAGTTTCCCTAACGCGGCAACGTTAAACGCCCTTGCAAGTTTCCTTGACTACAGCAGCTGGCGCGATTTCAGGCAGCATCACCAGGTTAACGGCGTGGTTGAACAACCCGTTGAAAGCATTGACCTGAATCCCCCACCGGTGATCCCACACCCAAAACCCCGCTTACGGTATGTGTGGTTAGGCAGTGCTGCACTACTGGTGCTTGGCGCTTTGTTTTTTATGAGCAGCAAACGCAATAAACCCGTTGATCCGGCTTCCATAAAATTCAGCTACAAAAAGGTTTCGGATGATTTGCCCAACTCCGTGGTGTTTAATTACGATGTTTCGGCATTTCAATCCGACAGTGTTTTTATCCAGCAGTCGTGGGATCCCAGTCGCCGGGAGCAGGTGCCAGGAGATGGCAAACAGTTTACCTCAATTTATTACGATCCGGGCTATTTTATTGCTAAGCTCATTGTAGATAAACATGTAAAAAAAACGACATCGGTGTTTATCAAAACCAAAGGCTGGAAAGGCATCCTTGACCATCAGCCCATACCTGTTTATCTTTCGTCCGAAGAAATTAAAGGGCAGGGCTTTATGGGGATCACTGCTGATTTAATGCAACAAAAGCTGGGGACACCTGTTTTTAACAATACCTGGGTAAAGTTTGCCAACATCCGCGAATTTCCGGGCATCAATGCCGATAACTTTACTCTGGATTGCACTTTGCGCAACACCTCCACGCCCGGTCAATCGGCCTGTGCCAAAGCCGATCTTACCATTTTGGGCAATGGCACTGCCATTGTAATCCCCATAGTAAACAAAGGGTGCATAGCCGATATGGGTATTTTAACCGGCGAAGAATGGGTTGGCGGTAAAGATCATGATCTGAGCGCCTTTGGTACAGACATGTCGCAGTTTCAAAACCTGAGGTGCAGCGTTAAAGATCATTTCCTGAGGATCTATCTCAACAACAAGCAAATTTTTGAATTTAAACAAGCCCATACCATGGGCCGCATTGTAGGCATCCGGTTTGAGTTTGAAGGGCCAGGGCAGGTTAAAAGCTATAAACTGGAAACACCGGGAGGGGGTGTTTATGAGGAGCAGTTTTAAAAAACGGACAAGTTCAAGCGTTCCACTGTTAGTATTACATGATGGGCTTAAAAGACTTAAAAAATCGTCATTGCGAGGCACGAAGCAATCTCCGATTAGCAGGTCCGCCCTGTATAGTTTGGGATTGCTTCGTGCCTCGCAATGACTCCGTTTTAAGAACCCTAATTTACCGAATTATCTTCCACTTTAACATCATATCCCTGTACCAGCAAATCGCTCACACTTGTAGTAAAAGGTTTAATAAAATGCTCAATTTTTGCATATGCCTCTCTTACTTCAGCATCATTTTGCGGATCAAAAACAAGCTGATCCAAACTACTGATCACTTTATTATCGCCATGATGTACATCCGCAATTAAAAATATGCCTTTGGCATCACTTTTATGATCGGGGTGATTAGGCTCTGTTTGGGCATTGATGGAAAATACCAGTCCATAATCATCATCGGAGATATTTTTTAAAACAGAGATCTCCAGTACGAGACAAAACGCGCCGTTATCGCTGTAACATTGCTGAGTGTACTGGCATTTGATCAGGTCCTGAAAATTATTTTCGGCCTTTAGCCTTATTTGCTCGTATAAATCAAAAACTGCTTCAAATAAATCCATAATGAGGTGTTAATCGGATAATCCAAAACAAACATAACTATCTCCCGACTTACTTCCAATTTTTCCGCCGCCGCAGGCAATAACAACGTACTGTTTACCATCAATTGAATAGGTTGCCGGGGTAGCATAACCAGCTGCGGGCAATGGTGCTTCCCAAACCACCTTACCGGTACGTTTATCAAACGCACGGATCTTTTCATCCTTGGTTGCCGCAATAAACACCAGGCCGCCTTTAGTAACCAGTGGACCACCATAGTTTTCTGTACCCGTTACCGGGATCCCTTTCTTGGTTAACTCGGCAAATTCACCCAGCGGTACTTTCCAAAGCAGTTTGCCAGATGTAAGGTCGACAGCATTGAGCGTACCCCATGGTGGTTTTATGCCCGGATAGCCGTCCTTATCTAAAAAGCGGTTATAACCATTCATAGCATAAGGTATTTCATCAACCATTTTCTTCTCCGCTGCCGAACTGGTTGTACGATCACTGGTTGGTTCTTTGGCTATTTCTTTTGCGGCTTTGGCTTCCGGAATTTTGAGCAGGAAAGCCAGCAAGTTCTTTTTGTCTGCAGGCGAAATTTGTTTAAAGGACGGCATCATGTTACGGCCACTGGCAATAATACCGCTTACCTGGTCGGCAGTGTATTTTTTGCCGATGTTTACCAACGATGGATAAGATGTGCCGTTTCCTTTCAGCTCGGCGCCGTGACAGCCAATGCAATTGGTATTATACACTACATGCCCCAATGCCAGCGCCGAATGATCATTAGTATTGGTTTTAGGAACATCTATCATTACCTGTGCCCATGGTATTTCTGAACAGTTTACATATAAAACCTGGCTTTCAGGGTCAACAGCTGCGCCGCCCCACTCACCTCCGCCGTCAAAACCTGGGAAGATCCATCCCCCCTCTTTACTTGGCGGCGTAAACATAATGCGGTTTTTTACCTGGTTATATTTAGCCAGCATTTCCTGGTGAACTTCTGGCGTACGGTCCGTAACATCTTCGGGATTAAATGCTTGCCGGGCAAAGGGCTGCGGTAAAGTTGGGAAGGGTTGCGTAGGCCAAACTTCTTCACCGGGCAGGGCTTTTGTTGGCACAGGGGTTTCCACTATCGGGAATATGGGTTTACCGGTAGCCCTATCGAACATGAATACATAGCCATGTTTGGTGATCTGGGTTACGGCATCTATCTTTTTACCGTCTTTAACAATGGTTATCAGGTTAGGGTTGGCGGGCAAATCACGGTCCCAAAGGTCATGGTGTATAAATTGGTAATACCATTTCAACTTGCCTGTAGTAGCGTCAAGCGCCAGCAATGAATTGGCAAACAGGTTTTGCCCCTTTCTGAAGCCACCATAAAAATCGCCACCTATGGAGCCCGTTGGGATATACACCATTCCCCGCTTCTCATCCAAAGCCATGCCTGCCCAGTTGTTAGCTCCGCCAAACTTTTTGTAAGCGGCTGTATCCGCCCAGGTATTATAGCCAACTTCACCGGGATGCGGTATGGTGTGGAAAATCCACCGGAGCTTGCCAGTCCGGGTATCATAGGCACGCACATGGCCTGGAGCGGCATCGGCCGATTCGGATACACGGTCGCCCACTATCAGTACATCTTTGTAAACAACACCCGGTGTAGTACCTGCTACAAATGATTTGGTATCCCTATCCAGATCCTTGGTCAAATCAAGATATCCACCTTTACCAAATGAACGTACCGGAGTGCCGTTTTCTGCATCAATAGCCCAGGTTTTAGCGCCAACGCTGTAGAAAATCCTTTTTTCGCCACCCTCTTCATTTTGCCAGTAAATTACTCCCCTGCTCACTTTATAATAAGCCATTGGGTCACCATTATTAGTAGTGTCGTCTTTTGCAGGGTCAAACAGCCATTTTTGCTTACCTGTAGCGGCATTCAGGGCAAACAGTTTTAACTTGGGGCTGGTGCCATACAAAATCCCATCAACCATAATTGGATTACACTGGTTTTGGCTACGGTTAGCCGTATCCTTATCGCCAGTGCTAAAAGTCCACATCACTTTTAGCTTGTTTACATTATCTAAAGTGATCTCCTGATTTGATGAGTACCGCAAGCCATCCTTTGAACCTGCATAGGCCGGCCAGCTGCTATATTTGTCGCTCTGATCGTTATACTGATTTTTACAGGACGCGTAAATACCTGCCACCAAACACATGGCCATGAAGTACCGGGATTTAATCATTTATAAGGCAATTTTGGTATTAAATTGGGTTTAGATCATTCCAGCAAATATGAAGCTGTTGGGGTAATGATGCCCTCTAAATGTATGAATAAAATTATTCTAAAAATATTCATTTCATTTACCTAAGTATACCAATTAGCAGAAAGAGGATGTGTCATCATGATCAGCCGCTTTTTTTTGACTTATCCAGATACTTACGCGATATATAGTTTTGGTTGGATTGACTCTACTAACAAAAGGGGGTTAACAGGGTTAACACAATTCAGGGTTAACATCCACATATATATTTAACAATCAACATATTGAGTGTTTTTTATACAGAAAATATGTTAACCCCCTTTTTGTATAAATATTATCGGCTAAATTTCAATTCATAGGTAACACAACACCAACGGCGGTCAATTTGATTTATGATACAGCCTCTTATATATTATTGATTTAATATCACGAAGGTGATATGTCTCTACTTTTTCACCAAACTAACCGGTGCAACTTCCTGGCTCAACAATTTCCCAAACAGTTCCCAGCGCTTTGCAGGGGCTTTGGCTGTACCTCCGTTTGATTCAATGTAGTTTTTCACCAAGTCCTGGCCGTAATTGTAGTTGATAACGTAGCTGCGGTATTTTTTTATAAAGCTGATGGACTTTTGAGCCGTTTCATCATTCATAAGGCAGTATTTTTTGAGATACGATAACGCCTTATCCTGGCTCATGGTATTATTGATAAGCCCTCTCGCAGCTTCATTACGGGCATAGTTTAATGTGCCTTTTATGGCGAGGGCTTTGAAATACAGATCAATACCGGCTGTATCCAAACCAGCCAATGGTAACAATACATTTTTGGCAAACTTTATTTTATCATCGCCGGGGAAGGCTACCTCAATACCATAATTAGCACTGCCTTCGGCGATAAGGGACTGCGGGCTAAACAGGGGGTACAAGGAGATCTCAACCCAACCTTTATCATGATACAGGTTTTTCTCGAGCAACATGTTGTAAACATGGTGGCCCGGGTAGCTTTCGTGACTGCCTACATCAATGGCACGATCAATAAATATCTTCAGATCTGTATTGATCTGTACAGTGCTTTTATAACCTCCTTTATACCAATTATAACCCGACCATGGTTTATTGGTCACATACTCCAGCGTAAATGTTTCGCCGGCCGGGAGTTGGTAGTGGGCAAGCGTACGCTTGCGGGCTTCAGCTATTGCAGCTTTTATAACAGGGTCTAATTTATCTTTAGGGATAATAAACTTATTGGCCAGTTTTTGAAACCGGTCGTTCACGTTGCCTTTGCCTGGCAAAATGCTATCAAGGAGGGCTACCTGTGTTTTAAAAAAGTCGTCGGTATAAACAGGGGCGGCTACACCGAATAACTCTCGCGATTCTTCATCAAAAGGCCTCTCCTCTCCCGAAAAAATCCGGATCCGGCGACTAAAAGCAATCAGCTGATCGGCCATCCAGTTAGCGCGGATCTTATTGGTATCAATTTTTGACGTATTGGCAATATTACGCAGGTCATTCATCAGGCTGTTCGCCGATGCCAGCAAACTATCTTTGGGGAAAGTTTTTAGCGGTTCTTGTTTAGGTTTCAATGAATCGGGCCCGTAGTAAGCATCTACAAAATCACCGTCATATTGCCCTACTGTAAGGCCAAGTTTCAYGTATTCAACTGCAAGGCTGTTCAGTTTTTTATTTTCGAGCTTTTGCGCCGGGTCGTGCCCGCATGAAAACAGCAATAACAGGGGAGCAAAAAACAGTAGTTTTTTCATGGCAAATGATCTTGTGCGGGTAAATGTGGCGCAAGATAATAATTCCATTTGTTATACGGGGAATGACAGCTTCTATGGACAGTTGGGTAAAACCGTTTAAGGCTTCCTAAACGAATTAATATTATAAGTTACCCCCACGGCTACACCTGTTGATTGTAATTTGATATTGGAATATCCTACCCCGGAAATTGGCACTTTCATGTAAGGTTGAACACTTATACCAAAGTTTGAGTTTATTTTATGCTCATAAGTAGCGTTGATATTGATAATGCTCAATAAATATCCTTTACTGTTTGGCACGGTGTAAGTTTGAGGCCAGGCATCACTATTAGCGCCATCTGCATAGTTATAAGTATATTTTTCATGCAGCATCAGGTATGACGACAGGCCTGTACCAACCGATAACTTGTTACGAAAATTACCATAGATCTGATATCCAATATTGATAGGAATATCAAGCATTTTACAATCGGCAGTTACATCAGTTGGATCGTGCTTAAAGTTATATGTTGTAACATAGTTAGCAAAACTTGTATTATAAGGTTTTGATGAATACACAACACCGCTTGTAATAGTCAACTTTTTAGTAGCGCCGAATGAAAGCAATAAACCATAGTTACTGCCAACCTTCCCCTGGAAAGAGCTTGTACCATTAACATCAGACGAAGCCAGAGCGGTAATTGCCCATTGTGGCCGGGAGCCAAAACTTTGTTTAGTTATTTTTTTACCAGGTTTGGATGTAGCCGAAGGAACAGGCTGCCTGGCTATCTCTGTTTTAAAATCAGGTGTTGCTGAAGAGACTGGTTGGATACTAAGGGATAGCGCCTTGCCTGCCAGTAAATTTGAAACGGCACTATTACTATTACTATTACTATTACTGGCCGGATCAATACCTGCAATAAGGGCAGGATCGCGTCGCATAATGGTATCGCGGTCATTAATATCTGCTTTATTTGCACCGGCAATATTTCGGCGGGGTCCACCAGCAGATGGCGTTAGTATTGTTCGCCCTATGTTAACATGGTTGCCTGCATTACCGTTGGCTGCCACATTGTTGTTTGTTGGCGTTGCTGTTTGGATGCTATCAATTTGAGGTTGCTGTATGGCTGCGCCGCCTGTTCCGGACTTTGTTTTAGGCGCAGCAGGTTTAACTTTAACCTGTTGCTGGCCAGTTGCATTATCATCTTTTACATTGGGTTTAAAAAGCCACCATCCTAAAAACAACAGCAACATAGCTGCAATCCCGCTTGCAATTGGCAACCAGTAAACAATTCCACGGCGTTTTTTACCCTTATCAAGCATTTGCTCAAGCGCATCCCAGTCATCCTCGTTAAACGCACGATGATTCGCCGGGTCTTCAAGCCCCTTTTTAAAAATGTTATCTAAATCCTCTTCGCTTTTCATCCTCTGATACCATTATTAAAAAAAGTACTCCTTACATCTATGCCTATGCCATTATAGGCCACAATTGGGTTAAAATCCATACCCCTGTTGTAATTGGTTTTATTAGCAGTTTCCTCTGCTTTTAATATCATTTGTTTTAGTTTCTGTCGTGCTTTATGCAGGTTTGATTTTGACGTACCCGGATTAATATTTAACATTTCACCTATTTCCTCGTGCGAGTATCCGTCGATCGCAAAGAGATTAAATACTGTACGATAGGCTTGCGGCAACTGCCGTACCATAGTCAGCAGGTCTTCATAATTTAAATTTTTATCGGTCAGATCTCCCTCACTCACATTTTCCGCTTTCTCCAGGTCCTCTGTATAAGCCATTTTTAAATTAGCCCGGTAATAATCAATGGAAACATTCATCATGATACGGCCAATCCACGCCTTAAAAGGCCTGGAAGTATCAAACCTGTCAATATGGGTAAATACCTTCATAAATCCCTGGTTCATTACTTCTGCAGCCTCGTCGCGATTACCCGCATACCGGAGACAAATACCCATAGAAAAGCCATAAAACGCCTTATACAGCATTTTTTGACTTTTTCTGTCCTGCTTTACGCAGCCACTGATCAGTTGATGTAACTCTTCTTCGCCCATATGGGGTTTTATAAACTCAGAATCCAACGCATAAATTTAACCTAATCTACGCACATCACGGCAACTAATATTAAAAGGTTGCCTGCCGTGTAAAATAATTTCACTTTTTCTCACATGTGTGCAAAATCGCATTCCGTTTTCACACTTATCAAATGTATTTATACAAAAAAAATACAAGTTAGCGCATCCTCAAAAAATCCTTGCAAATAATTATATTTTTGATTGCATAGGCAACTGATAAACCTATTTTTGGCGTAATGTCATATATAATATAAGACCGCTGGCTGTTTTTAAAAGCCTTGTATGAAAATCGAAATAAACCCAAACTTCCCGGTTAACAATTGTAAAACATGCGGGCGCCGTCCGGTTATTGAACAAACCAAAGATCGCTGGACCATCCTATGTCCCAATGCAACCTGCCGCAATGCCGTTTCTGATAAACTGATTAATGTTACAGGATGGAATAAACAAAATCCGTAATATTTTCAAGCCTTTATCCACCTCAAGGCAACCATCTGCAATACATACACGATATATCTTATATAAGGACCGTAAAAAGTCGTTAATAATATATACCACTAATACTACTGCTGCATGGTACCGCTGTCTGTTGTGATCATTACTAAAAACGAAGCCGCCTTAATTGAGGATTGTATAAAAATGGCTTGCTTAATTACCGATGATGTTGTTGTGATTGATAATGACAGTACCGACGGTACTCCGCTCATAGCCTCCCGTTATGGCTGCAGGGTATTTCAAAAAAGCTGGAACGGGTATGGCGCAAACAAAAATAAAGGCATAGCCCAGGCCCGCTATAATTGGATCTTAAGTATTGATGCCGATGAAGTACCGGATCTGGAGCTTATTGAATCACTTCATCATTTAAACTTTGATAAACCTAATGTGGTTTACGACATCAAATTCAAATCGTATTTTGGAAAAAAACTGATCCGTTTTGGAAATTGGGGAAACGATCATCACCTGCGTTTATTTAACCGTTCAGTAGTAAAATGGGGCGAAACTGAAGTACACGAAACATTGCTTTTACCTCACAATGCAGAAGTTAAAAGTATAGCGGGTTATATTCACCACCACTCCGTAACCGATATTGATGACTTTAAACGTAAAGCTGTTCATTATGCGCAGCTAAGTGCAGCCAAATATTATAAAGCCGGTAAAAAGGCAACATTTGTCAAACTATACTTCTCGCCCGCTTTTGGCTTTTTGCGCAATTACATTATTAGGCTCGGTTTTTGGGATGGGGCCGAAGGACTGGCGATAGCACGTGTTATTTATAAAAATACACGCCTCAAGTATCTTTATTTGAAACAATTTAAAGATCTGCCCCAAAAACAAAACACCTATCATAAGGAACTGATTATAGAGCAGGTTTAACCATTTGTCAAAACCTCCTGATAAAATTGCAGCGCCTGCCTCGCCACTATACCGATATCAAAACGTTGTTTTACCTTTTCATTACCAGCCAAAGCAAGTTGTTGCATTTTTTCGGGTTCATTAAGTAGGCTAATAATTGCAGATGCTAATTGCTTAACATTATCAGGATCTACCAGCAATCCGTTAACACCATCATCAATCAGTTCGGGGCCGGATGTCCGGTTTGAATTGATCACAGCTATTCCGCAGGCCATAGCCTCTAATGGCGCGAGGGCAAAGGCTTCCGCATACGAGGGAAATACAGCAACTGCCGAATGAGCTAAACAGGTATAGAGTTCATCCTTGTTAACATGACCTTTAAACGTAACGCTGTTTTTTGCATGCTCCTGCAAATAGGCAGCTACCTTGCCTATCACGCCTTTACCGAGTATCAGTAACAGCGCATCCGGTATCTCCTTTACAACTATATTCCAGGCCTTTGCCAACTGAAAAACACCTTTCTTTTGGACAAGGCTGCCTGTAAACACCACCTGCTTATTATTGCGCACTGCATTACTTTCAAGGGCGATATTTGTATCGATACCATTGTACAATACCTTAATGAATTTGTTGTACGACAAATAGCCGGCACTTTTACCGGCAGTATAGGCGCTCGCACTGCTTACGGCTGCTGCTCGATTTAAAATATGCTGTTCCATTTTCAAAACATGCTGTGCAACCGGTTTTCCCGCCTCTGCATTGAAGTAAGTAATGGAGCCGTTCAATTTAACAACCACCGGAACGGATAATTCAGGAAATGGTACATATGAACTACAAAACCTGATGTAATCATTATAATCAGGCATTTCAATAATATCGATTTGCCCGGAGGTAATAATATGCTCCAGTTCTTTTTGATAGGCAGCAAGGCGTCTTTTTATATCCCATTGGGTTATACCGGCATCCAGCAATACCCTGTTAATTAGCCGAACGCTCAGAGAGTGCTGATTTTCAAACCATCTGCCATCAATGCCCCAGCGGTACCTGAAAACATGTACACCTTCATCCTCAAATTCATCAGCGCCTCCATACCCGCGGCTATACAAACCGGCAACAACTACCTTATGCCCCAACTTTACCATTTGACGGGCAATAAGCTGTACATAGGTACCTATACCGCCATGCGGCCCGGGAGGATATTCATCGCACAGGTATAAAATATTCATTGCGCTAAGAATTGTTTACTGTTTTGAATAGTATGCCTGCTCAATTGCTTTGATATCACTGCGATTACCAGATAAAAAGCTATCCCTAATAAAAGCCTCAACAAAAAATGAATGTTTATTGACGAGGCAATAAACCAGCCGCCTAAAGCAGCCGGGAGCAATATTATAAACGGGCGTAAGCTGATATGCATAACATGTTTATTTACCAACCGGTAATAAAGTACAGCCTGTAAAATATTGGTAATTAAAAACGCCACAGCCGAACCACTACCATTAAACAATGGAATTAATATCAAGTTAAGGGCAATATTTGTTATGGCACAGGTTACCGTAACAGATGATACAGCCTTATATTTTTTAACACTAAAACTTATTGACCAAAGCAGGTTAATAAAAAACTGCAAAGGGATACATAATGATAGTATCAAAAACTCAGTAGCATTGGTAGCACCGTATTTGCCGCCCGTTATCATACCAACTACCGGCGTCCAGAGTATATTAAAAATAAGCGGAAGTAACATCGCCAACAACAGTTCGGCAGTATTAAATGAATTTATCTGCTCCTGCAATTTATTGGAAGGCTTCGAGCCCATTAGCCTTGATAAGCGTGGTAAAATAACCGGAGCTATAATAAGCATAGGCAGTCGCGAAAGTTCGTAAGCGCGGTAGGCAAAGCTATAGTCGGCCAAAACGGATTTGCTTGCCATAAAGCCCAGCAGCAGCCAGTCCATCCGTGATAGGCTCATATCAAATATTACGGATACATACTGTGCAGTCGCTTCCTTAAGCAGTTTTTTATACGCCTGAAAACGAAACTTAAAACTAAAACCTGTTTTCGTAATAACGTAAATGAGCAGTGCTATAAATTCCCCCCCGGCGGTACAAATCATTACCATAATGATGGAATGAACCTGCAATTGATGAACAGCCACAAGATAAAACGCACCGCAAACCCGCAAACTGTTGCTTATAATAGCGATGACACCATAGGGTGTAAATTTTTCTTTGGCATTTAAAAACTGCTTTAACGGAATACCCAGAAAAAGCAGCCCCTGGGCTATAAAAAACCAGGGCAGCAACTGGTAAATATCACCACGAAGTATTAAACTCAACAACCACAACACAACGAGCGTTGCAACAAAGGCCGTAAGCGAATGAAACAGAAATGCCGCCGCCGCCCAGTCCGATCGTTGCGAGGCTGCTATACGCCTGATCACCACCTGCTCCAACCCAAAACCAAGTATGGCAGTAATAAATATGGACAAGGCGTTCATCCAGCTTATGGCGCCAAAGCTGTCCTTGCTCAGGTAAACAGAAATAACATAAAAAAAGATACTGCCAAGCACCTGCAGGGCAAGTGCCTGCAAACCTGATGAAAAAAACCTAATGAACGCTTTACTCCTGAGCAACGCTGTATGTTGTTTATACCCTTATACTCCTGTTTTTACCGGCCGGTTGCCTGTAGCATTTTATATGCCGGTTAAATATCTGCATATATCGGCATAATAACGAGGCAACCATTCCATTTTTTGGCACGTAACCTATTTAAACAAAACAATCACTATCGGGTCTGCAAAACCGGGGATGAACATCAATAAATACAAGAGCAATAATGACAATCAGCTTGCCGCGTTTTGACTTTAGGAAATGGAAAACCTATGCCGATTGGCGACTGCTGATCTTCCTGCTGCTATTTATCAATGTCCGGATTCCATTTAAGATAGTAGCCCTGCTTTTCATTTATATAAGCCAGTTTAATTTCAAATTTGGCTTTAAGCTGCGTAATTCCAGGCTGCCTCTGTTTTATCTGCTCGTTTTTCCGATAGCTATTGTCGCGGCACTCGTCAACCAAAGTTTTGCTAACTTTTATTATTTACCAGTTTTTGGCTGGGCGTTAGTATGCTGGGCGCTGGCTCTGCTGGCCATTCACCAGGTTAAGCTGATGGTTGATAAAACAGATACCGAAACCATTCATCATACGCTGATCATCTTCTTTATCATAAACGCAGTGTTTTCGGCGGGTAACCTGGTGCACATCATGTGGACAATCAAAAGCATCAATCCTTATGCTTTTATGGGGATGCATCAGCGTTACTTTATCAATACCGGCGATGATATTATGGGCATCAGCTTTGATCTTTCTTCAACCAATGCTGTTCTCTGTGCCTTCGGTGTGTTTTACTTTATTTATAAGCAGAATCTGCCGATGATGATCCTGTGCATGAGCACATTGGTGCTCACGTATAGTAACCTGATCAGCATTTTGTCCCTGCTTATCCTCGCTTTCATCTTCGTTATTAAAACCACGCGCAATCAAAAAAGTATGATCGTGGTGGCATTGATGATATACATCATTTCTATGGCCAAAATATCGCCGCAAAACGGAAAGTATCTCAACGAAGTTACTGCAAGCGCCCTGCGCGAAAACCGTGTTGAAAAAAAGGATCAGACAGCAGTGCAGGCAACAACAGTCAAGCCTGACAAACAAATGATAACCCGGGATGAGCAGAGAAGAAAATTTGCTCAAAACTACCTGGATAGCCTGAGCACCATAAAAGCCAGGCAGGAAAAATTAAGCAACCTCGATAAAAAGATTAAAACCCTTCCGCTTACCGATGACGGCCGGTTGTACATTCCCGAGCCTAATACCCATTTTTCCGAATATTATAACATCGGCGAAATAACCCCCGACAGGCAACAATTGATTGATTGTATTGCTGCTCACCGGGCTCAATTTCCGCTTTGCCGGGTTGAACCGTTCAGGCCTACCCTACCGGGGAAAATTACCGGTGCTATACAAACCTATAATTACTTTACCGGTCACCCACTGCAAAGCATAGCCGGTTTAGGCCCCGGAAACTTCTCATCCAAAATAGCTTTCAGGGCCGTTGGTGCCGGCATCAGGGGCGATTATCCGTCAAAATACGTCTATATCAACCCGGCGTTCATGCGTAACCACCTGGATCTGTACCTGAGCTTCTTCAGCAAGAATGCCGAGTTCCGTTCGGTACGCAACAACCCCTACTCCACTTACGACCAAATGCTGAGCGAATACGGTATCCTCGGCCTGCTTGCGCTGCTTATATTTTACTTAGGCTTTTTTGCCCGGCATTATAAAAAACTTAGTTATGGTTTGCCTATACTGATGATGGTAGCAGGCCTGTTTTTCCTTGATTACTGGTTTGAGCAACTGTCTGCACTGGTGTTTTTTGAACTGATGCTATTTCTCAACATAAAAGAAACTACTACATCCAACTTGAAAACAGAAACTACGGTGCCGGAGGAACTTGCATATGCATAGCCCCGAAATTACTGTTTTAATGCCTGCTTATAATGCCGGCAAATATATCCGCGAAGCCATTACATCGGTACTTGAACAAACCTTTACCGATTTTGAACTGCTCATTATAAATGACGGCTCAACTGATAATACACTTGATATCATCCAGTCATTTAACGATGAACGGATAGTGGTTTTAAACCAACAGAATAAAGGCGTAGCAGCAGCCCTTAATAATGGTTTGCGCCATGCCCGCGCTCCCTATATCGCCCGTTTTGATGCCGACGATGTATGTTATTCGTACCGTTTACAGGTTCAATATGATTTTATCACTTCGCATCCCTATTACAGCATCATCGGCTCGGGAGTTGATTATACCGATGTTCAGGGCGACCTCATATTTACCTGGCAGCCCGATGCTCTAAGCCATAACGAGATCAGGCAGCTGAGCTACAAGATTTGCCCTTTCATTCATTCCAGCGTATTTTACAAACGCGATGCTGTTTTAAACGCAGGGGGCTACAACGAACTTGCCTATACTTTTGAAGATCATTTTCTGTGGGCGGGCATCCTGAAGCATGAAAAGGCTTTTAACCTTAATCAGCCGCTCATCAAAGTAAGGCTTAATGCTGAATCTATTACCATTGATGAAAAATGGCGCACAGGTAAGTTCAGGCAGATCAAGTACAGTACCCTGCGCAAATTGAGCATTACCGAAGCCGAAGGAAAGCAATTATCCGAGATCGGTATCAAACAATTATCGCCGCGTATCAAAAAAGGGGCTTATCATGCCCTGCTTGCTAAAAAATACTTATGGAATAACTATCAACCGGAAAAAGCAAGAAAAAACCTGATCAAAACATTGTCCATCAGTCCGCTGCATATCAAAAATTATTTTTTACTGCTGATGTCATTCTTGCCTGAGCGCACACTGCTCAGGCTATATCAGCTGGGCAAAGGTAATTTCCGTCTAACCGGGCCCGAATTGCCGGCCACTGTTTTAAATCAAAAGGAGTTGAACTATGGCAGCTAAAAGGATAAAACTATTTGTTGATGCACACTCCTTTGATAAAGAATTTCAGGGGGCGCAAACCTTTATACGTGAGTTATATAACCACCTGCTTGCCGAGTGCCCTGATATAGATATCTACATCGGTGCCCGCGATACAGAAAATATCCGCAAGCAGTTTCCGTTGTTACCGCCGCAAAACATATTGCCTTATAAAAACCGGGGAGTTAACGTTCTGCGGTTCATTTTCGATATCCCGGCTTACATCAAAAAATACCGGTTTGATTTTGCACACTTTCAGTATATCAGCCCTAAAAAAATAGCGGGTTGCAGGTACATTGTAACCATGCATGATATGCTTTTTAATGATTTCAGGAAGGATTTTCCTATCCTGTTCAGCGTACCGCGCAATTATCTTTTTGGCCGCAGTATTAAAAATGCCGATATCAAAACTACGGTATCAGATTATTCAAAAAACCGTATCTGCGATTATTACCAGATCCCTAAAGATGAAGTACACATCATCCAAAACGGGGTAAGTAATTCATTGCTGCAATACCAGTCCTCAAAGCAGGAAGCCGAAGACTGGGTAGCAGAAAAATTCGGGATCAGGAATTTCATCCTGTACATCAGCCGTATTGAACCTCGCAAAAATCACCTTTTAGTACTACAGAAGTATTTAAAACTGAAACTATATGAACAAGGTACCGGCCTGGTGTTCATCGGTAAAGCATCAATAAAAACACCGGGGTTAGCTAAGCTCATCAAAAATTTAACGCCAGAGCAAAAGCAATTTTTTAGGTGGATACCACAGGCCGAGCAGGCCGATCTGGCCGCTTTTTACCGGGCCTGTAAACTGTTTGTATATCCTTCAAAAGCCGAAGGCTTCGGCATTCCACCGCTGGAAGCCGCCATTTGCGGGGCACCTGTGTTATGCTCATCAGAAACGGCTATGAAAAACTTTAGCTTTTTTGCGCCATATACCTTTAACCCGGCCAACCATGCCGATTTTGAGCAAAAGCTGGCACTTACCGCCCAGCAACCTCCCGGTTATACTTTTACCAGCCAAGTATCACGCCACGTTGAACAGCAATATCACTGGCAAAAAAGCGCCATCATATTTTACAACTTGTTACAAGCAAACTTTCATTGTCATGAAACTAAAAATAGCGATCTTAGGCACAAGGGGCATCCCGAACTATTATGGCGGGTTTGAGCATATCTCCGAATATGTATCTGCCGGATTGGTAAAAAAAGGGCACTCAGTTACAGTTTACAATTCGCACAACCACCCTTACAAAGCCGACACCTGGAATGGCGTTAACATTGTACACTGCTACGATCCGGAATACCTGGTAGGTACTGCCGGGCAGTTTGCCTATGATTTTAACTGCCTTATGGATGCCCGGAAACGCAAGTTTGATGTGGTACTGCTTATGGGGTATACCAGCAGCTCGGTTTGGGGCCACCTTTACCCGCCCAACAGCGTCATCATTACCAATATGGATGGCTTGGAGTGGAAACGCTCCAAATATTCGAAACCGGTACAAAAGTTCCTGAAATACGCCGAAAAACTGGCCGTGAAACACAGCCAGTATTATATTTCCGACTCGAGGGTGATCAGGTCGTACCTGAAGGATAAGTACGAGGTCGACAGTCGTTATATTCCTTACGGCGCCGATCTTTTTTCGGAACAGGAACGTGAGCAAGTTGACAAAAGCGAGGTGCTTAAGGAAGATTATTTTTTACTGATGGCCCGCATGGAGCCCGAAAACAATATCGAAACTATTTTAGAAGGTTTTAATAACAGCTCATCGAAAAAAAGTTTCATGGTTTTAGGCGATACCGGCAACCGCTTCGGCAAATTCATCACCCATAAATTTAAAAATGACGACCGTATACAGTTTAAAGGCTCCAACTTTGACAATTCGGTTGTGCGCGCGCTGCAAAACAACAGCTACCTGTATTTCCACGGGCATAGCGTAGGGGGCACTAACCCATCCCTGCTTGAGGCCATGGCCAGCGAAGCCCTGATAGCCGCCCACAATAACCCTTTCAATAAATCGGTGCTTAACTCGGATGCTTTTTATTTTGATAATGCCACTGAGGTTCGACACCTGGTTGAGAATGTGCAGCGCAAAGACATCGAACGCGAAATGGTGAAAAACAATCTGCACAAAATACAAAACCAGTTTAGCTGGGAGGTAGTGATCAACGATTACGAGGATTTTATAATGGAATGCTACAGGGAACAACATGGAGAAATTATTAAAGCCTGATGATACGCTCAATAACAGGATCAGTTATTACCTGCTGATGCTGTTGCTGCTGAGCCTTCCGTTTAATCTGTTTTATAGTCACCTGTTTTTAATAGGATTGGCCCTGCATACTATTATACAAATCCGCAGAGCTGACATAAAGCCCATATTAACAAGCACTAACTTTGCTTTGTCGGCAGTGTTTTTTGTAACGCTGTTTAGCGTTATTTACAGTACCAATAAGCCCCAGGCATTTACAGAGTTAGGCAGGCAGGTTACCATTTTACTTATCCCTTTAATCTTTTGCTTTAACCCGCTCGATGTAAAAAAATACCGGCATAATTTTTTGCTCGTATTTTCATTGGGCTGCATCATCACTATCAGCTATCTTTTTTTAAAGGCGATTTTTACCATAAAATATTATCATCTGCCCATAAAAGCATTGGCTTCTCCCGCGTTCACGAACCATAACTTTTCTGAACCGCTGGACATTCATGCTACATTTTTCTCCATGCAGATAGCTATAGCACTGGTTTACCTGCTGTATATTTTCGTAAAGGAAACGGTAAAGGCTTATAAACTTTGCTGGCTTATTTGCTGTGGTGTTTTAGCCCTCGGGATCCTGCAGCTTAGTTCAAAATCGATTTTTATCGCTTTGCTGCTTATTATTAATATCGCGCTGCCATGGTTCATGCTTAAAGGGCGCAGCCGTTTCAGGTTCATAGTTGTTAGTGCATCATTATTTATTGCAGTAATGGTCGGAATTTATACCAGGGATACTTTTAAAGAACGTTACGTAACCGAGCTAAAAAAAGACCTGAGCCAATCAACTGATGCAGAGCTTACCGATCCGCGGCTGTCGCGCTGGGGTGTGGCTATTGGTGTTGCTGCCCAATCGCCGGTTATAGGACATGGCGCAGGTACTGAGATTGGCTTGTTGAAAGATCCATTCTTTGATCATCAGTTTTACCGGTCATACCTGGCAGGTTTAAATGCGCATAACCAGTTCATTAGTTTATTCATTAAGTCGGGAATTATTGGCCTGTTGATATACCTGTTTGTGCTTACTGTTGGGATCAGGACTGCCATTGCAAAACGCGACTTATTACTGATGGCTTTTATGGTAATTATAACCTCCGTTTCCTTATCCGAAAATTTTTTAGATGTGGATAAAGGCATCTTTTTTTATAGCGTATTTTTCTCATTACTAATATTTTCCACAGACTCGCAGTCGGCTGAAAACCCGGTCAAAAATATTGTGTAATTAGTTTATTCACAGGCAACCAAAGCCATTAGGGGTACGTCATCATTATATATACAAAGACGTGAAAAGTACAGTCACCTTAATTGAACCAAACAATAAACGATTGTTAAACACCCGGAACAATATCTTAGCTACCCTTGCCTATTTTGACATGTGGGATTATCCGTTAACCTACGGCGAAATATTCCTGTTCCTGGAAAATAAATACGGTCAGCATGACTTCACCGAGGCTCTTGATCAATTGATCATCAGCAAGCTGGTATTCCATTTTGATAAGTTCTACTCGCTTAAAAACGACTATATGATTGCGGTAAGGCGCAGCAAGGGAAACAAAAAAGCTGCCGAACTGATCAATAAAGCCAAGGAAGTCGGCGCATTCCTAATCAGGTTTCCGTATGTACGTGGCATAGGCATTTCGGGCTCTTTGTCTAAAAACTGCGCCGACGATAATTCAGACATTGATTTCTTTATCATTACTGAACGTAACAGGCTTTGGCTTGCACGTACATTTATGCATATATTCAAAAAACTTACCTTTTTGGTTGGTAAACAACACAACTACTGCATGAACTATTATGTTGATGAGGCCCAGCTGCAGATAGTTGAAAAAAACATTTATACGGCCATTGAGGTAGCTACTATTATCCCGTTGGAAGGCGACACTACATTCGAGAGTTTTTTTAAAACCAATGTATGGATGCATGATTTCCTGCCCAACAAATGTATGCGCCTTGCTACTGCCAAACCAACAAAAAAACTATGGTATAAATCCCTGCTGGAAAGACTATTCAACAATCCCTTTGGCGACTGGCTGGATAATCTATTAATGGGGATCACCGCCGGCCGTTGGAACAAGAAAACCGAAATGAAAAAACTGAACATGCGGGGAGCAGTAATGAGTATGGCCGCAAGTAAACATTTCGCCAAGCCCGCCCCCGAAAACTTCCAGGTTAAGTTGATAGAAAGGTACCGGAATAAAGTTGCGAATCTGCTCCAGGAATCGGAAGACCGGGTGGCGCAGTAATCTCCGAAGCAAGTTTGGACAGTCTTCTACGCCACGTCATTGCGAGGAACGAAGCAATCTCAAACTATACAGGGGGACTTACTCAGTCGCTCTGCTAATCGGGGATTGCTTCGTTCCTCGCAATGACGCGTTAAAAATGAGGTTGTCGTTCTACTTCTTCCTCAGCGAAATAATATAATAATCCCCTATATACTTAAACGGCCAGGTAGTCTTCAACCTATCCTCCCAATGGGAAAGCATTTTATAAGCCCTCGGATGCTTTTCGGCGAAACCTTCAATGTATGACGGCGGCACTATGGTACATAGTCCCTCAATGCCTAACACTTCAAAATCCTGCTTTAAACGTTTTTTGATATATGATGGATTGTAATAGAAGCAATCAAAATAAACACCCTCCACATGCGCCTTACGGCCTTTACTGCTAAAAAACCTGCGGAAGGCTGTTTTGAACTTCCCTTTAAATACCAGCAATGTTTCCCAAAAGCAAAATTTGGGCAGCACCACTAATGTCACCATCCCACCGGGATTTAGTAATCCGGTAAAGGAGCTTAATACTTTATCCAGTTCACCGGTGCAGTTGAGGCCTGCAAAGTTGGAAAAGATGAGATCGTAAGGACCTTTGTTGTTTAGCTGTTCCAATTGAGTATATGAACAAAGCTCATTGCTTACCGAGTGTTGCATATCCTGCTTTAACACTTTTTCATGTAGTTGCTGCTGCATCCCTTTTGAAATATCGGTAGCATGTACTTTAAACCCTTTTTGTGCGAAAAACAAGGCGTCTTCACCGGTGCCGCTGTTCAGTTCCAGGATGCTGCCACCGGGCTTTAAATATTGAAGGATATGATCGCGTACCCGTTTACGTTTGTAGCCAATAATGGTATCGGCACCATAAAGTTCATCAAAAACTACCGACTGGTTACTAAAAGCCGCCTCGGCAAATTGTTCGTTTATATGTGATGAAACTCCGTTCATATGGCCTTTTCAAATTTTTCCAGCTTCAGCTTTTCAAAATAAGTAAGCGGAGCATAATAAAATACCGACAATGCTTTCTTTATACCGTTTAATGAACTCCCGAAGGGATCTTTAAGCAGTTTTTGAAGACTGTTTTTAGCCAGGTGTTTGTGATAATTACGATGCACGTATTTATGCAGCTGTTTATAATAATAGGCAGGATAAGTATTCTTGAACATCAGCGCCATCTCATCGGAATCTGTCCAGTTGGTTTTCTTTTTCAACTCGTTTTTAACTCTTTCATAAAAACCGGTGCCGGGCAAAGGGTATGATACTGAAATGCCAATCTCAAACGGCAGTAATTGGTTGATCATATCTATAGTTAGCGTAATATCATCACGCGTTTCCTCCGGATAACCAAACTGGATAAAGAATGATGGCTTGATATTATGCGCTTTCATCAGGTGTGTAGCGGTATGGATCTGATCGATAGTGATACCCTTATCCATGGCATCCAGCACCTTTTGTGATCCGCTTTCGGCCCCTATCCAAACATTCTCACAACCGGCGGCGGCAAGGGCTTCCACAGCTTCTTCCTCTGCCAGTAAATCAGCCCGAGACTGGATCTTGAAGCGAATTTTGATCCCTTCCTGCCTGAGCAGTTTGGCAAACTCCTGCACCCAGCCGGGTTTCAACCCAAAAATATCATCACAAAACCAGATATGATCCATCTGGTATCGCTCTTTTAACATTTTGAGTTCATTAACCACATATTGCGGACTATGGGAGTTGTAACGGTTACCATAAATAGGTTTAGCACACCAGTTACACTTAAATGGGCAGCCACGGGTAGTAACTACATTCACCGAAAAGTATCCTGCGTTCTTTAGCCACATGTCGCGGTAAGTATCCATACTTACCAAATCCCAGGCAGGCATTGGCAAATTATCCAGTTCCTTCATTACCGAACGGTTGGGGGTTTTAATGATCTCGCTGCCGTTCATATAGGCTAATCCTTTAATAGCAAAATGATCAGTATTACCGTCCCCCATGTGTTGGGTAAGCTCAAGCAGCGTTTGCTCAGCTTCGCCCAGGATCACGAAATCGGCACCTTCGGCAAGGTAAGCCGCATACATGTCTGTTGAATCCGAACTGGAGACGATCACGGTACATCCTCTTTCCTTTGCCAGCTTAGCCATCCTAAAAGCGGCTTCCCGCATATTGGTGAGGCACATTTTGGTGAGGTAGTTGAACCCGTCATCATAGATCACAAAAAAATCGGGTTTGTTCAACTCTATAGCCGGTATTACCTCATCAGGATCACTCACAAACATGGTATCAAACAAGCTTACACTGTAGCCATGTTCGCGCATTAAAGCCGCTGCATATATGGTTCCCAGCGGCGCATAAGGTTGTCCTATCCCCCATTGCTTGGGATCGAAACGCAAAAAGTAAGAATGTGTAAACAGTATATTGTTCATACGTTTTTAAGCCTTTAAAAGATATCCCCTCCCAAGGGAGGGGTGTGCAGGGCTGTGATGTGGCAGGGAGGGGTTTCTACAGCTTTTCAACTTGTTGGTGAAACCCCTTCCCACACCCTCCCAGGGGGAGGGAATCGCACAATCCTGCGCCTTTTATTATTTTTCTTTTATCAATCCAACCTCGCCAGCGGCGATAAATTAAGCGAGCATACGCATTTAACACAGGTAGGGTCATTGCCCATATCCAGTGTTTTGCGAAAATTGATCGCCTCTTTGCTGTTCAAAATATCATCTAATGCATTATCCCTGATGTTGCCTATCGCCTCATGAAAAAAACAAGGGCGAACGGCGCCATCTGCCTCAATTACTGCCGATACCCATGGCGCGTTACATTTTTTAAACGGAAACGCGTTGTGACCGTAAAAGGCGGCATAATAACCATAGATATCCTGGATCTTTGCCGGTGATTCAGCAATAAACCTATTGGTAAAATCGCCTTTATTGGCAAGTACCCGGTTTACTATTTCCTGAAATTCAGGAAGTTCATTTTCACCGGGTAGGATCTCGTGCTGCTTAGGCTCAGCCCAGGCTGTTTGGCGGTTAAAGGCATGACTGCTAACATCGGCAGGTAAAAAACTTACCTGGTCTATTCCCATTTGTCTTGCGGCTTCAATAATGGCAGGCCAGTTCCTGTAATTTAACCGGTGGATTACCGTACGGGCTGTAATACGGTATTTCGGTTCGATAGATTTGATATGTTCCACTCCTTCCCGCAGCTTATTAAACGCTCCGGACACATTGCGGATAGCATCATGCAAAAGCTCGTCACCATCTAAAGAAACAATGAGGTCGTCAATCCATTTTAAAATATTGGATGCGTTTTTTTTGATAGATAAGCCGGTTGAGAGCAGCGTAACCTTGATCTTTTCATTCCGCAGTATCTCACACAGCTTGAAAAAATTGGCATTCAGCAATGCCTCCCCTCCCGACATTAATACCTGCCTGGTTCCGAATTTCCGTAGCGTAACCAACAGGTCGGTTACATCGGCTTCGGTAAGCTGCTTCAGGTTTTTATTATCCTTCCAGATATCGCACATTACACAACGGCAATTACAGGCACTGTGCGGCATCAAAATCACGATGGGCAGCGCAGCAATGCGGTGCGTTTGCAATGTTCGAAAACGCTGAAAAGTATGATATAATGATTGGCCGGTCATCTGCATAAATTAAAATCCCTGTATTTCGGGCTGCCTGTAGCGCCAAACTTTTTGTAGCAACTTTATCTCGTATGGATATTGGTACATACTCGCCTTGTAGCGCATAGTAGCCACCAATTTAATAGCCATACGTTTAATCATATTAAGCCTGATATCAGTAACCGTTGGATATACCCCATTAAGCACCGTTTCAAAATTCCTGATCTTATCAATCATTTCAGGTGTTAACCACGGCGTAAGCGGGTTTTTGCGAAGATCAAAGGCTTCCCAGGCCGGACTGATCCAGTCTTCCAATGTTTCGGGGAAGCGGAAACCGCTTTTCATTACCTGCTTAAACAGTTCCGAACCTTCGGTAGGTACCGGACTATAGGTATAGATCACGATCTCTGTTTTAGGGTTCACCGCTTTTACCTTTTTGATGAAATCTATCTCAAAATCAATTTGCGACTGTACCTGTTCTTGTGTCGGGGCCGGCGTACCCAGTACAAATGAATATTCGGGGATGATATCAAACTTCTTTAAGCGTTCGGCAAACTCAATGATCTGGTCGCCGGTTTGGGTACCGCCCTTATCCATCTGCTCCAAAATAGCGTTATTACCACTCTCTGCTCCAAAAAAGATGATCTTGCAACCCGACTCCCGGATAGCAGCAAGCGATGAATCCTTAAATTTCGACATGGTATCGATGCGAGCCATACCCCACCAAGTCATGTTTTCGGGTTTTATCAAACGTGCAAACTCAACTGCACGTTTTTCTGATACAAAAAAGTTATTATCATGAAACTCAATGGCATCGGCGCCCCATTTATCCTTAATATATTTTACATCTTTATATACGTTCTGTGCCGATTTGGCTTTCCACCTTGCCTCATAAATGGGCACTACAGCGCAAAAGGAACAAGTGAACGGACAGCCAATGCTGGAGTGGTAAGCCATCGTTTTTTCGCCCAGGTAGGTTTTACCTAAAAATTTGGTGATGGGGTAAAAAGTATTGAGCTTATCGTATGGTAATGGTGGCAAGTTATCCTGATCTAAAAGGTCTTCTTTAGCGGTTTTGACGATCTTGCCATCGGTTGCTTTATAAATGAGGTTGCGGATAAACTCATAGGGCTCATTATTCTCTAAGGCATCTATCAAAGCGGGAAAAGCGTTATCGCCAGGGCCATTGATAATAAAATCAACGTAACCAGAATATAAAACCGCATTGGGCTGGTTTGAAGGAAAGTATCCGCCCCAGATCATTTTAGTTTCAGGGTATTTTTGCTTGATAGTTTTAGCGGCTTTAATGGCCTGCCTCAACTGCGGGCCGGGCATAACCGTAAAACCAAAGTATTTAAACTCGCCGGTGCTCAAATAGCTATCTATTTTCACCATTGGGTCGTGCTCACAATTGCCGTCAACAATAACCCAGTCATATTTCCCATCAACCGATGCCGCTATATTCAGTATCGAATTAGGTATGCGATACTTGTTATTAGCACTGCGCGGATTGAATAATAGTATTTTGTTCATCTGTTAGTAGTAAAACTTTACGCTTGCCTTCAATCCCCCGGCAATGGATTTATTTTTCAGTTTATGTGGCCTGTACATGCACCCCTGCCAATACAAGCCAACATTCAAATAAAATCCATTGCCATACCCAATCACAAATGCGGGGGATTGCCCATACAACAATTATTTCTGAGCCCACCTCTACAATATCGCTTTCACATTAGTAAATACGCCCCCCTTTAAACGTGGGTTGCCTGCCTTTATAAATAAAATAGCTGGCAACCATTATTATTTACCAGCCGTAATTACTGATATAAGGTTATTAACTAAATACCCCGAAAACTGTGATCCAAACTGTAAAAAACTATATTAAGCAGCGCTTTTTCCCGCCAAACATACTGGAGAAAAATTCGGTGGATGCCTATGATATCTGGGCCCAGAATTATGATGCACAACCCGGCAACCTGATGCTTGATTTGGATGAGGTTTTGTTTCCACGATTGGTAAAAAGTACAATCATCGCCGGTAAAAATGTGGCGGATATCGGCTGCGGTACCGGCAGGCATTGGGAAAAACTATTTGCTTTAACCCCGGGGACTTTAACAGGCTTTGATACCTCGGGCGGGATGCTGGCCCGTTTACAGCAAAAGTTTCCTTTGGCAAATATTTACCGTATTACTGATGATCTGTTCAGCGATATGCCATCGGGGAGTTTTGATACCATAGTTTCAACGCTTACCGTTGCGCACATCAAAAACATTGAGGCTGCTTTACAAGCCTGGATACGTATCCTGAAACCAAACGGCGATATTATAATTACCGATTTCCATCCGCACACGCTGGCTAACGGCGGCAAACGGACATTTAAACATGGCAGCAGTTTTATTGCTGTCGAAAACTATGTACACCCGGTAAACACCATTAAAGATTTACTGTTGAACAACAATTTCAAGCTGGTTGCCGAAGAAGAAATTAAAATAGATGAAAGCATGAAGCATTATTACGCCGATAAAAATGCACTTCATGTATATGACAGGTATAAAGGCTTCCCTATTATTTACGGGCTGCATTTAAGGAGAACCGATGGTACTGAATAATGTGACAATACCGGGAAACGATGCCGTGGTGAGCATAAGCATAGGCGAGGGTAAAATTAAACAGGTTGCCCCTGCTATTGCTGATGACCGCGAACAGCTAACCTTTGTAGATGCCATTGCTTTCCCAGGACTGATCAATTCGCACGACCATCTTGATTTTAACCTTTTTCCGCAGTTTGGTGATCAAACCTATGAAAGCTACACCGAATGGGGGAAACACATTCACCGGGTTTACGCTAATGAAATCGCGTCTGTACTAAAGATCCCTATTGCCCTTCGCGAACGCTGGGGTATTTATAAAAACCTGCTTTGCGGTGTTACTACCGTTGTAAACCATGGCGAAAAGGCCGTAATAAATGATCCCCTGATCACCATATTTGATAATTGCCAGAGCATCCATTCGGTCCGGTTTGAAAAAAACTGGAAAAAGCGATTAAATAACCCACTCAAAGCAAACCAGTCCGCCGTGATCCATACGGGCGAAGGGACAAATGATGCCGCACATGCTGAAATTGACGAATTGATCAAATGGAACCTGTTGAGGCGCAAACTCATTGGCATTCACGGGGTAGCTATGGATCCCGGGCAGGCCAAACGCTTTAAGGCCCTGGTTTGGTGCCCCGAGTCAAATTATTTCCTGCTTAATAAAACAGCGGCCATCAATCAGCTGAAAACAAAAACAACCATTTTGTTTGGTACCGATAGCACACTTACCGGGGATTGGGACATCTGGCATCACATTCGTCTTGCGCATAAAACGCACATGCTTAGTGATCATGAACTTTATCAGGCCCTTACCACATCGCCTGCCAAAATATGGAAGCTGAACACCGGCAGAATCGCAAACGGGCTTGATGCTGATCTGGTAATAGCCAAAGCAAAACGCAAAACAGGCATACAGGCATTTTATGATGTGACACCCGAAGATATTTTACTTGTGATGCGCAAAGGCGAAATTCTTTTGTTTGATGAATCACTTTATCACCAGCTTACCGGCATAACTGGCCCCCATTACAGTAAGGTTTTTACCGGCAACCATTTCAAATACGTACAGGGCGATATCCACGGGTTGATGGCCGAAATAAAACGTTATAAACCCGACACCAGTTTTCCTGTACCCTATCCAGCACAGCCGGCAGCATGAGCATCCTGAAAAAAATATGGTCAAGGTCAAAGCGCAAGGCAGCTTATTTAAGCGGCGATGCACGCCATGTTTTGGGCCTGGATAAAGAATTGTATCAAAATGCCCGCGGAAGCCGGATCATCCTGTATCATAATGCTTGTAAAGGTGATCCGCATAAATTCAACACCCTGTTCCTCACCTGCGAAAGGTTTGAAGAGCACCTGCAGTATTATAAAAAGTACTTCAATGTGGTGTCGCTCGACGATTATTATGCAGGCCGGTTCAGTAACGACAAGTTTAACATCTGTCTTACTTTTGATGACGGGCTGGCCAATAACTACCACTATGTATTGCCCCTGCTAACCAAATACCGCATACCGGCTACTTTTTTCATTACAGCCATTTGCGATGCGGGCTTTGATATTTTATGGAACGATATGCTGAGCATTGCCGGCTACTACGGGCCTGAAAAATTCGTCTATAAAAATCAAACCTATCGTAAAAACAGGAACAATAAATATGTAGATGAAAAAGGCACCTCCTATGCCGAAAAACTACGGTCGACCGGGTTTAATGAAAAAGCCGCGCTGATGAGTTTTCTTGATCAGCTCACCGGTTTTAAAGCTAAGCGGCAGGATGAAGATTACTGGCTGCAAATGACACCCGCACAGATCAAAACCATGGCCACATCAGCTTATGTTACCATTGGCGCGCATGGTTATTATCATAACGATCTTGCCCGTATTCACCCTGCAAATGCAGCGTGCGAAATGGCCATGTGCAAGGAATATCTCGAAAACATAACCGGCAAGCAGATCGACAGCTTTGCTTTCCCTTACGGCTCGTATAATGAGCAAGTTTTAAACCATGCTAAAGAGGCCGGCTATACGCAATTACTCGCCACTGAATTTGTTAAAGCGGAGGACGGGCAGGATAACAACCTGCGCGAGCGCTTTACCGTTAACCCGTTTATATCCACACCAAACCAGTTAAACGCCATAATAAGGGGGAGATATGCATAGCGACGGGTACAGGATAGAACGTTTAACCGAAGACCGGCTCGCCGACATGACCAGCCTGCATATGGCCGTTTATGGCAAAGCTCTCCCTCCTGATTTTTTCAACAGGAAATATAATACCGCTTTTACCGGGGTGATGTATACCGGATACCTGGCTTACGCAGGTGATGTACCCGCAGCATTTTATGGTGTGATCCCATGCTTTATTGCGTGCGATGGGAAGCCTGTTTTAGCCGCACAATCGGCTGATACCATGACCCATCCAGATCACCGGGGTAAAGGGCTATTTATTAAACTGGCCGAACTCACCTATAAGCTTTGTTACACCGAAGAGATCCTGATCCTGTTTGGTTTTCCCAATCAAAACTCTCTGCCGGGTTTTGTAAACAAGCTCGATTGGCAGGTAGCTGCCCAGATGGAGTGTTTTATCATTCCCGTTAAAACGCTCCCGCTGGAGAGATTAGCAAACAAGTTTCCATTTTTAAAAGGCTTATACAGGCTTTATGTGTTGAGCGTACTTAAAAAGCACAAAGCTCATCAAAAGGGAGTAACAAGTACATTGATCGGCGAAGGCTTTTATGGGCTGCACAGAGATAACTATTATCTCGGCCATAAAACCTATACCGAAAGTTTCACTATTAAAACGGGCGATACTTCAGTTTGGTTCAGGATAGCCGACGGTATGGTAATTGGCGACATCGACATCACTGATAATGATTTGCCGTACATTATTGCCCAACTATCAAAAATAGCCCGGCAATTGGGATTGAGAAAACTACAGTTCCAGGCTGATAAAAGATCTGCGCTAAACTCGTTCTTGAAAAAATTTGCAGAGCCTATCCCATCATTCCCGGTAATTGTTAAAGACCTTGGGGCGCGGTTGCCGTTGGATAAAATGGCATTTGCTTTTGCTGATATAGATATTTTTTAAATAGCGATATGATAACTCAACCGATCAGAAAACTTCTTTTTAACGGAAGTCCGGTAAAAACCTTCTACATAACCCGGCTGCAACAGAGCCAGATCAGGGAGAAGGTTTATTTGAACGTTGCAGGCAAAAGTTTGGATATCACCCGTAACAACAGCATGATCTGCCTTGATCCGTTTTGCATGGCTGCCTGGTTACCGGTTAACGAAATAAGCAACCTGGATGCTGCAAGTGGGGTCATCGAATTTAAGACAAATAACATGCTTTGCGCTTCGATACACGTATCGTTGATTGAAAAAATCGATATGGCGAAAGGCAGCCTGCTTTTGTTCAGGATACAAAGCGTCAGAAACCATCAGCTTAACACCTTGAAGCGTGAAATGCTTTTCAGGTATTTTCTGCGCTCCAAAAAGAATACCTATGACAGTCGCAGGGTAGTAAGCGCTCTCTACTCCTATCCACGCAGTATTATCATCGTTTCCTATGCTGATGATGAGTATTGCAATGTTTTCCCGATGGATATTCATGGATATATTGAGGAAGAAGGCATTTACCTGCTGGGCCTGCGCACAACCAATATCACTTTGGATAAAATCCTGAATGCCGGTAAAGTGGTGGTATGTGATACCGATACCGTTGATATCAATTCGGTTTACGCTTTGGGCAAGCACTCCAGTACTGCCCCTACTCCGGTTGATCAGCTACCATTTAATACCATTAAAAGCGAGGTATTCGGCTTTCCAGTGCCGGCATGTTCAGGAGGATATAAGGAAATAGAGGTGTTTGAGCATAAAAAAATGGGGTATCATATGTTGATGATCGGCAAGGTGATCAATAATAAAGCATTGAAGTCGAACCCGGAATCACTATATCACGTCGGTTTTCTGCAATTTCAAAACAGCAATTATACAAGTATTGAGGGTTTATTTTAATGAGATACGTTTTCGTCAGCTATAACTATACACCAGAATTTGATGATCCGCAGGCATGGTTTATCCGCACCCTGGGCTATACCGGACTTATGGACCAGCTAAGTAAAAGACATGAGGTAATCAATGTGAAGCAGATCAACTATGAAGGCATTGTTCATCATAATAACATCGCCTATCATTTTGTAAACTTTAGCAAAAAAAAGCTTCATTTTAATTTCCAGCTTAACCGCTATGTTAAAAGCCTGAACCCGGATGTAGTAATATTTCACGGCCTTCATCAGCCGGTTCAATTAATTCAGCTGGGTTTGATGCTTGGCAAGCATACCCGCATTATTGTTCAAAACCATGCAGAGAAACCGTTTCCTGCCGGAATAAAAAAGAACCTGCAAAAAATGGCCGATAAATATGCAGATGCCTACTTATTTGCCTCGCATGATATGGGGATAGAATGGGTAACTGCCGGCAACCTGAAGTCGCCCGGTAAAATACACGAGGTGATGGAAGTATCCTCTGTCTTTTTTCCAGTTAACCGTTCAGAAGCCATGGCTAAAACAAGCGCAAAAGGCGAGCCGGTATTTTTATGGGTAGGTCGGCTGAACGACAATAAAGACCCGCTTAATGTGGTCAGAGCCTTTTTGAAATTCGCTCAAAGCTCACCCGGGGCAAAGCTTTATATGATATTTCATACTGAAGAGCTACTGTCCGAAATCAAAAATCTACTAAATTCATCCCCCAACAAAGAAGCTATAGAACTGATAGGCAAAGTGCCCCATGCCGATTTATTGTACTGGTATAACAGTGCCGATTTTATCCTTTCCGGCTCACATTATGAAGGTAGCGGCACAGCTATTTGCGAAGCCATGTCATGCGGGTGCGTGCCATTGGTCACTGATATTCTATCGTTTAGGATGATCACCAATAACGGTGAATGTGGTGTGTTGTATGAACCGGGAAACGAAGCTGCATTACTTGAAGTACTTAAGCAAACCAGGCAAATGAACGTAGCGGAAAAACGCCGCCTATCCATTGAATATTATAAGCAAAATTTATCGTTCGAGGTTATTGCGGAGAGGATTGAGGAGATAGCCATGAGCCTATAATTCAGCCTCTATTACCTTATGTAGTTGCCCATTACTGGTTGAAGTTTAGCGATAGCATACTTCGTCCCAAAATAGGTTAAGCCTTCAGCTTAACTCAACAAGGTGCCTACATAATTGCTTATGAAACCGCCCAAAATTAGTTTTGTATACAGAAGCAGGATGCTTCCATTGTTTTAGGTCGAAGTTACGCTATCGCTAAACTTCAACCAGGGACAGCAAGTAAATACAAAGTTTTAAATATTAAATACCTCTTTCATCTTCCTCACATTATCCCTGATATCATAAACCAATACCGGGTCATTATCCATATCTGTACCATCAAGTACATTTTGGATAGTCTGTTCAACCCCGGCCATATCATTCACAATATGCCAGTTGGTTATATCAGCATCCATGGGCTTAACAAAACTTACCACTTTGGCACCGGCGTAAAGGGCTTCAAGGCAAACCGAACCAAAACCTTCATATTCTGAAGGATGAAACAAAACCCTTGAGCGCTGCATCATTTTAAGTACGTCATCATGCTGAAGTTCGCCTGCCAGGGTAATGTTGTTTTCAAGATGTTTGGATTTTATCAGGGCCAACAAATTCTTCTTTTCCGGGCCATCGCCACAAATTACAGTTTTGATATTTGGGTAACGTTGCTTCAGGATAGCAACAGCTTCAACAAACAGGTGAAACCGCTTTAAGGGAATCAACGAACCTGCGCCTAAAATGTCGATATCTTTTTCAATGAATAATGAGTCAAACAGTGAGGTATCAATGCCCACCGGAATAACATTTTGCGGCTTTATACCATAATTTGAATTGAACTCCCGAACAATAAAATCTGATAACGCTATCAATTCCTCCCCTCTCGGTTTTATCCGCCTGGCATATCTATTCCCGGCTTTAGCGTCCTGCCCCAGCATCCAGCAGCGGTGTTTAATATTGTTTGTCCGGGCAAAATAATGGCCAACAAAAACACATTCATCAAGCCAAAAGCTTAACAAACCCACTATTTCATACTTCTTATTCAAAGTAGATAAAGTCCTCCATACCTTCACCCAGGTGTTCAGCCTGAATAGTTTACCGCGCCCCATTCCCCCAAAACTCATGACTTTTACACCATGCCAGTTATATTTGGCGGCAAAAAATGGATATTGAAAACTCAATACAATGATATTGAGCTCCGGATTTTCGGCCTTTAATGCCCGTACAAAAACCTGTTGAGGTGGCAGACAGGTAGTATCGGCTTCATTTTCGGGAAAACCGGGACTCAGGATAACTAATGTTTTTTTGCGGTTAGACATTGGGGGATATTACTTTATTACAAATAGCCAAACTGGCTTTATTATGGGTTATCAGGATGATCATTTTCCCCTGACGGGCCAGCTGCTGTAATTTTATTAACAACTCATTTTCAGCATCGGCATCCATCTCGCTAAAAGGTTCATCCAATATCAGCAGATCATGATCGTGATATAATGCCCGTGCCAGCATGATCCTTTGGCGCTGTCCACCACTGATATTTTTACCATTTTCGGTAATGATCTTGCTTGTTCCTTCCGGGTATCCTGCAATCAGTTTGTTTAATCCGCAGAACTCCAGTACTTCAGCGAGCTTCTGCTCATCGGGCGCCACATCATCAAGTATTATATTTTTAAGAATGGTATCGTATATAAAAAACGGCTGTTGCTTTACCAGCGAGATATTTTTACGATAAAGCCCGCGAATCGCCGCAGCGGCGCTTTTATCATTAATATAAATTGTTCCTCCATCAGGTTCTAAAAAGCCGGTCAACAGATTAATGATAGTTGTTTTGCCCCTGCCCGAATTACCCGAAATGCCCATAATATCGCCAGGAACTATCTCAAAACAGAGCCCGTGCAAAACATGTTTATCTGCGTAGCTAAAACTTACGCTTTCAAATTTCAACGCCGTGATCTGTTTATCAATAACTTCATTAACCCGCAGCGTTTCATTTTGCTCTATAACCAAATCGGCCAATATAAACTCGTAGGTTTTCATTTGTCCGCTGCTGTTCAGGATCTTTACTATGCCAGGGATGATCTTATACGCCGCTGCCACAAAAATACCGATGGTCAAAATACCAACAACAGGAGCATCTCCTGTTAACTTATTTATGGCTATGAGGATAAAAAAGCCCAGAACGGCAAATACTTCCATCAGGCGTGAAGGCAGGTTTTGCCAGGTTTGCTGTGAGGCTATATTTTGATTAAGCTGCTGCTGATAACTAAAAAACCGGCGACTGAAGAAATCATTTTTCTGATAGATATTGCTCTCCACATAGCCCGACAATGATTCGTTTAAATGCTGAAGTGTTTTTTCACTCACAGTTTTGATCTGCCCGCGGATGGATTTTAGTTTGCTTTTAATGAACCAACCCAAAACCGCGACAGGCGGCAGCAATAACACAAACAGCAAAACAAACAAGGTTGGATGGTACAGCATGATCGCCCCAATGGTAAAAAGGATCAATACCGCCTGTGATATAATCTGCTGAAAATTAGTGAGGATATAATGGCTGAACTCTATAGGTTGCTGGCTGATCCGCCGGGTGTGGATGGATGAATCGACGTGCGTAAACTGATCAAAACCAGCATCAAGATAATTCCGCATATTACGTTCTGATAGCCTTGACGCCACCTGATAAAAAAAATGATGCTGTGCATTTTGCGCAAAGAAGCCGATACAGTTTTTCATCGCAAAAAGCACCAGGAACATCCCGATCAGCCATAATGATTTATTATTGGCAAGGCCATCTGGTAAAAAATGATAATTATTCGCCGCTCCCTGCTGTGTATAAAAATTAACCATTAAAAGCAGTAGCGCTAAAAAAGCAACATCCAGCAGGGCGATAACAATATCGGCAATGATCAGCCTGATAAGCCTCGCTTTTTCGCTTTGGGTAAGTATGAGCAGGATGCTTTTTAAAATTTGCTTCAAGGGTATATCAACAACAAAGCCAGGTTCATTACTGCCTTTATTATTGATTACGTTTTGTGCGGATCAATGGTTGCTTTGCGTAAGTGTCTATCGGTATAGCGGCATTTTATTCATCAAATCCAGGCAAGCATTTGATCATGTCAACTTGCACAGTATAAAATTTCATCCCTCAAAGTCGCCTTCTAAAAACTGATACTCGCTCCTTTAAAAATCAAAATAGATCATTTCTAATCCGTTGCCCTGATAAATCATGAGCATAGTGTAATAATCTCTATAAAATTGCTAAATTTCGGCTTCGCATTTATAAAAGAAGTAAAACAACCTTCATGAGTTTAGAACCTTTCCTTGCCGTATTTGTGATCACCCAATACAGGAGACACCTGAAGAATGATGAACTGCTAACCAAATGGAATAAATACCTTAACATTGGCTACTACATAGCCATTGCTATTTTCATATTTGATGTAAGCTTTGATCATGGGCACAAACTTGCTATTGTTGTTGCCCACCTGTATTTTTTGGGTGTTGTAATAGCGCCTTACTATATCGATGATCTAAAATCAGGCAAGCAACTGGCTTTTGCCCTGATCCCTTACGCAATCGCGGGGTTAATACAGGATGTACTGGAAAAATGGTTCCCTACATTTTATGATAGCCACGACAATATGATACAAAGCTTAGTGGTATTCTCCCTAATCTGGGCATTTTCACTTTGGCTTATCAGCCGAAAGCAAACTAAAGCGCTGGAAAACGAACGCAAACAACGCTTTGCCGAGCAGGAACAAAACCGCATGATGGCTGCTATGAAGGTAAACCTGGAAAGTGAGGTACGGGAACGCACAGCCGAGCTGACTAAACAAACGGAGGAACTGCAACTGGCACTATCAGAGCTTAAAAGCACCCAGGCCCAGTTGATCCAATCTGAAAAAATGGCCTCATTAGGTGAGCTTACCGCGGGTATTGCCCATGAAATTCAAAACCCGTTGAACTTTGTAAACAATTTCAGCGAGGTAAGTATCGAATTACTGGAAGAGTTAAAGTATGAAGTACTCGACAAACTGCCCGATGATGTAAAGGAAGACGCAGGCGATATCATTAACGACATCACCCAAAACCTAAGCAAAATAAACCAGCACGGCAAACGTGCCGATGCCATTGTTAAGGGCATGCTGCAGCACTCACGTGCTACAACGGGTAAAAAAGAGCCTACGGATATCAACGCTCTTGCAGATGAATATCTTCGCCTGAGCTATCACGGCCTGCGCGCCAAGGACAAATCATTTAACGCTGCAATGAAAACCAGTTTTGAAGAAAACCTGGGCAAAATAGAAGCTATTCCGCAAGATCTGGGTCGCGTGCTGCTTAACCTGTTCAACAATTCGTTTTACTCCGTTACCGAAAAGAAACGGGTTTTAGGCGAGGGATATGATCCAACAGTAACGGTTAATACCAAAAAGGTGCAATCACCATCAGGTGTCAATATGGTGCAAATTACGGTGGAAGATAATGGTACAGGCATCCCGCAAAAGGTACTGGATAAAATTTATCAACCTTTTTTTACTACCAAACCTACCGGGCAGGGAACCGGGCTTGGATTATCCATGAGTTATGATATTATTACGAAAGGCCATGGCGGCGAGCTTAAGGTTGAAACTGCCGAAGGCGAGTTTGCCCGCTTTGTGATCTGTATACCTGTTGGCAATGTTGCCTAAAGTTAAACGCCGCTATTTTTTGCGCTTAAACATTAATAAAACCATACAAAAATTTAACTTTGAAGTACTATGAAAATACTTGTTGTTGATGACGAGGCTGATGTTCAACCCTTGTTTTTACAACGTTTCAGAAAAGAAATAAAAAACGGTGAAGTAGAGTTTAACTTCGCATTATCAGGCGAGGAAGCGCTTCATTTTTTGGAAGAACATCATTCGCAGGTGATCCTGATCTTATCTGACATCAACATGCCGGGGATGAGCGGGTTGGAGCTTCTGCGCAACATCAGGCACAGCTATGAAAAACCGCCACCGGTAGTAATGATGATCACTGCTTACGGTGATGATGAAAACTACAAACAATCAATGGAGCTTGGCGCCAACGATTTCCTGACCAAGCCACTTGATTTTAATAATTTAAAAGACAAACTTAAACACTTAGAACAATAATGGCCAAGATACTGGTGGTAGATGACGAACAGGACCTGGAATTACTGATCAGGCAAAAATTCAGGAAAAAGATACGGGAAGGGGTATATGAATTTGTATTTGCCCAAAATGGTTTTGAAGCGTTAACTCAACTGGCATCCCATCCCGATATTGACGTGGTTTTAAGCGATATCAATATGCCCGAGATGGATGGGCTCACCCTGCTTACCAAATTACCCGATGCCAACCCCATTTTAAAAGCGATAATGGTATCGGCGTATAGTGATATGGATAATATTCGCACAGCTATGAACCGTGGTGCTTTTGATTTTGTTGTTAAGCCGGTAAACTTCGAAGATCTGGATATTACTATCGAAAAAACTTTACTACACGTAATTGAGCTTAAAAAAACATTGCAGGCCATTAAGGAAAACAATATCCTTCGCATGTATGTGGATGAGAACGTGCTCAACTTCATGACCCATAAAGAGTTTGAGAACAGCTTGCTGAGCAATGAAACCATTGAGGCAACAGTGCTATTTATTGATATCTGCGGTTTTACCGCAATCACCGAGCACGTTGCGGCCAACACCGTTGTAGGCATGATCAATAAATACTTTGATATCATGGTACAGGAAATCATCGCCCAAAATGGCCACATTGATAAGTTTATGGGCGATGCAGTAATGGCCGTTTTCCGCGGCGAATACCATCTCGACCGTGCCATTGACGCCGCACTTGCTGTACGCGATAAAATGCATGGGGCAGATGAAATTCAGGCAGGCGATAAAACTTTTACCCCCTCTGTTTCAATCGGTATCAATTCAGGCGAGATGATCTCAGGCAATATCGGTTCAGCCACATTAAAGCGACTGGATTACACGGTAATAGGCGATGCCGTAAACCTGGCCCAGCGCCTGCAAACCGTGGCGCAGGCCAACCAGATCATTGTAAGTGCCGATGTATATGAACAGGCCAAAGGCTCCTTCGCCCTTAATAAAATTGGAGAGGTAAGTTTAAAAAACAAGCTAAAACCGGTGGAGATTTACGAGGTGATTGATTAGTTCTAAGTCGGGAGTCAGGAGTATTAAGTAAGAAGTCAAAACTTGCGCCCGTTTTCAACAGGTGCTTAAAATGGTTTGGCGATTGCATCGGCCGTGCGTTATAAACGCAAACCCATGTAAGTACTCGTCACAGATCAGTGCAAGAAAAAACCGTATTTTATTTAAACCCGTCGTTGCGAGGTACGAAGCAATCCCCGATCTGCAGAGTCACCCTGTATAGTTCGCGATTGCTTCGTACCTCGCAATGACGGAGGTGGAGATATCAATGCTCTCTCACGCGTTTCTTCAATACACCACCAGCCGCTTCTTTAATACTATTAGTAAAAATAAAAGCTTTGGGGTCGATGCTGTGTACCAGGTTTTTTAGCCTGCGTACTTCAAGACGGGTAATAACGGTGAAGATAATATCTACCGGCTGATGTACGTCAAAGCTCTCTTTCAGGAAACCACGCTCGCCTTTGTAAATGGTAATACCGCGACCAAGCTCCATCACCAGTTTTTCTTTAATGATCTCGCTCTGGCCCGAAATAATGTTTACGGCAGTGTACTCTTCCAAACCATCAATAACAAAACTAATGGTACGTGATGCTGTATAATAAGTTAAGATAGAATATAATGCTGTTGGCAAACCAAGCTCTACTGCAGCTATCAGGAAAATAATGATGTTGATGCCTAAAATGATCTCGCTGATGGTAAAACTACTGCGTTTAAGCGTATATAGTGCAAGGATCTCAATACCATCCAGCGCGCAACCGCCACGGATCGAAAGCCCAACGCCTAAACCCATAAACACACCACCAAATATCGATACCAGCAACTTATCCGAAGTAATTACCGGGTAAGGCACATACAATAAACAGATACCAAGCGCAATAACGCAGGCAAAGGTTTTTAGCGCGAATGTTTTATTAACCTGGAACATACCCATGATAATAAAGGGTATGTTGGCTGCTATGATCACAAAGGCAATGTTGATATGATAAAGCTCATGGATAAGCAGCGAAATACCGGTTACCCCTCCGTCAAAAAAGCTGTTGGGCACCAAAAAACCTTTAAGCGCAAACCCGCAGAATAAAATGCCGATAATTACTGTTACTACGTCTTTTAAAATTTCTTCAATTTTCAAACCCGGTTGTGTCATTAATAGCAGTATTTAAATTTTTGTTGTGATAATTTTCAAATGCTCGTTTTTACCTTCAGCCCTGAGCCTGAGTGCGGTTTGGGTGAAATAATGATGGCTCTGCAGGAATTTCACCTGCTGCCTGTCCCACTCCAATTCCGATTCAAGGTGATCTGTAATTACAAGTTCCGAAAATAACCTTTTACTGAGGATAAAAAAATCATTTCGGCCCAAATAATCCAAATCAGCATCACAAATTATTTGTCCTAAATGATTGTGAGGGCTTTGCGGTATTTTGGTTGCCATAATAATATCACAAACCTGTTCAATTTCATCAGCAGTATAACCAAATTGCGGTAAATATTGCCGGGCATTTTTGCATGAACCAACCTCATGATTGGCCTGCCCAAACAAAAAACCCGAATCATGATAGTAAGCAGCCGTGAGCAGTAACTGTAATTCGTGCCCACTCACCCCCTCGCCTGCTGCAATTTGCTTTGCAGCGGTGTAAACATCAAGCGCATGATCGGCATTATGATAATGGAAATGTTCAGGGAGCTCTTTTTTTATTTTGTCGAGGATAAAATCCCCGGCTTGTTCTACTTGCATTCAGTATTTATAATGGGCGCTAATATATTAATTTGAGGAATACTGATATTATCAAAAAATCAAAACTATAGAGACACATTACGTACTTCTCCGCTGTCCAAATTAATTATCTTAGCAAAATGAACAGCTGGTTTAAAAACTATAAAGGCATCATCCTATTAATAACAGGTATCATCATTGGCAGTATTGCCGGGGCTATTTTGGGCAATAAAGTAGAAGTGATCAAACCCATCGGTGATATTTTCCTTAACCTGCTGTTCACGGCTGTTGTGCCGCTGGTTTTCTTTGCCATAGCATCGGCCATTGCCGCGCTGGATGGCTCTCAAAAATTGGGGAAATTATTAGGCGTTACATCGCTGGTATTTGTATCAACCGTAGTGGTGGCTGCTATAGTTACCATCGTTGCTATCTGGATCTTCCCTATTCATCAGCATCTCGTAGCCAGTCCTATTACCGAGGGCATCATCAAAAAGCCCTTTGGCGATCAACTGACCAGCCTCTTTACCACCAGCGAATTTTACCAGCTATTATCACGTAAAAGCATGCTGGCCATGATCATCTTCGCGGTGATCACAGGCTTTGCCACATTACATGCCGGCGAAAAGGGCAAAGCTTTTGCTGCCTTTTTGCATAGTGGCAACGAGGTTTTCAAGAATATTTTTAGCCTCATCATGAAAATCGGCCCAATTGGGTTGGGTGCTTATTTTGCTTACCAGGTCGGCGTGTTCGGTCCGCAGTTGTTTGGTGGTTATGCTCGCTCCATGGCTTTATATTATGGTGTCGGCGCTTTTTATTACCTGGCAATATTTAGTTTATATGCCTTTATCGCCGGCGGTGTAAGCGCAGTTAAGCGGTACTGGAAAAACAATATCGTACCATCGGCCACAGCGGTGGGCACCTGCAGCAGTATTGCAACAATACCGGCAAATTTGGATGCCGCTAAAAAAATGGGCATCTCTGACGCCATTGCCAATATTACCATCCCGCTTGGGGGCACCTTGCATAAAGATGGTTCAAGTATCTCATCTATAGTAAAAATGGCTGTGGTATTCGCGCTGTTCGGTAAAAGTTTTAACAATGCCGAAACCATAGTGATAGCCCTTGCCATGACGGTTTTGGTGAGCCTTGTTGAAGGCGGTATTCCCAATGGTGGTTACATTGGCGAATTGCTTTTTATTTCGGCCTATGGCTTCCCGCCCGAAGCGCTTCCTCCTGCCATTATCATCGGTACCCTGGTTGACCCAATGGCTACCTTGTTAAATGCCACCGGCGATACGGTAGCCGCCATGCTGGTGGCCCGATTTACAGAAGGAAGAAGCTGGATGAAGCCGGAGAGCCCCCCTAACTCCCTGAAGGAGGAACTATAACGGTTTTAATTATTGTTTATTAAATTGCCCTATAAACCTTAACATTTACCTCTATGCTGCACATTCTATACATTATCGCGATCATTGCCGAAGCCATGACGGCCGCCCTTTCGGCCGGCCGAAGAGATATGGACTGGGTTGGTGTTTGTATTATAGCCTGGGTTACAGCGCTGGGTGGCGGTACTGTTCGCAATATCTTATTTAATCATTACCCCATGAGCTGGGTTGAACACCCTGAATATTTAGTGATCACCGCCGTGGCTGCCATATTAGCGGCTATTATTGCCCGCCTCATGACCAAGATGAAAACGCTGTTCCTTTACCTGGATGCTTTGGGGTTGGTGGTGTTTACCATTATCGGCTGCCAGATAGCTGAACAGATCAATCTCCCTATCCTTATTATTTTATTAAGTGGGATGATAACCGGCTGTGCTGGTGGTGTACTGCGCGATGTATTGTGTAACGAAGTCCCCTTGCTGTTCCGCAAAGAGGTCTACGCCAGTGCATCCATTGTTACCGGGGCGTTTTACCTGGGAATTGAACATTTAGGTGCTCCCGCCGGGATATCTATTGTAATAGCTTGTGCTATTGGCCTGGCGCTGCGTTTGCTTTCTATCAAATACAACTGGCAAATGCCCAAGTTTGTGTATAGGGAAGAATGGCATTGATGACGATTTCGGATTTGGGATGTTCGATTTCGGATTTAGTGCTTCACCAGCTGAAAGCTGACATCATGGCTCACCACGGGCTGAAAGCCCGCGGCAGTGATATTTTTTAAACAACAAAAGCGAGGCTTTACCTCGCTTTTGTTGTTTATGTCTAAAAACGTCATTGCTGTAAGGTACGAAGACAACCGACCGAAGGGATCTCATTAATACCTATAAAAAACAAATTATAATTATTAATAATCCCCGATTAGCAGAGCGGCTATGCAAATCCTTCTGTACAGTTTGGGATTGCTTCGTACCTCGCAATGACGAAAATATTTATTATTTTTCCGTACTTAACGAATACGGCACATCACTCACTTTTACAGCCCTTGTTTTATTAGGCTTAGGTGCCATGTTAAAGTTAAGCACCGCACCTTTTTTAAGCTCTGAATGACTTAACCAGGTTAAATCATACGGCTTACCGTTAACGCTTAATGTATTGATGTATTTATTAGCCGGACTATTGTTAGCCGCATTAATTACAACAGTTTTACCGTTCTCAAGGTTTAAAGTAATTTTCTTGAATAGCGGCGTACCTAATACGTATTGATCGCTGGCCGGGGTTACCGGGTAAAAACCCATTGCTGAGAACACATACCATGCTGACGTTTGACCGTTGTCTTCATCGCCGCAGTAACCATCAGGTGTAGCTTTGTAAAGCTTTTCCATGGCATCACGCACATGGAACTGGGTTTTCCATGGCTCACCTGCGTAGTTATATAGGTAAATCATATGCTGGATGGGCTGATTGCCATGTGCATACTGCCCCATGTTCATGATCTGCATTTCGCGGATCTCATGAATAGTGCCACCGTAGTAGCTATCGTCAAATACCGGCGGCATGGTAAATACCGAATCAAGCTTGGTGATAAACTTTTGCCTGCCGCCCATCAGGTCAATCAAGCCCTGCATATCCTGAAAAACACTCCAGCTATAATGCCAGCTATTACCTTCGGTAAATGCATCTCCCCATTTAAACGGACTGAATGGTTTTTCAAACGTACCATCCTGGTTCTTACCACGCATCAATTTGGTTTCAGGGTCAAACAAATTCTTATAGTTCATTGCCCTTGCTTTGTAAATACCGATCTCTGACTCCGGTTTACCAAGCGCTTTACCTAATTTATATATGGCAAAATCATCGTAAGCATACTCCAATGTGCGGGCAGCGTTTTCATCTATTTTTACATCATAAGGCACATAACCTAATTTGTTGTAGTACTCTACTCCCTGCCTGCCTGTAGCCTGCGGACCGGCATTATTGGCGCCATGTACCAAAGCCTCCCACAAAGTACCGATATCATATCCGCGTAAACCTTTCAGGTAAGCTTCAGAAACTACCGACGCAGAGTTGTTACCGATCATTACTGCCGAATAACCAGGGCTTGACCACTCTGGTAACCAGCCGCCTTCTTTATAGTCGTTTATCAGGCCTTCCTGCATTTCTTTATTGATAGATGGATAAACCAGGTTCAGGAAAGGATATAAAGCCCTGAAGGTATCCCAGAAACCTGTACCTGCAAACTTATAACCAGGGAATACTTTACCTGTAGATGCGCTATAATGCACAATCTTGTTATCCTTGTCTATTTCATACAATTTGTTCGGGAAGAAAACCATGCGGTAAAAGCATGAGTAAAAAGTACGCATCTGGTCAACAGAGCCGCCTTCAACCTGTAAGTGATTCAGGGTTTTGTTCCAAACAGCCTTGGCTTTTTGTTCGGTTACATCAAAGCTGTCTTTTCCTTGCTCGCGCTCCAGGCTAACTTCGGCCTGCTCAATACTGATGAACGATGAAGCAACACGTAAATGAACTTTTTCGCCTTGTGTGGTTTTAAAACCTATCAAAGCGCTGGCATGCTCAGCTTTTAACTCCAAGCCATCTGCCTGGGTAGTATCGCTGAAAGTATGCGCATAAGTGATCGGCTTATCTACATAAATAACAAAGTAGTTTTTAAAATTTTTAAGCGGACCGCGTGCATATTTTGTTGAGTAGCCTACAATCTTCTTTTGATCAGGCATGATTTTTACGTACGAACCTTTGTTCAGCGCGTCGATCACAACAAATGAGCTATCAGTTTTAGGATAGGTAAACCTGAACTGTGCCGAACGCTCGGTTGGGGTAATTTCGGTAGTTACGTCATGGTCGGCCAGGTAAACGCTGTAATAGTATGGTTTAGCGGTTTCTGCCTTGTGCGAGAACCAGCTTGCCCTTTTATTTTGCCCTACTACCGCGTGTTTGGTAACCGGCATAATAGCAAATTGCCCATAGTCGTTCATCCATGGTGATGGCTGGTGGGTTTGTTTAAATCCGCGAATCTTGTGCGCGTCATAAGTGTACGCCCACCCATCACCCATAACACCGGTTTGCGGTGTCCAAAAGTTCATACCCCAGGGCAGGGCAATAGCAGGATAAGTGTTACCATTTGAAAGATCGTAGTGCGAGTCGGTACCCATCAACGGGTTGATGTACTCAACAGGGTCGGTAACTTTATTTACCTGCTGAGCAAAAGTACCGGAGGCCAACAACACGGATGTGATAAGTACCAGGGCTTTTTTCATTGTTTTCAGTATTAAATTTTTGGTGAAACGTTTTACCAGCCGTAAATATAAAAGACTGGCTTGATATGGCCAGTCTTTTATTTGTATTATTTGCAATATACAATTACCAACCCGGATTTTGGGTCAATTTATTATTAGTGCTGATCTCACGCTGCGGTATTGGCCACAGGTAATATTGTGCTTTCATGGTTACATTCTGCTCATTTTTAGTTGAGGTAGCATCGCCAAATGTATTGTTGATCACATCATAAATCATGTGCGTACGCTGAATATCGAAATAAGCTTTATTTTCATAAGCTAACTCATGATAACGTTCTTTCCAAACCGCAGTACGGAAAGCTGCCTGGCTTAATCCGGCAAGCGGGGCCAGCTGAGCGCGGGCCCTGATTTTGTTAAGTTGCGCTAAGGCTAACGCGTTAGGCCCATTCTCTGCTTCGTTGCTTGCTTCAGCATATATCAACATCGCTTCAGGCAAACGTAAAAAGGTCCAGTTTTCATCGCTTGAACCATTACCTAAAGCACTTTCTACGTGGAAATATTTGTAAAGCGCATGCTCGCCAAATGTTATTGTAGTACCATCTTTAAATGAAGGGTAGCTTGAAAAATAAAACTGTCTTTCCTGGGTACGTAAATCGCCTGCCTCGTAGCTACTAAAGAATGCGTCGGTAGGGATCATCGCACCAAGGTGGTCGTTATAGGCACCAACAAGCAAGTTAAAAGGTAATGTTAACTGTGGAATTGAATTGGTAGCAACACCAACCAGGTAATTTGACTGAAATATAAGTTCGCCCTGATTTTTATGTTGATTATCATGCAAATAATCATACTTATCAAACAAAGTATAATCGGTACCATTAATAACCGGCAATATTTCTGTAGCGGCTAAAGCATAGTTTTCAGTCTTTTTAAGCGGGAAACCTGCAGTAGTTAAATAAACGCTGGCCAACAAAGTGCGGACAGCTCCTAATGATACTCTTCCGGTTTTATCAGACGCCGATAAGCCCGAAGCCTCGGCAGCTTTTAAATCACTTATTATTTGATCATAAACAGCAGATGCGGCTGCACGAGTCGGGTATAAATCCGGACTGCTAATGGTTACCGGGGCAGTAATCAACGGCACATCGCCATATAACCTTACCAGGTGATAGTAAAAGAACGCCCTTAAAAAGTAAGCCTGACCTAATAAAGCTTTTTTGTCGGCATCGGGAAACGGCGTAATTCCGGGTATACTGGCAAGCGCAATGTTAGCATTTGAAATAGCACTATAACTGTTTTTCCAAACAGTCTCAAAACCCGGATTAACCGCATCAGTCCGGTTATTTATAACGTTATTGTTATTTACGCTTTGTCCAAGTGACGTAGAGTGACCGGCAAAAAGCTCAATTGTTATAAACGGGCTTTCGCCATAGGCATCGCCGTTTTGAAACATATATAGGCTTTGATAAATACCATTGACAAAGGTTTGCGCCTGGCTGGCAGTAGTAAAATAATTACTTTTCACAAAACCACCTTTATTTTTTTCAATGAGGTCTTTTTTGCAACTGCTTATTAATATGGTGAGAATCAGTAACGAATAACCGATCCTGTATTTTTTTAAATTAAACTTCATATGAGTATGTTTTAACGTTTAAATTAGAAACTGGCATTTAATCCAAATAAGAAAGTTCTGGGTTTTGGATAATCATAAAATTGAATGCCCTGTGTGAAGTTACTGGTGTTGTTCTGGTTTTGTGTACCTTGTGTATAAGCGGTATTGTTGTTGTAGGTAGAAACTTCAGGATCGTAACCGGTATATTTTGTAATTACAAACAGGTTTTGAGCTTGCAGGTATATTCTTAATCTGCTCAATTTTAATTTAGATGTAATTGATTCAGGAAAGTTATACCCAAGTGTTACCGCACGGCCGCGTATAAAGTTGCCGCTTTCAACTTTTGTTGAATATATTTCTGTTTGATAGTATACATAAGCCGGTCTGTCTTCTGCTATACTGGTATTTTGGTTGGTTGGTGTCCATGCGTTTAATACAGTAGCATAGCTATTAGCCTGCCCGGTACGATCCTGGCCCGAGTGACGGGTTAAGTTCATGATCTGGTTACCATAGTTAAATTGCAGGTCTATACCCAAATCAATTGCTTTGTAACGGAAAGTATTGCTAAATGTACCGTAACCGCTTGGCAATGATTTACCCAGTATAACCTTATCATCAGATGTGATTTTACCATCACCATTGGTATCCTGTATTTTTAAATCGCCGGGCAATTTGTTAAAAACAGCTGCTTGCGAAGCTTCTGCTGTACCCCATGTACCCAACACCTTGTAGCCATAAAAACTACCTGCAGGTAAACCTACACGCATCAGGTTAAATTGCGAAAGAAACGTTGGGGCAAGGAAGATATCATCGTTAGCTGCGCCTAATTGCAACACTTTGTTTTTCAGGAACGAGATATTGAATGAAGAGTTCCAGGTAAAGTTTGCTGTTTTTATGTTGGTAGAATTGATAGTTAACTCCAAACCTTTGTTCTCCAGCTTGCCAATGTTTTTATAAACACTCTTAAAACCGCTGGTTTCTGGCAATGGCGCGTCAAGTAGCAACGCTTTAGTCTTTTTAAGATAAGCATCAGCATCAACTGTAATGCGGTTATTAAATAAACCAAACGATACACCAAGGTCATATTCAGAAGTTTTTTCCCATGACAGGTCTTCATTACCGATAGTTGTTTGCTGGGTTCCGATAGCTTGCGCGCCGTTAAATACATAATTGACCGTATTTATTTGAGCCAAAGACTGATACGAGCCAATTTCGGAGTTACCCGTTAAACCATAGCTTACCCTGAATTTTAAATCAGACAGCGTCTTGTTGTCTTTTAAGAAATCTTCTTGTGAAGCTTTCCAGGCAAAGGCAGCTGAAGGAAAAAAGCCGTTTTTTACGTTAGTACCAAAACGAGATGAACCATCCCTCCTGCCGGTTACAGTTAATAAATATCTATCATTGTAACTATAGTTAATACGGCCAAAAATCGATTCAAACTGATATGCAAGGTAGTTTGATTTTGGTATAGCAGGAATTGAACCGGCACTCAAGTTATAATACTGATAGTAATTATCGGCCAGGTTATTGGTTGCTGCATATACGCCGGTTTGCTGGAAGTTTGTTTTTTCATAACCTGCAACAACATTTAATGAGTGTACTTTGTTAAATACCTTATTATATGTTGCATAGTTATCCCATTGCCAGTAAGTGTTGTTAGCCTCATCTATTGATGCCGAACTATACGTTTGGCTTGCTGAAGGGCCACCAACCAAACCACTTGCGAAGTGTGGGTTGTAGTTGGCTGATGTTGTTACACCCAGTACACTACGGAAATCTAAACCAGGTATGATATTAATATTGGCATAACCATTACCACTAAAAACACGGGTTTTGTATAATGATTCAACTTCGTTTGCCTGTGCTACCGGGTTATCGCCACCTTCTAAATTAGGGTAATCTGTACGTTTTCCATAAGTTCCGTCCGGGTATTTGATAGGAATAAACGGAACCATTTCAATTAACATACGCGGGATATTGTTACCACCTGTACCGTCATCTGCAGTACGTTTATCCTGGTTATTATAGTTTAAGGTAGCGCCAACTTTTAACCATGGTTTAATCTGATTATCAAAAGTTAAGCGTACGTTGTAACGTTTAAGGTAGCTGTTTAATATAATACCCTCATCATCGGCATAATTCATAAACAAACCGTAGTTAATGTTATCAGAGCCACCTGTAAAAGCCAGGTTATGATTTTGACTAACAGATGTACGGGTTGTAGCCTTTTGCCAATCTACATCATATAATGGCTTCAGGTTAGAGTCAAATAACTTGCCGATAAGGGCTGTACGCAATTTAACCGGATCCTGGTCAACATATTTACCTGCTGCCCATCCTGTAGGATCGTATTTTTTGATGTTGGCGTATGAAATATCTTCTACCTGCATAAACTGGGCAGAGTTTAATACTGGTAATTCCTTGGCCATATGGTTTATAGCCACATATGAATCGTAACTAACTGTACCACCTTTTTTACCTCTTTTGGTAGTTACCAATATTACACCGTTTGCACCGCGTGTACCATAAATAGCTGTTGATGAGGCGTCCTTTAAAACGTCGATCGTTTCAATATCGTTAGGGTTGATGGAGTTACCACCTTCTGTCCAAACAACACCATCAACTACATACAACGGATCGGTATTGGTATTGATGGAGCTGTAACCACGGATCCGGATTTTGGTAGCGCCACCTGGCGCACCAGAATTTGTTGATACGTTTACACCGGCAATTTTACCGGACAATTCCTGCTCAAGGTTAGTTTGAGGCCTGTCTTGCAATTGTTTACCGCTAACGCTACCAACAGAACCGGTTAAATCTATACGTTTAGATGTACCGTAACCAATTACTACAACCTCGCTCAATGCTTTCGGTTCTTCGGCCAAAACAACATCAATCTGCGTTTTACCTGCAATAGGTACTTCCTTGGCGGTGTATCCTATGAAAGTAAACACCAGTGTGCCGTTACCATCAGGTGCGTTTAAGGTGTATTTACCGTTAACATCGGTTTGCGCACCAACATTAGTGCCTTTTACCTTAACAGTAACACCCGGAAGCGGGCCTTTGGCATCGCTAACAGTACCTGTTATCTTTATAGGAGCAACAGCTATTTGCGTAACAACCGGTGCGTCCTTCTTTTTTACGACAATGGTTTGATCAAAAATTTTGTAGGTAAGCGGCTGATCTTTAAAGCACTGATCAAGCGCGTTTTCGATAGATACGTTTGCAACTTCAATGTTGATTTCTCCTGCTTTTGAAACATCCTGCTTGTCATACATAAAATGATAGCCGGTTTGCTTTTCTATTGAGCGGAGTACTTTTTCAACGGTAGTGTTTTTTTGGTGCAAAGTAACTATTTGGCTATAACTTTTGGCGCTCACATTGGTAAGGGCCGCAATTATAATAAAGGCAGTTAGCTTCATGGCCAATATAAATTTGCGTAATTGGGGCCATGCCAAAGGCGTGGCCTTAGAATTAAAATTCATAAGTTTGTAGAGTTTGGGTTAAACATTAACTTTCAATTCGTCGATTGTAGATTTTTGGGACCCAGATATTTATGCCGGGAACGTACTGCGAATACTTCCCGGTTTTTTTATATGCTGGTTTTGGAATTGGATACACGTGTTCAAACACATGATAAACCGTTTTACCATTTTAGTCCCATGGGGTCGGGCTAACTTTTCTTAGGTATTTCTTCCATCATAGGGTTGTTTAAATTGTTAACAATTGGTTGTTTAATATAGTAGGTATAATAATTATGCTATTGCTGTATAGTAATGCGCTTATCTTGAATCTTAAATTTCACCCCCGCGTAACCCAACATGTTCATTAACTCGGATGCTTTTACGTTACGGGAGATCCGGCCTGTAAATTCGCGCTGTGGTATCTTACCTTCATAGGCCACCTCCACATCATACCAGCGGGCAGCCTGCCTCATAATGGCATCTATCCCTGCATCTCTGAATTGAAAAATGCCGTCTTTCCAGGCTATTTCATCATCTACATCAACATCGTTAAGTACTTTCAGCCTGCCTGCTTTATTGAGTACAGCCTGCTGTCCGGGCTTTAACATGCCGCTTGCAGTGCCGTTTGTTATTTTTACCGAGCCTTCTAATAAAGTAGTTTTCATTTCGGCTTCGTCATTATAAGCCATGATATTAAAATGCGTTCCTAAAACTTCAACTGTTGTGTTATCGGATTTAACCCTGAAAGGCATCTGCGGGTTTTTAGCAACCTCAAAGTAAGCTTCGCCGGTAATGGTGACCTCACGCGTTTTGCCGGTAAACCTGGTTGGAAAACTTAATGATGATGCCGAATTCAGACAAACCTTGCTCCCATCCGACAAGACCAGCTGATACTGGCCGCCACGCGGAGTTGAAACAGTATTTATAGCCAAAGCATCAGCATCAATGTTGCTGCCGGCTTTATAAACCAGCTGGCCGTTGCGGGTTTTATTGATCTTAGTAGTACCCTGTTGTGCCAGCAAACCGTTTTGCGCGCTATCAAGCGTAATGGTTTTACCGTTTGCCAGGGTTAATACAGCTTTATTACCACCCGGTAAAACATCATTTTTAGGACGAGTTTGAGCAATGGTTTTTTTTGTAACAGCTTGTTTTTTTTGATTGCTATAAATGTAAGCGCCAAAGCCTACAAGAAATAATAATGAAGCAGCAACACCCAACTTTCTCCATGGTAAATTATTATTCTTTATCGGGAGCTGGGCAGTTTGTTCGGTATTAGTCCTTAAGATCCGTGTGAGCATATCCTCACTTTTCGAGCGGTCAAAAAGCGGCCCCTGATCGTCAAGACTATCCCACGCATGATGTATAAGTGCAGCAAGCTCTGCATCCGTTGCCGATGAGTTGATGATCTCAAAAAGTTCATCACGCTCGGCCTGCGTGGCGGTGCCATTATAATAACTGTTAAATAAATAGTCAAGCCGGGCGTAAAGTTCGCTCATAGTAATATTTTTCGGTATAACTGTATAATTGGCTACAGTGAGTTCGGGCAGATCTCATATACATGACACCTGTAATATTAAAAAAGGGGGTAGAGCTTTTTAAAAAAAATAAAAAAAGTGGATTAACGCTATAATCATTGCTATAACTTCCATACGCTCATGCACATATTCTTTTATTGAGGTTGTGGCAATTTGGAGGTATTTCTTAACTGTTTCGCGGGATAGCTCCAGCTCATCGGCAATTTCATGATATTTTAAACGGTTATGTCTGCTCATAAGATAAACCTTTTGCTGCTGAGCCGGCAACTGATTTATTGCCTCGTCAATCAAATTATAATATTGGTCTGTTTCCTGCACTTCGGCGTTAAAAGGTACAATGCGGGTTTCTTCCAACTTTTTAAGCTGCATTTGCTCACGGGCAACTTTTCGAAAACAGTTTAAAGCATGGTTTTTTGAAATTACAAACAAGTAAGCTTTGAAATTATCAACCCCCGTAAGTGATTCACGGGACATCCATATTTTCATAAAAACATCCTGCACAACCTCTTCGGCCAGTTCAACAGAATGGGTTATACGCAAAATATGAACTCCTAAACGCTGATGGTAAGCTGAAAACAACTGCCGGAAAGCAAACTCATTGCCCTGAGCCACTTGCATAAGCAGTTCTTTCTCATCTAATTGAGTAAATTCAAACATAGGTTGATGTATGGTTGCTGCAAATATTATAAAAATCGCAGTATTTGCAGCATTAATAATTATATCGATGAAACCAAGATATAACTATAAAGCAATTGGAATGTTTCAAAAAAATATGGCGATGGCCTATTCCTTAAAGTTGTTTAACTATTAAGTATGTATTTAAATAAAATAGTATCAGTACAATGGGGTCGGCAAACCATCTAAACTAATCCGGTTTTTCTCCTGCTTATAATCGGCCAGTCCTTGTTCGCCTTTCTTTTCGGCCCATTTTACAGCATAATCGCGTTCGCCTAAATACTCGTAAAGAGGTACACTAAAACCACATGAGGTTTGTACCATATCAATTTCACCTACTATAATTTGCCGTGTGGCCAGGTGAATGTTGAAATATGCAGCAAGCTCCTCCCACTCTTCATTACCATCATGAGGTAAAACACTGTAGCCTTTGCCATATAACCTCAGGATATTCGGAGGCCCGTCAAAAGCGCAAAACATAAACGTTATACGGCGGTTTTCGAGCAGGTGCGCAGCAGTTTCATTACCGCTGCCTATAATATCCATGTAAGCTACCCGGTTATTGGAAAGGATTCGGAAACTCGCGCTATCTTTTGGTGAAAGGTTTACATGTCCATTGGCCATTAATGGCGCAGTAGCTACAAAAAAGATTTTTTGATGGGCAATGAAATCCTTATGGTGATCAAGTATCTCATTAAAAAACTTACCCATATTACAAGGTTTTAATTAACGATACTCAAATATAAGCATAATCGTTTTAGCCTTGTGTTAATTAAATAAAAAGCTTCAGCCAAAATTCGACTGAAGCCCCTTGTTATATATAGATTTTCAAACTTGTATTATATACAGCGGGAGAAATTTACAATCCTTTCAATACCTCCACAGTATACTCCACCTGCTCAGCATACACATCCAGGTGCGTTACAAAGCGGATCCGGTTTTTGCCTGTATCGCTGGCTTTAATCCCTTTTTCAGCAAGCTTAGCCAGCACTGCAGCAGCTGGTTCAACGGTATCAAACAAAACGATATTAGTTTCAACAGGGATTACATTACTTACCCATGGCAGGCGGCTCAACTCATCACCTAAAATGCGGGCATGTGCATGATCAATCTTCAGGCGTTCAACGTGATGGTCAAGCGCGTAAATTGCTGCAGCAGCTAAAAACCCTGCCTGGCGCATGCCGCCACCCAATACTTTACGAATACGGCGGGCGTATTTGATGGTTTCCTTATCGGCCAGTAAGACCGAACCTACAGGTGCCCCCAATCCTTTCGATAGGCACACCGAAATGCCGTTGAAATATTTCCCGTAATCAACCGCAGCATCGCCGGTATGGGTAAGTGCGTTAAAGATCCTGGCGCCGTCAAGGTGAAGCATTAAGCCCTTTTGTTGGCAAAGGTCGGCGATGGGTTTGATATGTTCAAGCGTATAGCAACTACCACCACCTTTATTAACTGTGTTTTCCAACACCACCAAACTGGTATGCGGGTAATGGATATTTTCGGCATTGATCTCGGGCTCTATCATTTCGGGCGTTAGGATTCCCCGGTAACCATCCAATAACCGGGTTGACACCCCCGAGTTAAAGGCTATCCCCCCACCCTCATACCGGTAAACGTGTGCGGTTTGATCGGCAATGAGTTCATCAAGCGGCTGGGTAAAGCATTTAATAGCAATTTGGTTGGTCATAGTACCCGACGGACAAAAGATAGCGGCTTCCATACCAAAAATGGAGGCTGATTTTACTTCAAGAGCATTTATGGTTTCGTCCTCACCAAAAACGTCATCGCCTACTTTGGCGCTCCACATGGCCTCAAGCATGCCGGGAGTTGGTTTAGTTACAGTATCGCTTCGTAAATCGACAGTGGTCATATTAAATTTATAAAATTTGCGTTCTTTGTATCAGTATTCCGAACATGTTATGCGCTCAATTTTAATCATTTTATTTTTCATGCTGTGTTTTGTATCAGCAAAATCGCAAAAATGGCAAGTAGGTAGCTTTACCGACGTAAAAGGCAACCGAGAAACCGGGCTGATCCGCACCAATCCTTCGGGAAAAGGGCCGATAAAAGGTGAAGGCTTTATTGAATTTAAGGAAAACGAAAAAAACAATCCATATAAGCTAAGTGCCAGCGATTTAAGGTCGTTTGTTGCAGGCCAGGACAGCTTTGTTGTAGCCCACGCACCGGCAAATGAATCATGGACCAAAGAGGAAACTGACTTTGTACAGGTGTTACTTGACGAGCCGGTGAAGCTATTCATGGCAAAGGGAGGTAAAGGAGGAGGCGGTAGCGGCTTTGGCATTAGCCCCGGTGTATCGGCAGGCTACGGCAGTGGTGGTTACGGCGGCGGAATTGGCGGCGGTATAGGGATTAATCTTGGCGGTGGCGGCGGTCGCGGGGGCAGCTCAAAAACCACATACTATTATGGAGAAAACACCGCCGGTATGAAACGCCTTACCAATGAAAACTTTGAAGATATTATGAGCGATATTATGGGCGATGAACCTGACCTTGTAGATCAGATTCACGAGCATAAATTCAATATCAAGAGCATTGATAAGCTCATTGCAAAGTTCAACGAGTTGCAAAAAGCAAGGCTGTAGATAAGCATATAAAACTTACGAAGTTTTGAAAACTTCGTAAGTTTGGGTTACACCTCATAAGTATTTAAGGCGTCATCAGCGAAGCCTCTTTGTTCTACATCTCACGTCTCAGATCTCATATCTGATCGTTAAGGATCGCACCAATTTCTCTTTTTTCTCCCCTGAACATCACGTGTTTACCCACAAATATTAATTAATTAAAAACCATTTAGCGTAATTACAAGTTATTAAACTATAGTAATTGACCAAATAAATAACTTTTAATTAATTATATCGACACAAACGACTACTCATTACATTTTATTTACTAACAAAAACAGAAAGAAAGATGAACATGAAAAAGTCAGTTTTAATAGCCGTTGCTTCATTAGCCATTGGTTTTTTATCAAACCAGGCAATAGCTCAAACACAGGATACAACCAAAAAGGATACTGCTAAAACAACTGCCGCTCCTGCAACAACCCCATCAACAGCTGCTGCATCAAATGATGTGGTTGGCGTGATGGCAACCTCAACTAACTATGCGCCAATGGCGCTTGCAATAAAATCGGCACAGCTTGAGCCAACTTTGCAGGCACCGGGCCCGTTCACCATATTTGCACCAAATGATGTAGCTTTCAGTAAATTGCCAAAAGCACAGTTTGATGCCCTGATGAAAGACCCAGCCAAATTTGCGGCGATACTGAAGTATCACGTAGTTGCGGGTAAATATACCAAAGCCGATATCATTAAGGCTTTAGGTGCAGGAAAAGGTAAAGCAGACCTGAAAACTATCGACGGGCAAACATTGCACTTATCTGTAAATGATAAAAGCAACCTGCAGATTGTCGATGCCAAAGGCGCCGCAGTATTGGTAACATCGTTTGACACTGAGGCAAGTAATGGTGTTGTACACGGAATTAATGGTATCATGACACCTTAATCACAAAATATTTTGTTTAAGTTTTAATTCCACAAAGAGCCCGGCCAAAAGCCGGGTTCTTTCATTTATGGCTTATGTGTAAGCCAGGAATCTTTGGTTAGCCGGTAGTCAAGAAGAGTATGTTCACCGTTATCGGAAGGGAACTGGCCAGCGAGATAAAAATCATTTTTCACAAGTAGTTTAACTGAGCTTTCATTCTCCTCGACCGGACAAGCAGTTATTACCTCAAAACCCGCCTTTTCAAAACCATAATTAAGCACCGCCGATAAAGCCTCCTGCATTAAGCCCTTTCCTTGTCGATCCGGATAAAGCTCATACCCTATTTCCGCCTTTTGATCGGCTGGCTCAAGGTTCCAGTAACATATGGTTCCGATGAGATCGTTGTCCTCTTTTAGCGTTATAGCCCAGTAAAAGCCCTCGCCCTTGCTCACTATACCTTCAATCTTGTTAATAAATGAGCGCGCGTCATCAATAGTAATGTCATTTGAACGCCCAAGATATTTGTTCACTTCGGGATTAGAACGGATAGCCAATATTTGCGGTGCATCCGAGTCAAGCAACCCGCGCAAGCGCAGGCGTTTGGTACTAAGCAGTGGCATTTCAGGCACGTCCATAACTATGCGGGTTTCTTATTTTCTCTATCGGCAATGAATACCACAGGCAAGCCAACGCAAATTACCAGCGTCAGCATTCCGATAAGGGCGGTGCTTACAGGGATATGATAGCCAGGCTTCGTGGTTATTTTACTCAGGGGCACCACGCCCAAATTCATGATGAGCCAGGCCGTTACACCATAAATAATCGCTACAAAGTATTTATTGCGCAACCCGTTGTAAAAGAATGGGTAAAGCAGGAAAAATACCGCGCTGAATAAAAAAGCGATAACGTAGTGAAATATTACGCCGGCAATTATGATCTCCGCCCCGCCTGCAAAAGCCGGTGCACCAAAAGCGCCACTGGCAATAAACTTAAAAATAAGGCCGGGATTTACTTTATAGTTCAGGATCATGGCTGCGAGCCCATCAAGCGTGCCCGTTATAAATCCGGCGAACAGGATATTTACAAGTTTACTTTTCTTCTTCGGGTTTACTTTTGTTAGCATGGGTAGAAATTACAAAAGCGTAAATTTATGGTTTTAGGATTCGATAAATCGCGTATGAAACATATTTTTTACCTGAGCTTCCTGATTAGTAAAACTTCAATTGCACCCGGTTTCTGCGACTTGATTATTATTTCAAGTAGGTATCCATAAAATAAAACACTCTTTTCCTGATATCTTCAGCATCGAACATCACCCCATAATGCGGTGCGTTTGGTACAATGATAAGCTCATTTTTCACCCCGGCAAGTTTAAGGTATGAACTTAGTAAAACCGATTGGGTATAATTTACAGATTCGTCCTTTTCACCCTGAACAATGAGGAATGGCGGATCATTTTTATCAACGTAAGTAACCGGGCTGGCTATATTGGCCAGATCGGGCCTGTCGATAGGGTAAGCGCCAAGCAGCAGGTTAACCGGACTTTTTGGATCGTTAACATCACTGCCTTTTAGCGACAGGAAATTTGACGGACCATAAAAATCAAGCGCCAGTTTTATTTTGAAATGAGGTTTGCTTCCTTCCGGATAAAACTGTTTGATATTGTTATTATTAGATAAAGCTAGTAACGATGCCAGATGCCCTCCGGCCGAAAAGCCGATCAGCCCAAACTTATCCTTGTTAAGCTTATATTTTGAAGCGTTTTGATAAAGAAACTCAATAGCCTGGTTACAATCCTGAATTTGTGCCGGAAATGGAGCCGTAGTGCTCCAGCGATAATCAATAGAAGCCACGGCATAACCATTGTCAATAAAACCCTGAATCGTTTTTTGCATATAACCCATATCGGCATACTTATCGTTCAACATCCAGGCACCGCCATGGATCCAGATAATAACCGGGTAGCTATCTTTCGCTGCTGGAGGCAGATAAATATCCAGCAGGTGCTTTTTTAAAGTATCACCGGCATAATTTATATCTCCATACAATACAGTGCCTTTTGGGAAAAATGGTTGTTTGGGGCTTGATATTTGGGCTTTTGCAGATAAGGTAAAAATACAAATCAAGGCGATAAGTATTGGGTAAACTATCTTTTTCATAATTGGTTAATTGCTTAAAGATAACGCATATCCTTGAAAGTCAACAATTAAATTCCAATAGAAAAATACAATACCCAGGCTATAAATAGCAACTGCAAGGGAATGCGGAACCAAAGGTAGCCGGTACTGCTACCGGTATACGTTGCCTTTTCAAAATCAACACGCTTTATCGCAGCATTGATATTTGCAGGCAGCATTACTGTAAACATGATGAGTAAAATGACTCCGGCAATGTGCCTTGTAGTGTTAATAATCAACAATGCCCCAAGGATTATTTCCATTACTCCGGTTAAATAAACTAACGCCCCTTTAAAAGGGATAAAAGCCGGCATCATCATGACCATGCCTTTGGTAAACATAAAATGCCCTAATGATGCAAACCAAAGCATCAGCATCATGGCTATGTTACCGCTCAGGATGATATTCCAGTCATCAATAAACAGCCTGAAAATAACGGTGGTAAGGATAAAACTTATGATGAGAACGAGCAGGACTTTCATAAGAATCAATTAAAGTAAAATGTTAAGGTTAAGAGACTTCTTGTTTTATTAAAGGAATCAAAAAATCGTATTCATTAGCTGGTAATTTCAACTCGCTTGCAATATCAGCTACCATTAAGTAAAGTGATTTGTTTATCTCAATATTATATTCAGCTATTTGGGTTATCACATGATTAAAACTTAAGCCCAATTCGTTATATTCAAGGTACTCTTTAGCTATGGCCATATCTTTTTCGCCTAAGCCCAATTGTCTGACTAAATCTATCAGCGCTACTATGCGGCCTTTAATACCTTTATTTTTAAGCCAGCCAAACATATCAGTGAGTTTAAACTACGCCTTGATCAATTGTTCGCCTTCAATTTTTTTCTGCAATTCTAAAATAGCACCGATAAGTGCTTCAGGTCGCGGGGGGCAACCTTGTACATAAACATCAACAGGGATCACCCTGTCAACGCCTTTTACAACATGATAGCCGTGCTGCCAGTAAGGGCCGCCGCAGTTGGAGCATGAGCCCATCGAGATCACGTATTTAGGCTCGGGCATTTGCTCATAAAGGCGTTTAATACGTTCGGCCATTTTAAAGGTAACTGTGCCGGCAATAATAATCACGTCCGCCTGACGGGCCGACGGGCGGGGGAAAACACCAAAACGATCCAGATCATAGGTGGAAGCCATGGAGCCCATCATTTCAATTGCACAACAGGCTATGCCAAAACTGAGCGGCCATAACGATGATAACCGGGCCCAATTGAGCAGGTCGTTCATTTTGGTTATCACTACACCACCATTCTCGCTTGTTATATCGTTACTCATTTGCAGGCTTTTTAAACGTTGGTTTAAACATAGGTTTGCGGGCGGGCTCGGCGGCGGAAGCAGTGGCAGTAACAGTTGCAGCAGCGGTTGTTACCGTATCAGCGTTGAAAGCTTTTACCGTAAAACGGCCTTGTTCCTGGTTCAATTGTTCATATAGCGATGGCGGGATATGCACATCGGTATGTGGTACAACCGGGCTTGGTTTTATCCAGTCCAGATCGCCTTTGCGCCAAACGTATATTAAACCTATAATCAGGATCCCTAAAAACACAAACATTTCGGTAAGTGAAAGCCAGCCCCAGCGCGTATCCTGCGCTGCAATTTCGTGGCTGCCAAACACGGTTGCCCATGGAAAAATAAATACCATCTCCACATCAAACAGCAGGAAAACCAGTGCTATAACATAAAAACGGGGATTAAAAGGCAACCAGGCATTACCGGTAGGTTCTTCACCACATTCGTACGAGCTTAATTTTTCGGCATTAGGGTTATTCGGGGCCAAAAGTTTGTTGATAAAAAATATCACGCACACCATTATTATCCCCGTAATAATAAAGATGAGTATCTTTCCAAATTCTGATATTTGCGAAACATCCGTCATGAGTACAAATTTAGTAAAACAAACAGATTTTGACGCTATAATAATTGGCGGAGGCGCATGCGGCCTTATGTGCGCCGTACAGGCCGGCTTTTTAGGCAAGCGTGTATTAGTACTTGAAAAAAACGACCGTGTTGGCGCAAAGATCCTCATCAGCGGCGGCGGGCGTTGTAATTACACCAACCTTTACGCTACCGACCAGCAGTTTATTTCGCAAAATCCACACTTCAGTAAATCAGCCTTTTCGCAATGGACAGTTGATGATACCATCAGCTTTTTTGAAACCTATGGCATCATCGGCAAGGAAAAAACGTTAGGGCAGCTTTTCCCGGTAAGCGATAAAGCAAAGGATGTAGTGGAGGTTTTCACTAACCTGTGCGATGATCTTGGGCAGGAGATTTGGGTTAATGCTGAGGTTAAAACAGTTGAAAAAACTGACGATGGCTTTACAGTACGCGCCGAAATAAATGGCAAACAGGAGTATGTAAGCGCCGCCAGTGTGGTCATGGCAGCAGGTGGTTTACCTATCCCTAAAATGGGCGCTACCGATTTTGGCCTGCGAACGGCCCGTAATTTCGGTTTAAAAGTTACCGATACCGCCCCCGCTCTTGTGCCGCTAACTATTACCGGTAAGGATCAGCCCTGGTACGAGCAACTATCTGGCAACAGTATTTTTTGCCGTGTTTGGAACGACAAGGCCAGTTTTGAAGAAAACATCCTGTTTACCCACTGGGGCCTCAGCGGACCGGCCATATTACAGATCTCGTCATACTGGAAACCAGGCGAAACCATTAATATCGATCTGCTCCCCAATCAAAACATTGCCGACCTCATTCAGCAGGAAAAAGAAACCAACGGCAAAAAAATGCTGCTGGCCTATATTGCATCCTTATACACCCGCAAGTTTGCCGAAGCTTTAAGCGATAAACTCCCGGCGGAAAAGAATATGGCGTCGCTTACTAAATCTGAAATAGAAAGTATCAGCACGCTCATTCATGATTTCAAAGTAAAACCTGCTGGCGATAAAGGTTATGACAAGGCCGAAGTGATGCGAGGCGGCGTAGCAACTGACGAGCTATCATCCAAAACTTTGGAAGCTAAAAAAATCCCCGGGCTGTTTTTTGGTGGTGAATGCGTAGATGTTACCGGATGGCTTGGCGGCTATAATTTTCAATGGGCCTGGGCAAGTGGTTTTGTAATTGCACAGAACATATGACCGTTGATTTTTTTGATTACGTTGATTCCGTTGATGTTATTGTCAACCGGCTAAACCTCCCCCTATCATTCATTTACTATCACTCAGCGTGGGGAGGTTTCCGGAAAGGATAAGGAAGGATATAACAGTGACGCTGGGCTATAAAGAACTCTTCTCAATTGTAACAAATTGGGGGTCCCAATTTTTTGATTCCGAAAAAAAGTTAAAAAAAGTCCTGGTGTTATTTTTTATAAAACGAGGACTGTTCCATTTTTTGAGAGTGTAAACGCGGAACACCTTAAAAATGAAACACGCTGATTATCAAACACATAATCTTTCACACGAAGCGCTATTAAATACCTGATTATCAATAAATAAAACCTTAAATAGTAAAAAAACTCTGTTTCAAAGGCAGCTAAAACACCTTCTTTATTTCGCTCTATTTTTAAACTTTTTTTGACTTTTTTCAAATTGGTTGCATCGGTTATAAATGGAAGTGACAAAACAATGCCACCAAAACTACGAGCGTAAATACCGATCTTCCATGCGGCCACCCGGCTTTAGCCGGGTGGCCGCATCGCTAATTATATTTTGAATAGCGTTTAATTGCCTACCGCTCTACTATCTTATAATTCCGATACTCACCAACACGCCAGCCGGTAAGGTCTTCAATTTTCTGTAGTGCCTTGCGGCGAAAATCCATGCCTGCTCTCAGCTTTTTAGAGTCAAAATCAATATTCCAGTTAGTGGCTGCTATTCGTTTTTGTATGGGTGCCGGATGCGTATCGGTAAAGCGGATCAGGCGATCTGCATTGCCATAATCAAACTCGTAAGTTTCGGGTAGGTGTTCGGCAAACCAGGTTTCGTCATGATAAAACTTGTTGAAGTTACGCACTTTGTGGGTTAACCCTTGCGATGGCTTTGCCCAGCCGTAATGATATATATAGGCATCAATAAGCTTTACATTTATCTTGCGATCATCAAGCCTGAAGCCTTGTGCATCACGATATGAATGGATCCCTTTGATATTCTTCAGCAAACGGATCTCGCGGCGGTACCAACGCCTTGAGTGCCCGTAATAATCATAGGAGCCATAAAAATGCAGGTATTTAAACAGCAGACCTTCAATATTGGGTTTATTTAAAGCGTCCTGCATTTCCTTTTTGATGAGCGGATGATATTTTTCGTGAACCGCTTCATCGCCCTGGATATAAAAACACCAGTCGGCATCAGACGATATAGCTGCAAACGCCTTATCCGTTTCGGCTGCGAAAACCTTTCCCCCCTCCCGCAATGACTCATCCCAAACCGAGTCAATAATTTTGATGATTGGCGAGTTGATAGCCTCGATCAATCCGCGGGTGCCATCATCCGAATTACCAACTACTACAATAAATTCATCGCAAAGCGGTAATATTGATGTTATAGCCTCAACAATTGGATAATCGTTACGTACAGCGTTTCTGATAAAGGTAAAACCGGATACTTTCATAAGCGGCGTAAAGATAATAAGAGAAACAAGATTTGAGGATAGAATCAAGACTTGTAGATGCAAGATTCAGGACATTACTCAGTGGTTACTGTCAATTTGTGACATTGGGATTAAGGCATTTTGCCCGCAGTTGCTTTAATTTGCATTATTAATATACCGCATCATCAGCGGTAACCCATATCAATAAAGTATCACTATGAAGGCACTCGCCAGGCAACTTTTTAAAACTTTTCTATTTTCTGTAATCATATCTATAATAGCAAGCTGTATCTATTATGCACTTCAGCATAAAGGTGTAGGCGAAGATTTGAAGGCAATATTGCCTTCTATATCCGAAGGTGTGGCCTTACTTAATATTATCATTTTTATAATGTCGCTCCCTGCCTTGTTTTTGGTCAATCCGGCATATTACAACAATTTGTCTATTAGGCTGGTGCTGTATTATGCAGGTTCTATTGTGTTTACTATTACTGCATTTCGCCTGCAATTGAGTCCCGAAAACAAAGCGGTTTACTTTATTACGGCCATTAGTTTCATAGTGGTACACAGCGTTTTTTATTACCTGATGACCAAAAAACGTCGTTAAGCTATTGTTGTTTAAAGCATTTATAGGCTTTTTGAAAGATTTAGGCTAAACTTGCATCTTCAAATATGAAAGCATTTTACGGAGATTTAAAACTGGGTATTTTAGGCGGCGGGCAATTAGGCCGCATGCTGATACAGCAAGCCATAAACTATAACGTTACTGTTAAAATACTTGATCCCGATCGTGAAGCGCCATGCCGTAAACTTTGTGATGAGTTTACTGTTGGTTCGCTGGGCGACTACGAAACGGTATATAACTTCGGCAAAACTGTCGACCTCCTTACCATTGAGATAGAGAAGGTTAACGTTGATGCCCTTGAGCAATTGGAAAAGGAAGGCGTACTGGTTTACCCTCAATCGCGCATTATCCGGTTGATCCAGGATAAAGGCTTGCAAAAACAGTTTTTCAAAGAGAACGATATTCCTACTGCTGATTTCCAGATCATATCGTCGCCGCAACAGCTTCAGCAAAGCCTGATCCCTTTCCCTTATATCCAAAAACTGCGTAAAGATGGCTACGACGGTAAAGGCGTATATAAAGTAATTGACGAGAGTTACCTTGCCGGTGCTTTTAAAGAGCCAAGCCTTATTGAGAAATGGATCGATTTTGAAAAAGAGATCGCGGTAATTGTTGCCCGTAATGAAAACGGCGAGGTAAGCACTTTCCCGATGGTTGAAATGGAATTTAACCCTAAAGCCAACCTTGTGGAATTTTTGATAGCCCCATCTACCCTCCCCTTCGCCATACAGCAGAAAGCAGAACAGATAGCCAAGAAAATTGCCGACAGTCTTAAAATTGTAGGCTTACTGGCAGTTGAAATGTTTTTAGATAAACACGGCCGCATCCTGGTTAATGAACTTGCCCCACGTCCGCATAACAGCGGCCACCAAACCATTGAGGGCAACGTGGTATCACAATTTGAACAACATTTAAGGGCGATATTTAACCAGCCATTAGGCGATACTGCCTGCCTTAACAATGCCATTATGGTAAACGTTTTAGGCGAAGCCGGTTATGAAGGCCCCGCCATTTATCAGGGCATCGAAAAGGTATTGAAAGTGCCTGGAGTGTACATTCACCTTTATGGCAAAGCTTTAACCAAGCCTTTCAGGAAAATGGGGCATGTTACTATTGTTGATGCCGACAGGGAGAAAGCTATTGAAAAGGCACGATTTGTGCAGAAAACTTTAAAGGTAATTAGTTAATACAGAGATAACCACGCGTCAATGCGAGTAACCACCAGGGAACCTCTGGAAAAAATCGTGATGACGTGTAAAATATATTTTAGGGATTTTGTGCGGGGGCCGCGTTAGGGATTGCAGTGTAAAGCCCACAGCGTGTGTAAGGAGTGCGGGCAGGAAAGGCGAGGACTTGTAACGGAAAGCCCGGGCCGCAGGCAACGCCCACGTTAGAAAATCGGCTTTAAAAACACACCTAATAATCAACAACTTACAATTACGTCATTATAAGGCACGAAGCAATCGCGAACTATACAGGGCGAACCTGCTAACCGGGGATTACTTCGTGCCTCGCAATGACGCTTATAAAATAAAATCATGAGTACTACAAAAGTCGCCATTATAATGGGCAGCAAATCCGATCTGAATGTAATGCAGGATGCTGCCGATGTTTTAGCCGAATTAGGCGTTGAATACGAAATAACCGTGGTATCGGCTCACCGCACACCTGATCGTATGTTCAGCTACGCCCGCGCTGCTGCCGACCGTGGCATAAAAGTAATTATAGCCGGTGCGGGCGGTGCCGCACACTTGCCGGGCATGGTTGCTTCATTAACCCACCTGCCGGTGATTGGTGTACCTGTAAAATCAAGTAACTCTATTGATGGCTGGGATTCTATCCTATCCATATTGCAAATGCCAAATGGCATCCCGGTAGCCACCGTAGCTTTAAATGCTGCCAAAAACGCAGGGATCCTTGCAGCTCAAATCCTATCAACCCGAGATGAATACCTGGTTAAAAACCTCATCGACTTCAAAGAAAACCTCAAAAAGAAAGTTGAAGAATCGGCAAGGGAAATGGAAGGTGGGGATTAGAGGTTGGAGATTAGAGATTAGGAGCTTCATATACTAAAGAAGGCCATGGATACCCCATGGCCTTCTTTGTTTTTTAAACTATTTTGCTTTCTTCTCGAGTTAACTAATCTCTAATATCTCTCACTAATTCAAAGCCGGATTTTCCGGGAAATTAGCAATGTGTGCGTAGCGCTGGCCAAGATTGATCACTACCTGGCGCCAAAGGTTTTGCTCATCAAGGGTAAATAACGCCTCCACATCAAATTTATTCGTTACTATCCAGCTGTCATCTTTTATCTCTTCATCCAGTTGTTTTGGTGTCCAGCCGGAGTATCCCGCAAAAAATTTAATTTCCTCGGGGCTTAGCTGGTAGTTGGATACCAGGTATTTCACTTGTTCAAAATCACCGCCCCAGTAAAGGCCATCGGCTATTTCGATGCCCCCCTCTATTTTATCGGGAGCGCAATGGATAAAATGTAAAGTATTTTTCGCTACCGGTCCGCCCTCATAAACAGGCATCTCCGAATAAGAAACGTCAGGCAGTACATCGCCCAGTAAATATTCACTTTGATGGTTCAGAATAAAGCCCATAGCACCTTCCTCAGAATATTCTGTTAAAATTATTACCGATCTCTTAAAATTCGGATCCATCATAAAGGGTTCCGAAATAAGTAAATGGCCTGCCGCGGCCGCTATAGGACTAAGCATAAAGTTTAGCGTTTAAATACATAACAAGCATAATAAAAATATGTTCAATTATGAATAATGATTTACATCATTATATACGGCTTAATTAATTTGTAAGTTTGCGTTAAAATGAATCAGCAGGAAATACAAAATTTAAGGCAGGATTACAGTGCATCTACCCTATCAGAAAACAGCACTAAAGGTGATCCTATTAAACAATTTGAACAATGGTTTAACGAAGCTTTGGAGGCAAAATTGCATGAACCCAATGCCATGACGCTTTCGACAGCTACCATAAACGGCAAGCCTTCGGCCCGTATTGTACTTTTAAAAGGCTTCCATACAGGTGGTTTTATATTCTTTACCAACTACTTAAGCCGTAAAGGCAAAGAGATAGCCAAGAACCCTCAGGGTGCATTAACATTCTTTTGGGGAGGGTTAGAAAGACAGGTGCGTATTGAAGGTACTATTGAAAAAGTAAGCAAGGAAGAATCTGAAAAATATTTCCATTCGCGCCCTAAAGGCAGCCAGGTTGGTGCCGTAGTATCGCCCCAAAGCCAGGAAATTGAAAGCCGGGAGTTACTGGAGAAAAAATGGAACGAGCTGGAAGCAGAATACGCCGATAAGGAAGTGCCCAAACCATCATATTGGGGTGGCTATATCTTAAATCCGCAAGTGGTTGAGTTTTGGCAAGGGCGACCAAGCCGCATGCACGACCGCATCCTGTATAAAAAAACTGATAAAAAAACCTGGAAAAAAGTACGCCTTGCGCCATGAGTTTTGATGATATTAAACAACTGCTCACCGAAAAATTTGGTGATACTATAATTACCGGCGAAGAGACAAACGGCCTGCAACCTGCCCTGCTCATTAATCCGGATGATATTACAACTGTATGCCTGGAATTACGCAACAATCCTAAAACTTATTTCGATTTCCTGTCGAGCCTGAGCGGGGTGCATTATAATGATGAGGCAAACCGTTTTGGTGTGGTTTATCATTTAGCTTCTATCCCCTATAAAACCCAGCTTACTTTAAAAATAAGCAAGCCTCACCAAAAAGAAAGCCCCGAACTGCCCGAATTTAAAAGTATAACTTCCGTTTACCGCACAGCCGACTGGCATGAGCGCGAAGCTTATGACATGCTGGGGATATACTTTGAAGGCCACCCCGATCTTCGCCGGATTTTATTGCCCGACGATTGGGAAGGCTTCCCTTTAAGGAAAGACTACCAGAACGCCGAATTTTACAAGGGGATTAGGATAGATTAACTTCCGATTATTTACACCTTGTCTACGCTTCTATTAATAATAGAAAAATTTCATTTCGACAGAGCATGCATGGCCTGTGACTGGCTGCGAAAGAGAAATCTTATACGCCTTGCACTGCGAACTATGCAGGGCGTATAAGATTTCTCCTTACCCCCTTCGCACATTCCCCTTACAGGTTCGTCGAAATGACATCGGTTCTTTATCCATCATAAAATTAAAAGCCCCCGGTAAATAGCACACCTTATTTCAGCTTATATTTTTGAGCCGCAAGGCTTAACTATTTAAATCATATCCCGTATAATACCCATAGTTTAATTAAATCTTTTTATTAAGATTGTATAACCCTATTTATTAAACCATGGATATTATAAGGAGAGATAACATCACGTACGAGGAATTTATTGAAGAGCATTACAAACCCGGCATCCCGGTAGTTTTTACCAAGGCAGCCAAAGTTTGGAAGGCTAACGGACTCTTCACCCCCGATTGGTTTCGTGAAAATTATCCCGACCGTAAAACCGATGTTAGAGGTACTACTTATACCATGAAACAGGTTATGGATATGGTTGAGGCCAGCACTGAAGATAAGCCTGCTCCCTATCCGGTGATCTTTGATATTCCATCAACAATACCTGAGTTGATGCCGCTTTTAGATCCTCTTGATCTTAATTATGCCTCGCCAAACTGGTTACGCAATAAAATGTTCAACGTTGGTAAATGGGGGGGCGCTATTGAAATGTTTGTTGGCGGTCCCGGTGGCCGGTTTCCTTACATGCACATTGATTATTATCACCTTAATGCCTGGATCACACAGCTTTATGGCGAAAAGCGCTTTACCGTATTCCCCCGCGGACAGGAAGACCTGCTTTACCCACGGCCGGATGATCCGTGGCGTTCAGAACTGAACATTTTTGAACCGGATTATGAAAAATATCCCAAGTATAAAGATGCCACCCCAATACATTTTGTTGTTGGTCCCGGCGAAACGTTGTTTATTCCTTTCGGCACCTGGCATTCAGCATATTCATTAACACCAACCATATCGGTTGCTTTTGATACGCTCAACAATAAAAACCATAAAGAATTTATGAAGGACGTTTGGACTTTCAAAAGCCGCGACAGCAAGGCAAAAGCTGTGGCTATGTACAGCTATGCGTGGCTGGCTACGCAAATCAGCAAAATGAATGACAAGTCGACAGTAAAATAATTATCTCCCTTTTAATCAATTTTACAGGATCATCAGCCTTATAAATGAAAAAAAAAGCTGATTTTTGATATCCGGATGTATTACTGAAGTAGTACGTCCGGATATAAATTTAACCGGACATAAAATTGGTCATTACAAACCCTAAATACGAAGAAGCCCTACTTAGGTATAATAAAAAGATAGCCGATGCCAGCGTTGAGGATATGATTCTTAATGTTGGTCCGCAGCACCCCTCAACTCACGGTGTATTGCGCCTTGAGCTAATCACCGATGGCGAGATTGTAAAAGATGTGATCCCTCATATTGGTTATTTGCACCGCTGCTTCGAAAAACATGCCGAATCCTTAACCTACCAGCAAACCATCCCTTTTACCGACAGGATGGATTACCTGGCCTCTATGAACAACAGCCACGCTTTTGTAATGGGCGTTGAGCGCATGATGGGCATTGATAAAGACATCCCTAAACGTGTAGAATACATTCGTGTGCTGGTTTGTGAACTTAACCGTATCGCATCACACCTGATAGCCATTGGTACTTATGGCATTGATATAGGCGCCTTTACCCCTTTCCTTTGGTGTTTCAGAGACAGGGAGCATATTATGGGAATGCTGGAGTGGGCATCGGGCTCGCGTATGCTATACAATTACATTTGGGTAGGCGGCCTGTTTTACGATCTGCCGGTTGGTTTTGAAGAACGCTGCCGCGATTTCGTGGAATACTTTAAACCTAAAATGGTTGAGCTTAACCAGTTGCTTACCGATAACCAGGTATTTATATCCCGTACGGCCAATGTAGGTGTTTTGCCGCTTGATGTAGCTATAAACTATGGCTGCTCAGGGCCAATGCTACGTGCGTCAGGCCTAAAATGGGATTTGCGCCGTATTGACAATTATTCGGCTTACCCTGAAATTGATTTTGAGATCCCCATTGGTACAGGCATGATGGGTAAAGTTGGCGACTGCTGGGACAGGTATAAAGTACGTGTTGATGAAATTGAACAGTCATTAAGGATTGTTGAACAATGCCTTGACCGTTTGCAAAAAGAGCTAAAACGCACACCCGATTTTGATCCACGTGCAAAAATGCCCCGCAAAACTATTCCCAAAGCCCAAGATTATTACGTACGCTGCGAAGGCGCCAAAGGTGAACTTGGCTTTTACTTTATGACTGACGGTAAATCTGAGATCCCAACCCGCGTAAAATCCCGTGGACCAAGCTTTAATAACCTTTCTGTATTGCCCGAACTATCAAAAGGCGTATTAATTGCCGACCTGATAGCTATAGTAGGCTCTATCGACTTTGTTTTGGGCGAAGTGGATAGGTAAAAAACCAATATCTCCATCCCGTCATTGCGAGGAACGAAGCAATCGCGAACTATACAGAAAGGCTCTGTAAATCGGGGATTGCTTCCTGCCTTACAGCAATGACGGGATGAAAAAAATATCGCTGAACAAAAAAGAGACCCCTCACGGCGTCTCTCTTCATTTTAATATATTAATTTTTATTGGATTGGGCTAATGATTACTGGTTATATACTTTAACCATGAAAACGTAGTTCTTAAGCTTATTACTTTGTTGGATACGGCTTAATCCGGCTAATTTGTTTTTAGTGTTCAGATTAAGCGTTTTAGACAATGAATCTGTTGGGATATTTTGTATCGCTTTTAACAGATATGTTGATTTTTTTGCAAAATATGCGCCTGCAACCTGGGTTTGTCGTGCGGTGATAACACCTATCACATTTCCCTTTTCGTCAAGTAACGGCCCTCCTGAATTACCAGGATTCACAGGAACAGAAGTTACATATTCTGTAGTATCATTTGAATAATTTGCGGCCGAGGCTAAATATCCTGCCCCATAAACCAAATTATCTGCCGGATAACCGAGTGTATATACGTTTTCACCAAGATCGCCTTCTGAACGTTTAAGATTATATGGTATGGGCCCAAGATTTTTAAACGAAGGATCATTGATTTGTAATATAGCCAAATCGTATTGAGGCTCAGTATAAATAACCTTAGCATGAAATGATTCGCCTGCTGCATTCTGTACATAAACTGAGTCAGCATTTTTTATCACATGGTAATCCGTAGCCAGGTAGCCATTTGATGTAAGTGCAAAACCAGTCCCCCTGAAATTTGCTGGAGCCCTGGTTATTTTGGGCTTTACAGGTGTACGGCCATGACCTATTTGAGCCACAGTTTTCTCCATGTTATTGAGCTTTTCACTCAGCTTTTCATATTTCGATTTATCGTTGCTTAATTTGCCTGTAACTATTAATATACTCAACACTGCAAATATTGTAACCGAAGCTGCAACCGAGATTTTTGAGTGGTGATTACGCCACATACGTACAATCCATACCGGATGGATCATCACCTCTTCCTTCAGTGCATGAACATCAATCTCGCTATGAATATCATTTAAACGCCTTTCAAGCTCAAGCCTTTCGCCATATTGCTTCAATAAGCCTATAAACTTTACGTGTTCGGTAACTTTACTTTCAACAGCCGCATCGTTTTTACGAAGCAATTCAAATTGAACGCGCTCTTCGGCGGTCATGCTACCGTCAAGGTACCGTTCAATAAATTCTGTCATTTGGTTATCACTCATCTCTTGATCTCCTTATTTTTGCTGAAAAAATAACTTCTTCAGCCTTTGCAGGCATTTATACTTTTGAGTTTTGGCATTATCCGCATTGGTGTAACCAAACCGCTCACAGATCTCCTGCATTGATCTGTTTTTAATGTAAAAATCCTCCATAATGGTTTTGCAGGGTTCACCTAATAACTGGAGCGCACTCTCCATTTTATCAAACTGGATATCCCTGTCACTATGGCTTTCAACTTCTTCTTCAACGGGCAGGTGTTCTTCAAAATCCCTGATATCGCCTCCATACCTGTTCATCTGGCTTAGTCTTTTAAGCCAAAGCCGCCTGCAAACAGAGTATATATACGTTTTAAGCTTACTGTTAAGCTCAAAATCGCCCCCTTTAATTTTATTATAAAGAACTATAATGGCTTCCTGGTAAATATCCTTAGCATCATCCTCATCGCCATTGTTGTTAATGATCAACTGTAATATCATCGGGAAATAGGTTGTGTAGAGCTTCTTAAGCACTATTTCCGAATTATTAAGTATCCCAAGAACTATCTCACTATCTGTTGGAGCCGAAGCTTTTAAGTCTTTATTCACTCTTAATACTATTTAGGTCAAATTGTAACCCACTATTATCAAAAAAAATCAAACTAAAATAAATTAATAACATTGGCATTACATTTCATTGCCTGTAACAATTTTACGCCGTATTAATTTAAGTTTAATACCGTCAGGTAAACAAGGGTAACCCAATGTTAAAAACTATACCGGCAAATCTGCAACAAAAAAACCGCTTGTAAAACAAGCGCATTTAAACTACTAAATCTATAGAATTTAAAAAGATTTATTTTTCATGGGTTACCTTTTCCACTAATGAGTATTAACTATCAAACGATCACAAAACATTAACATTTTAAAATTTCAAAAAATGAAAAATTCTTTCAAATTAGGTTTCGTAGCTTTAGTTCTTGCAGCTTCTTTTTCAGCTTGTAACGGTGACTCTAAAAAAGGTGGTGAAGATACTACTAAAACTACTGTAGTTGATTCAACTAAAGTTGTTATTGATACTACTAAAACTACAACTGACACTACTAAAGTAGCTGCTGATACTACTAAAAAAGACACTACTAAGAAATAATTATTTCTGATAAAATAGAAAGCCATTAAATATCATTTTTAATCTTTTTCTATTGATTTTTTAGTTATCCATCAATAAAAAAGGTGACTTGTAATTTTTTTTTTAAATTATGGGTTACCTTTTTTTGTTTCTGGTATTAAGATGTAAACTATTAAATCACTTATTAAAAAATTAAACATGAAAAATTTCAAATTAGGCTTTTTAGCTTTAGCTATCGCTGTTTCTTTCGCTGCTTGTAAAGGTTCTTCTTCAGCTTCAGGTGCTGATTCAACTAAAGCTGATTCTTCTAAAATGGCTGCTGACACTACTAAAGCTGACACTTCTAAAATGGCTGCTGATACTACTAAAGCTGACACTACTAAAAAAGACACTACTAAAAAGTAATCTAACTTTTTATGTTAAAAGATGCCCTGGTTTTCCGGGGCATTTTTTTTGCCTTATACTTTTCAAACAATTTTCGTTGGTATTGCTTAATGTGATAAGCAATAAAATATGAAATATTCTGAATGGAAAACGCTTAGCCCTGATGAGCGTAAAAACATGGGCTGGCACCAGCACCCTCACATACGTACTGGTACACTATTTACTATAGCTTTTGCAATAACATTTATTATAGTACTAATGGGGATAAGCAAAAACAGCACAGTACACATTAATCGCAGGCCAACCGCAAAAGAGGCTTTTGCCATATCAAAACAATTGGTTAAAGAAAAACTAAAACAACCAGAGAAGGCGGTTTTCCCTGATGCAAGCTTTAAATCCATCATTGATACTACAGCTAATAGCTACCAGGTTCAGTCGACAGTAAAAGTTGAAAACGATAAAGGAAAAATGGAACAATCAACCTGGGAAGTTAAAATGCTTTATACAGACGGCGATTGGGCCGAGAAAAACAGCTGGCAGGTTAAAGAGATTACTGTAACCCCTCAATCACCAAACTAAATCTTATTAAATAAAAAAGGAGCAGTTATAAAACTGCTCCCCTATTAAATTAGTGAGAAAAATAAATTAATGAACAGCATCACGCAGGGCTTTGATCTCATCATGAGCATCAAGCAGCTCACTTTCCTGCTGACTAATGGTTTCACGCAAGTATGCAGGCAAATTTTCATCCTCAAGTGCTGCACGATATGCCTTTAAAATGGCATCTTCACCAAATTCGCATTCCTCCAGTACATTATGAGTGTCATGCCCGGTAAAAGCGGCTTTAACATCAAGCCAAACCCTGTGTATTTTACCGCTGGTAGTTGTGCCCGTTTCAATATCCTTTCCAAAAGCACCAACCTCGGTACCCAAAGCAAGTTTATAACCCTGGCTCTGACCTATAAGCCTTGTAAAAAGCGTTTTAAGTTCGGTGTCGCCATCCTTCAAATCTTTTGAAGCACGTTGATAACCTTCAATCCTGTCATTGTTGATCTGAATAAGATCATTTAAAATTTGTACGGTTGCTTGTGTATTTTCCATGTTAGATGTTTTTATATAATGATCAACCCTTTAAAGATTAAATTGTTTAATTAATTATATAATAATTATCTCTATATGAAATTAGCTTTTACCACGAAAAAGTGATATGATCCATATGATAATTGCAATGACTACTACAACAGCAATAATACCGGCAACGGCCCCTGCTTTAAATATCCCTGTTATAACCGAACAGCTGCTCAGTGTAAACAGCACAAATGCGAATGATAAGAAATGTAAGTTTTTCATGATTAATGATTAAATAGATAAAGTTTAATGATTGGTTTATACCGGTCATTATTTGTAACAACAGAAACGCAATAATCAGGCCTTTTTAATATTATGCAAAACAGAGCGGGGTTACTTGCTACAGATGAGTATTTGAGATGATAATTCTATGCGGTCATGTATACCGTTGTATACAATCAATAGCGTTCCACTACATAAGCTGGCGATTCTACCTGGATTTGACTGTGAAAATATTTTATAAATAACAGTTGACCGTAAAAACAAACGCTATTGCCATGCGTTATAAAACAAGATTATAAACCATTACAATATCAAATTTATTAAAGGTTATAAGTTTACACCCAACTGCCCACAGTTAGGTGCTGTGTTTTTTTATTATATAATTATTTGTCAACCATTATTTCCAACTCGCTATGATAATACAGGTACAACCCAACATTCAATGTGAAAACTGCATTAAATGCGGCAGAAGGCCCCATGTTGAACAACATAAAAAATATTGGGTGCTAACGTGCCCCAATAAGAGCTGTAAAAACTCGGTAAAATCGCTTATCGTCGACTTCGCCACCTGGAACCGGCTAAACAAAAAAACCAATGAAATGCCGGCTACAAACGAAACATTAAAACGCACGGCTTAATTATAAAAGCAGGGGTTTTAATTTCATAAATCGACAAAAATTTCATGGCTTTAACCCAGATGAGTACATTTACGCGCTACTCTACTTGTTAAGCTATGACAAATGCACTTCTATCAATAAATAAAGCGACCGTACGTTTTTTAAATACAACATTATTCACCGGCTTAAGCTTCAATATAAATAAAGGCGAAAGCTGGGCCCTCATAGGCGAAAGTGGATCGGGGAAAAGCGCCCTGCTACAAACCATAGCAGGGCGTTTCAATATCACAGGCGGCGAAATAGACTATCATTTCTGGAATGATTACACCCGACTTTTCAACGCCAATGATATTGCCACACCGCATAAGCTTATAGCGCTGGTTGAACCCAAACATCATTTTCGCAATCTTTCAAACACTACCGATTTTTACTATCAGCAACGCTATAACTCGTCCGATTCGGAAGATGCGCTTACAGTTGCAGACTATCTTAATACAATACCACACTTTCCAGGTACTAATACATCATGGACATTTGAGAAGGTAGTTTCACTATTAAGGCTCGAAGCATTACTCAATAAACAGATCATCAAGCTGTCAAACGGTGAAACCAAACGCCTGATGCTGGCTGCCGCCCTGCTCAAAAATCCAGTATTGCTAATGCTTGATAGTCCTTTAACCGGCCTGGATGTAAAAACCCGCGAAGAATTTAACGGCATTATTGAACAGATCATTTCTTCTGGTATAAACGTGATAATGGCTACCTCTATCCATGAGATCCCTTCTGCTATCACTCACATTGCCGTATTAAGTAAAGGGGCCATTGTTCATGAAAGTATCACGCAGGACTTTAAAGCTGAACTTTTTGAGCAGGATAAAACAGATACTATTGATACCGACGAGTTAGGTGCCCTGCTTAATATTGATAAAAACCCTATCGCTTACAACCAGATCGTAAAAATGGATCAGGTACATATTCAATACGGTGACAAGGTAATACTGGACAATGTAAACTGGCAGATCAATCCCGGAGAACATTGGGCTTTACTGGGCCCCAACGGTGCCGGTAAATCAACATTGTTAAGCCTGATCAATGGCGATAATCCGCAGGCCTATGCTAACAACATTATTTTATTTGATAAAAAACGCGGGACTGGCGAAAGCATCTGGGATATCAAAAAGAAGATCGGCTTCGTATCGCCCGAATTGCACCAGTACTTTCCTACCGATAACAGCTGTTTACAGGTAATTGAATCAGGCTATTATGATACCCTTGGCCTGTTCAGACCGAGCAATAAAGAGCGTGCCGAAATTGCATTAAGGTGGATGAAGGCTTTGGAGATTGAAAAATATGCGCGTGTACTGCTTAAAAATATCCCGGCAAGTGCACAGCGACTTTGCCTGCTGGCCCGTGCACTTATTAAAAACCCGGCACTATTAATTTTTGACGAGCCTTGCCAGGGCATGGATGATCACCAACAACTTCACTTTAAAAACCTGGTTGATACTATTTGCAGCCTGGGCAATGTTACCCTTATTTATGTAACCCATTATCAGCATGAAATACCCAACAGCGTTGATAAGGTTTTAAGGTTAGATAAGGGGAAGGTAGTTTCTTGAGCTGAAAGCCGAAAGCTTAAAGCTAAAAGCTGACGGCTCAGGGAATAATAAGCATTGGCCTTTAGGCCTTGAGCTTTCCGCTTCTTCCTTTCTATCTTTTTTGTCAATTATTTAACAGCCGCTGAAATCAAATTATCAACTTACGTATATTTGCCTGATATGAATACAGCCGATCTGTTGCAACGCGCGTTGCGGTTTGATTTTTTAACGCTTGAAGAAGGCGTTTACCTGTATAACAACGCCTCTACTGCCGAGTTGATGTATACTGCCAACGAACTTCGTAAAATACAAGTTCCGCATGGTAAGGTTACCTGGCAAATAGATCGTAATGTTAACACAACCAACGTTTGTATAGCTAATTGCAAGTTTTGTAATTTCTTCCGCCGTCCCGGCCATGATGAAAGTTATATAACTGATATTGAAACATATAAAAAGAAGATAGAGGAAACGTTCCGTTACGGCGGCGATCAGCTGTTGTTACAAGGCGGTCACCACCCTGATCTGGGGCTGAAATTTTATACCGATCTGTTTCGCGAGCTAAAACAGCTTTATCCTAAATTAAAACTGCACTCATTAGGTCCACCGGAAATTGCGCACGTTGCCAAATTAGAAGGTATGCCTCATATTGAGGTATTGAGGGCGATGAAAGAGGCAGGTTTAGACTCTTTACCTGGTGCCGGTGCCGAGATATTGAATGACCGTGTGCGCCGCCTGATATCAAAAGGCAAATGCGGCGGTAAAGAATGGCTTGATGTAATGCGTGCCGCTCACCAGCTTAACTTGCCAACATCGGCAACAATGATGTTTGGCCATATCGAAACTATTGAAGAGCGCTTTGAGCATTTAGTTTGGATTCGTGAAGTTCAGGCTGAAAAACCAGAAGGACATTATGGCTTTATAGCCTTTATCCCCTGGCCTTTCCAGGACGATGGCACCCTTTTACGTAAGGTACGCGGTATTACCAACAATGTAACCGGCGATGAATATATCCGCATGATAGCGCTGAGCCGCATCATGTTGCCCAACGTTAAAAACATCCAGGCTTCCTGGCTTACCGTGGGCAAACAGGTTGCTCAACTTTGTTTACACGCAGGCGCCAACGATTTTGGTTCGATCATGATCGAAGAAAACGTAGTTTCGGCTGCTGGCGCACCACACAGGTTTACAGCCAAAGGTATCCAGGAATCAATAAAAGAAGCAGGCTTTGAGCCACAGCTTCGTACCCAGCGATACGAGTGGCGTGACATCCCCGTTGAAATTGAAGAACAGGTTATTAACTATTAAGTTGCCAGTGTGCAGTAGCAGTTTGCAGTTAAAATCTAACTAACTGCAAACTGCCAACTACTAACTACTAACTGCAAACTGAACAAAATGGAACAATATATAGAGGCACTAATTTTTGCATCTGAGCAGGCAATCCGCCTGGAAGAGATCATGTACTGCCTTCAGGCTGCCTTTGAACGCGATTTCACTAACGAAGAAGTAACCGACGGCATCAACAGGATCCATGAAAAATATCAACACCATAGCCTGGCTATCGAGTTGGTAAAAATTGGCAATGGTTATCAATTTCTAACTAAAAAGGAATATCATACGGTTATCAACCTTTTACAGCTGCAACGGTCAAAGAAAAAATTGAGCCAGGCCGCTTTGGAAACACTTGCCATTATCGCCTATAAGCAACCTGTAACCAAACCCGATATTGAGCAGATCAGGGGAGTGAACTGCGATTATTCTATCCAAAAATTACTCGAAAAAGAGCTAATAGCTATAGTTGGCAAATCAGAAGGACTTGGAAAACCCATCCTCTATGGCACAAGCAATTTATTTATGGATTATTTTGGCATAAACAGCATTGAGGAATTACCTCAACTTAAGGACTTTACAAACTCCACTGCCACTATTGGGGAGCAATCAGAATAATTTTAATTTCTCTTTTAAAAAAAACCATTTTTCATTATTTTTACTATTAAATCAATAGGGATAAAAGATTTTAAAACACTTTTCTTTATCTGATTTTAATTATTATTATTGACAAAGTTTAATTTATAAAATCCATTACAATGGGAGCGCCAAAGAAACCGAACACTAAAAAGATCGAAAACTCAGATAATGATCCGGATGATGATGATGAGTTTGACCCGAAAGTGAAAAAAAAGGCAGATGATGACGATGATGATTTTGACGGACCGTTAGATGACGATCTGGGCAGGGGTTACGAGTCATTCGATGACGAGGACGAAGACGATTATTAATTTTTAATACATAACATTTAATAAAGCATTCAGACTATGCCTCTGGATGCTTTTTTTATTACCTACCGGTAGCAATACGTATGAAAGTAACTGAAGTACAGGACAAAACATCAAAAAAAGCTTTCCTGGATGTGGCCCGCATCATTTATAAAAACGATCCAAACTGGGTTTGTCCACTTGATAATGATATCGAAGCAGTGTTCAATCCGGCAAAAAATAATTTCCACCAACATGGCAAATGTACCCGTTGGATCCTGACTGATGATACCGGCCAACTAATTGGTCGGGTTGCTGCTTTCATTAATGAAAAAAAGGCATACAATTACGAACAGCCAACAGGTGGTATGGGCTTTTTTGAGTGCATCAATAGCAAAGAAGCTGCTTTCCTGTTATTTGATACCGCAAAAGACTGGCTTAAAGAAAATGGGATGAAAGCCATGGACGGCCCCATCAACTTCGGCGAAAACGATAACTTTTGGGGCTTGCTGGTTGAAGGTTTTACTCCCCCCTCCTACGGCATGAACTATAACCATCCGTATTACCAGGCCTTTTTTGATGAATACGGCTTTAAAACCCAGTATGCGCAGATCACCAACCATGTTGATGCGCATAAACCTTTCCCCGAGCGGTTTACCAAGATAGCCAACTGGGTAGCTCAAAAACCCGGATACGATTTCAGACATTTTGAAATAAAAAAGATAGAAAAATTTGCTGCCGATTTTATTGAGGTTTATAACGATGGCTGGAAAGATTTCGAAAACTTTGTGCCCATTACTCATAGCACCATTATGGAAAGCTTTGAAAAAATGAAGCCCCTGATGGATGAAAAGCTGATATGGTTTGCTTACGTTGATGATGAACCTGCATCATTCATGATCATCTTACCCGATGCCAACCAGATGCTTAAACCACTTAATGGCAAACTTAACCTTATTGGTAAGCTTAAATTTTTATACTACCGATGGAAAGGTGTATCCCGCATGCGCGCCATTGTAATGGGGACGAAACAGAAATACCAAAAACACGGCCTCGAATCGGCAATGTTTATAAAATTAAAAGAATACGTGTTGCCTCTCAAGCGTTATGACGAGCTTGAACTGTCTTGGGTAGGCGATTTTAACGACAAAATGATAGCCATTCATGAAGCGGTTGGCGCTACATTTGGCAAAAGGCATTTAACAATGCGTTACATTTTTGATTAGCCCGGAACAACCCGGGCCTCAAAATTATGCGGTTACTTTTGAATGTCGAAGTTCCTCAAATAGTTCAATTACTTTTTTCTGCAAATCAATTACTTCAGTCTCACGGTCCATTAAGCGTTTGTTAACAGTTTCAAGTTCGTTAACAAATTTCTGATCCTGTTCGGTGTCATTAAATGTAAGCAGCTGAACTACCGACATTTCAAACAGATTTGCTATCTGCTCAAGCCTTGACAAATTTATATCTGTGATCCCTGTTTCAATCTTTGAGAAAGCGGGGATTGAAATATCCAATCTCTTTGCAACATCCTCCTGGCTCCACCCCTTTTGATGACGTAATAATCTGATTTTTTTTCCGAGAGTTTTCATTTGGTTAAATTAATAGTGTAGGTTTCGCAAAAGTTAATTACTTTACAATAATATTTATTATCACGCTAATTATCAACTAATTTGAGTAATATTTTATTTTAAAGCGTAGTTAATTGTTGTGATTGGCAAATCCCTTAAATTAAAGCAAATAAATCGTTCCAAAACATACCTGTAACTTGGTATTTTCCGAATAATTTAGGTCGGGATTTTCACCCCATTGTAATTTAGTGCGCAAAAAAGCGTAAAAAATTCTTCTTTTTAAAATTTATATTTCATTTTTGTACTGTAATGTTTTTTATTACAGATAAATGAACGGACAATTTCAAATAGCTACTCACGTATTAACCCTGCTTTGCAAACAACCAGGCGAACTATTATCGTCCGACTACGTAGCCGGCAGCATGAATGTAAACCCCGTTCTGGTACGTAAAGAGATGCGCAAATTGCGCGCTTGTGGCCTTATAGAGAGTAAAGAAGGCAAAACCGGCGGCTATAGCCTGGCCCTCCCTCCTCAAAAAATCACCCTTGCCGATGTTTATAAGGCTGTGAAACTACCGCCTGCTTTGGGTCAGGCCAAAAACAAGCCAAACCCTGCCTGCCCTGTCGGTAAACAGATTGGCGCACACCTTGACAATTTGGCCAATGATGTTGAAGCAGCGATCATCAAAAAATTAAGCACCATAACCATTTTTGATTTTGTAAATCAATTCGATTAAAAAAATTTAAAACAAACTGTAACAAATTAAATTACAATATAAAAATTAAAAAACAATGAAAATCGCATTAATTGGAGCCACAGGCTTTGTAGGAAAAGCAGTATTAGCCGAAGCATTACAACGCGGATATGACGTAACCGCCATAGCCCGTAATCCTAAAACTGACATTGAAAACCCCAAATTGGCACTCAAAACTGCCGACGTATATAATGTTGACGAGTTAACAGAAGCCTTGAAAGGCCACGACGTTGTAATAAACTCATTCAATGCCGGCTGGGCTAACCCTAACCTGTATAACGATTTTATTAAAGGTTCTGAAACAATACAGCAGGCAACTAAACAAGCCGGTGTAAAACGCTTATTAGTTGTTGGCGGTGCAGGTAGTCTTTACATTGCCCCGGGAGTACAACTGGTTGACAGCCCCCAATTCCCTGCCGAGTGGAAAGCCGGCGCTACCGCAGCCCGCGACTACCTGAATATCATCAAAAAAGAAGAAGATTTAGACTGGACATTCCTCAGCCCGGCCATTCACCTGCATCCGGGCACCCGTACAGGCGTATACCGCACAGGTACAGATGAACCAGTATTTAACGACAAGCACGAACACGAAATTTCAGTTGAAGATTTAGCAGTTGCTATTTTAGATGAACTGGAAAACAACCAGTTTGTGAAGAGAAGATTTACTGTGGGGTACTAATCTGAACCATGATTTATAGGATTTTAGGATTACCCTGAGTTGGGAGAGGCCTGTCAAAACTTACGAAGTTTTAAAAACTTCGTAAGTTTCCTTTCATCAATTTATCCTAAAATCCTACGAATCAAGGTTTACTTAATAAACTTAGCAGCTACCCATTCTTTATCTTTTTTATGGGTGATATATTTTAAACCATACTTCCGTGCTTCATCTGTAATGATATCCAGATCAGGCGATTCATAAAAACCGCTGAAGTAGATCTCACCATCAGTTTTTAATACTTCGGCGTAGCGCTGCATCTGGTCGATAAGGATATTGCGGTTGATGTTAGCCAGGATGGTATCATATTGCTCATCAGGAATAATCTCTTTTGAACCACAAAGCGGTTTGATATTCCCCACATTATTCAGTGCCGAATTTTCGATAGTACTTTCATAGCAAACCGGATCGTAATCAATAGCTGTTATATCACCGGCACCTAATTTAGCAGCCATAATAGCAAGAATCCCGGTACCGCAACCCATATCAAGTACTTTTTTACCGGCAAATTCATTCTCCAGCATGAGGCCCAGCATCATGGCAGTAGTTTGATGGTGCCCTGTACCGAACGCCATTTTAGGATCAATTACAATCTCGTACTCAAACTCGGGTTTAGGCTCATGAAAAGTTGCCCTTACGTAGATCTTGTTCCCTATTTCTATCGGTTCAAAATTGCTTTCCCATACCTCATTCCAGTTCTTCTGCTGAATAAGGGTTATCTCATAACTAAAGGTGAACAGATCTTTATAAGGTAATAATTGCTCATCAAGCGCCTGCTGGTCAAAAATATCCTCGGGAATGTAAGCTTTAAAGCCAAGCTCAAGCTCTTCAAAAGTATCAAAACCAATCTCGCCCAAAGCATTGATCAGCAGGTCCTGCTGATAATCTTCGGTAGTGATGGTAGTAAAAAAAAGTTCGTAATAATTCATTTTGATTTTATCGTTAACGCACAACAAAGATCCTTTAAACAGGGGAAGGAAATTTAACCGGCAACTTCAGGTTCAATTTGTTCACTATCGGCGCTTGTCCTTTTCCTGTCGAGCAAATACAGTACAACAAAGTTAACCATCCAGTAAACGGCCTGTATTTCGGTCATATACCACCAAAAACTTAATAATGGTTTATACCCTTCTTCGGGCAGCCAGATAACGTAACTAAGAGCTCCGGCAAATAATATACAAACCATGGCAATGCAAATGCCGGCAATAAACCGGGCCAAAGCACCTTTATGTTTAACCCAATTCCAGAGCGGGATAATGATCAGATATTGGGTAAGAACGCCATCTGCAAGCAGCAAGCCCCAAAAAAAGCTGAAGTAAGCCATGAGACTATACAGGTTTCCGTTACCGATTTCGCCAATACGCATCGGGTGCTTAGGCATGTGGATATATACCACTGCCCAAAAGACGCCAAAGTCGACCAAAACCGGTAAAAGAACTTTTAAAAGCTTCATGCTTTTTTAGATTTGAGACGTGAAATTTGAGATATGAGATTTTATTTTTCCAATAAACATCACATATGCTCTTTATGTTTTGAGTTAAGTTTGAGTATTGTCTCAAATCTCACGTCTCATATCTGCTAAATATTAATTAAACGTTTTAACAATATCAGTAAAATCGCGCGATTTTAGTGAAGCGCCACCAATAAGGCCACCATCAATATCAGCCTGAGCAAACAGTTCAGCAGCATTGCTTGGGTTGCAACTGCCGCCATATAAAATGGTAGTAGCATCGGCAACTTCCTGACCGTATTTAGCAGCAATTTCTTTGCGGATAAACTCGTGAATTTCCTGTGCCTGTGCAGATGTAGCAGTAACGCCGGTACCAATAGCCCAAACCGGCTCATAAGCAATAACCAACTTCGCAAATTGCTCAGCATCCAGATGAAAAACACCTTCAGCTAATTGTGTTTTGATGATATCAAAATGAACTTCTGTTTCACGCTCCTGCAAAGTTTCACCAATGCAGAAAATAGGGCGAAGATCATTTTTTAAAGCAGTATCAGTTTTTTTAGCAAGCAATGCATTGGTCTCGCCAAAATACTGGCGGCGCTCTGAGTGGCCAAGGATCACATAAGCAGCCCCTGTCGATTTGATCATCTTAGCAGAGATCTCGCCTGTATAAGCGCCTTTTTCTTCCTGGTGGGCATTTTGTGCACCAACAGCAACCTTGCTATAACCCTTTGATAGTTGCACCAGGCTGTGAATGTGAATAAACGGACTGCAGATCACTGCTTCCTGCGTGCCGGTAGCCTCATCTTTCACCATGTTGATGATCTCTGAAAATAAAGCTAAACCTTCATTGTAATCAAGGTTCATTTTCCAGTTTCCGGCAACGATTTTCTTTCTCATGATTTTATTTTATTTATTAGTGAATGGTTGATTGTTAGTGAGTGGTTGATTGGGTTGATTAGGTGAATGGTTGTTTGGCTTGATATGATAAAGAATCGCAGACTGATTAGGTGGAAAACCACTCACTCAATCAACCTAATCAACTACTCACCAAATTAATCCCGACGATACTCCTCGGTTAGTTCAAATATGGTTGTTAATATATTTTGCTCGGTTTCATCAAAGTCCCGGTGATCGCGGCGGTCAAACACTTTCTGTGCGGTTTCAAACATTTTATTGATCAAATAAACCTCAAAGCCCTGCGCTCCTCCCCATGAAAAATCGGGAACAAAGTTTCGCGGAAAACCTGCGCCAAAAACATTGGCCCCTACTCCTACCACTGTACCGGTGTTAAACATGGTATTAATCCCGCTTTTAGCATGATCGGCCATGATCAAGCCACAAAATTGCAGGCCCGTTTTACGGAAACGCTGTGTGCTATAGTCCCAAAGTTTAACTTCGGCGTAGTTATTCTTCAGGTTGGAATTATTGGTATCGGCACCTATATTGCACCACTCGCCCAAAACCGAGTTACCAAGGTAGCCTTCATGGCCTTTTGACGAATACCCCCAGATCACCGAGTTATTTATTTCGCCCCCAACCCGGCAGTATGGGCCAATAGTTGTAGCCCCATAAATTTTAGTCCCCATTTTTACCTGCGAATGTTCGCAAATGGCAAATGGCCCGCGGATATGGGTCCCTTCCCAAACTTCGGTATTGGCCGAAAGATAGATGGGCCCGTTAGTGGTGTTAAATGTTGAGCATTCGGCAACCGCACCTTCTTCGGCAAAAAAATCACTCCCTATAATAACATTCGTTGAGCTGATGACTGCACTTGTACGCCCTTTGGTAAGCAGCTGAAAATCTTTACGAAGTTCAATGTCATTCTTCCTGAAAATATCTTCCGGGTATTTGATCGATACAAAAAGATTAGGATAGCTTATTACATCGCCAAAATCAGCGTCGGCATCAAAGCTTTCCGCCTCCGCAGCATTAAGCTTAACGGCAATTAACTGATCGTTATATTTAAGCGCCTGCCCGGTTTGCAGCTTGTCAATCGCTTCTATAAGGTTCTCATCCGGGCATACAGCACCATTGATAAAAACGTTATCAGCCTCAATATTTACAGGGAACTTTACTTTTAAGTAATCAAGCGTATGAAAGGAATAAGCGCTGTTTAAATGCTTGCCCCATTTTTCGGCAATGGTGAATACACCGATACGAAGATCAGCGACTGGCCGGGTATAGGTAAGGGGTAGCAGCGAATGGTGTGCGTTATCGTCAAAAAGGATAATTGCCATGGCGCAAAAATAAAAAAAGTCCCGACTGCAAAGCCGGGACTTGTAAATATTAATTAAACAAAAATTACTTTTTGTTGTAACGGGTGCGGAATTTGTCAATACGACCTGCAGTATCAACCAGTTTCATTTTACCGGTGTAGAACGGGTGCGAAGTGTGAGAAATCTCTAATTTAACCAATGGATATTCGTTACCATCTTCCCATTTAACGGTTTCGCGGGTATCGATGCAAGATTTAGTGATAAAAGAGTAGTCGTTTGACATATCTTTAAATACAACTAACCTATAGTTTGATGGATGCAGATCTTTTTTCATTATATTATATAAACTTACCTTCTTACTTTACTTAAAAGAGGGGCAAATATAGATATATTTTTCAGAAAAAATAAAACCAAATTTAAAATAAAATCAACCAGATACGATCCCTATCAATTTACTTTAGAATATATTTACAGAAAACAGCCCCTGCACTATTTAATTGGTTTTTTACCGATAGTTACAATAAAACCGGCTGTTTGTTGTTTTAATAATCAAACTTGAACCATATCCAAAACATGAATAATAAAAGATTCATTTTCGTTTTATTACTTATTGGCATTTCAACTTCTGTAGCATTACTTAGCTGCAGTAAAGATAAAACAGACCCAGGTACGGATGACAACCCCAAATTAGAAAATCTTCCGGGACATACTTATACCCTTGCAGGTAATGGCACTTACGGATTTGCTGATGGCCTAAGAACAAATGCTGCACTCAATAACCCTAATGGTGTAGCGGTAGACGCCGTTGGCAATGTGTATGTTACCGACCAGGGCAATAACGCCATCCGTAAAATCACGCCCGAAGGCGCTGTAACTACACTTGCAGGGGGAACAGGGGCCGGGCTAGTTAACGGACCGGTCAAATTGGTAAAATTTGATAACCCGATAGGTATTGCACTCGACTCGAAAGGAAATATTTTTGTTACTGATTTTGGCAACAACGTAATTAGAAAAATAGCGATTGACGGCACTGTAAGTACATTTGCAGGTTCGGGAGTTATAGGCTTTGATGATGGGAAAGGCCCGTTAGCAACCTTTAATGGCCCGGCGGGTATAACAATTGACCACGCCGATAACCTTTATATAACAGACAATCATAACATCATCAGAAAAATTACGCCGGCGCAGGATGTTACAACATTTGCAGGCAATGTGCATTCGGGTCCCGGTTTTGCCGATGGAACAGGCTCAGAAGCCAATTTTCGGTTACCGGAAGGTTTAGCTATTGATGGTGCTGATAATATTTATGTGGCCGACTATAGTAACAATATGATCAGGAAAATAACCCCCGACGCGGTAGTTACCACAGTTGCTGGCAAGCTTGCGCCCGGATCTGACAACGGTGCTTCAACATCAGCAACCTTCAATGGGCCTCTGGGTGTGGCTGTAGATAAAAGCGGAAACATATATGTAACCGATAACCTAAGCTTAGTTAGAAAAATAGCGACAAATGGCGAGGTAACTACATTAGCAGGCACAAATGAAAGAGCCTTTTACGATGGCGAAAACTTACAGGCTAAATTTAACGACGTCCATGGCATTGCGGTAGACGCCGGCGGTAACGTATATGTTGGCGACGAACAAAATGCAAGGATCAGGAAAATTATCCCACCTTCAAAATAATATCGATACAGGTTAAATCTCCTGGCACAACTCTATAAGCACCCCATTAGTACTTTTGGGGTGCACAAAACACACTAGTTTATTATCGGCTCCTTGTTTAGGCTTATCATTTAGCAAAAGAAAACCCTCATTTTTAAGGCGTTTCATTTCGGCTTCAATATCATCTACCTCAAAAGCTATATGATGAATCCCCTCGCCTTTTTTTGTTATAAACTTAGCTATAGCGCTATCATCATTCAGCGCCTGGAGCAATTCAATTTTATTTGGCCCGTTTTGCAGAAAAGCAGTTTCAACTGCTTCACTCTCTACAATTTCGGTTTTATATACAGGAGTGTTCAGCAGTTTTGAGTAGATCTCACCTGCTAATTTAACACTGTTAACTGCTATGCCAATGTGTTCCACTTTGTTCATGTCCAAATATTGTAAATTATTGGTCAGCTTTGATTAATTGCGAAGTATTTTAGCTGAATTTAGATAAAAACTTGCGTATCTTTGTTTTGTTAATATATTTCAAAAGGACTATGAATATCCCAATTTATTTAGATAACAATGCAACTACACCGATGGACCCACGGGTACTGGAGGCTATGTTACCATATTTTAACGAAAAATTTGGTAATGCAGCAAGCCGTAACCATGCGTTTGGCTGGGTTGCAGAGGAGGCGGTTGATTACGCACGCGAACAGGTTGCCAAACTAATCGGCGCATCTGAAAAAGAGATCATCTTTACCTCTGGTGCTACAGAATCAGATAACCTTGCTATTAAAGGGGTGTTTGAAATGTACAAAGACAAAGGTAACCACATTATAACTACAGTTACTGAACACAAAGCGGTACTTGATGCCTGCAAACACGTTGAAAAACTTGGTGGCAAAGTAACTTACCTGCCTGTTAAAGAAGATGGCCTGGTTGATTTGGCTCAGCTCGAAGCAGCAATGACCCCTGAAACCATCCTGGTATCTATCATGTATGGCAACAATGAGATAGGTGTTATCCAGCCAATTAAAGAAATTTCGGCTATTGCACACAAACATGGTGCATTATTTATGACCGATGCTGTTCAGGCAGTTGGTAAGATCCCTGTTGATGTTAACGCTGATGGCATTGACTTATTAGCTTTATCAGCTCACAAAATATACGGCCCTAAAGGTGTTGGCGCTTTATACGTACGCCGTAAAGGACCGAGGGTTAAAGTTACTGCCCAGATGGACGGTGGAGGCCACGAGCGTGGTATGCGTTCAGGTACCCTTAACGTACCGGGCATTGTTGGTTTAGGTAAAGCCTGCGAGCTTTGCGGTCAGGAAATGGAGAGCGAAGCAAAACGCCTTTCAGTTTTACGTGATAAACTGCAATCAGCTTTAACAGTGCTGGAAGAAAGCTATGTAAACGGTAACGTTGAACACCGCTTACCACATGTAGCCAACATTTCATTCAAATATGTTGAAGGCGAAGGCTTGATGATGGCTATGAAAGATTTGGCTGTATCATCGGGTTCGGCTTGTACTTCTGCTTCATTGGAGCCGTCATACGTATTGAAAAGCTTAGGCCTGTCTGATGATCTGGCACACTCTTCTATCCGTTTTGGCTTGGGCCGTTTCACTACCGAAGAGGAAGTTGATTACGCAATTGAAGTAACCAAAAAATCGGTTACTCACCTGCGCGACCTTTCACCGCTTTGGGAAATGTTTAAAGAAGGCATCGACCTTAACTCAATTGAGTGGGCAGAACATTAATTTGATTTCGGATTTGGGATTTTCGATTTCGGATTTACCATTTCAGATACTTTAAAAAATAAATATTACGAGTTTAAATTATTCAATAATTCACTAACTCACTAATTCAATAATTAAAAGACAATGGCATATTCAGATAAAGTAATCGATCACTACACTAACCCCCGCAATGTGGGCACTTTGGATAAAAGTAGCCACAAAGTAGGTACAGGCTTAGTTGGTGCACCTGAATGCGGCGACGTAATGCGCCTGCAGATCCAGGTTGATGATAACAATGTTATCACCGATGCAAAATTCAAAACTTTCGGTTGCGGTTCAGCAATCGCTTCTTCATCATTAGCTACCGAGTGGCTTAAAGGCAAAAGCATTGATGATGCTATGAAAATCGACAACATGGACATCGTTGAAGAGCTTGCCCTTCCACCGGTAAAAATTCACTGCTCGGTATTAGCCGAAGACGCTATCAAAGCAGCGATCAATGATTTCCGCGTAAAAAACGGCTTAGCGCCAATTGAAAGCGAAAAAGTACACCATTAATTATTAAGTGAGTGGTGAGTGGTAAAAGGTGAGTGGTTAACTCTCCATGGCAACTATTCACTACTCACCTTTCACTATTCACCAACAACATGGTAACTGTAACTGATAAAGCAAAAAGCAAAATAGATAACCTGATGCAGGATGCGGGGCTTGATGCCTCTTACTTTCTGCGTGTGTCTGTTCAGGGCGGTGGTTGCTCTGGCTTATCATACAATCTTGATTTTGATAACGAAGAGAAAAAAGGCGATCAGTTTTTTGAAGACCAGGGCGTACGTATGGCGCTCGACATGAAATCATTCCTGTACCTTGCGGGTACCGAACTTGATTTTTCTGACGGCCTTAATGGCAAGGGCTTCAATTTTCACAACCCTAACGCCAGCCGTACCTGCGGTTGCGGCGAAAGTTTTTCGGTATAAAATTCACCTGAAAATAAATAAAAAGAGGCGCCATAAGCGCCTCTTTTTATTTTTAATAATCTGCCTACTCTGATGCTGCCGCGGGTTTCCAACCCGTGGTCAAACATTGCTTCAGCTTTCAGCTGAATTACCTAAAACATATCCTCCGGTTGTACACCATCAGGTGCCGCTTGCTCCACAGCCCAATGCTCGGCTATCTTATCATTAGCCACCCTGAATATCTCGTACAATACAAACCTTTTTCCTGATCTGTTAAACTGAGATTGAACTACAACGAAATCACCTTCGGCAATAACTCGGTGAAGCTTTACATCCGGCCTTTCAACAATATGATCTGCTAAGGTTTTGCCGTTTTCCGCAATTACGCTATCGTGTTCAACATAGCCAGGATGTATAAATTGTTTGGATGATGTTTTATTGATCATAGCATTATAATACAAACTAACGACACGCTTACTATTTTCCGCCAAAGCATTATGATCAATATCCGTTGTGCCGTTAGTTGAAGTTATCGTTTTCCCGCTTTCATCCGGCAGGGGCTGTATAGCGTCCCAATGTTCCGTTAACATACCATCCTTTAATTTAAACAGATCTATCACAGCCATACGCTTGCCCATAAACTGAATATCAAGGTGGGTTACTACAAAATCACCTTCCTGTATCGCCCTGATGATTGGCGATTTTGCACCTTCGGGTGGTAACGGTAACGTTTTCAGGTAATTGATCATTTCGGTTATACCAGCCCTCCCCTGTTTAACGGTTGGATTATGTTGTTTATAATCTTCAACTATAAATTCGGGGATTAGCTCGGTTTTACGCTGCCCTACTATCTGCTTATAAAATGAAAGCACTTTTTGCTTATTGGTTAAGGTATCCATATAAATACATGATTTGGCGGCCCGAGCATTGCATATTAAAATGCAGCATATGCCCAATGCCAATGCTTGAGTAATTTTCATTACTGTTAAATAAAATTTAATTAAGAAATTTTCAGACAATACTAAACACTACCGCAAATAGCAGCATGTTTCCGAACCTGTATCAACAGGCCGGGCCTTAATCGACCCTTGTTTTATATGTGGAGATAGTATTTATGGAGTGAAGATAGCGAAAGTTATCAGACTTACGAAGTTTTAAAAACTTCGTAAGTCTATTCCCGATTTATCAAAACACCCTGATCACCTGCCCTGTAATAGCGCCAAGCACACTTTTAACATAAGCATTTGCAACCTTATCCATAGCTACAGGTTCATGACCGGGAAAATATTCAAAGTAGCCGGGTGAATCCTCTACTACACCGGGACTGATAGCATTGATCCTCACACTATTTTCCAGCTCAATGGCCGCAGCAAGCACAAAAGCATTTAACCCACCGTTGATGGTACCAAGGTTAACACCATTAATCACCGGATCTTCGGACAAGATACCAGATGTAAGCGTAAATGAACCTTTGGCATTAATATAATGCTGACCGATCAGCACCAGGTTTACCTGCCCCAGCAGTTTACTTTCAATACCTTTTTTAAAATCGGCAGGGGTTGTGCTGGTTAGCGGGCCAAAATGCCCGGAACCCGTAGTACTCACCAGGGCATCAAAGGTCCCAACCTGTTTGTAAAATGCTTCTATAGATTCTGGCGAGGTAATATCCAACTGAAAATCGCCGCTTTTTGAGCCGGCAGTAATGATCTCATGTTTACCCTGAAGTGCTTCAGTAACCTTTTTGCCGATAGTGCCGGTAGCACCTATTATAATTATTTTCATAGCTTTTGTCTTTATACAAGTTTAATGTAACAACTTATCATACACATCACAAAAAAGTAAAAGAATATGAGCGCTATAATCCGCTTCGTTCGTTATTTTGCAAAATAGAATTAGCTTTGTTTCCAATATCCAATTATATAAATGACTAAAAATACCGAGCTTTCAACTGTTCCGAGTTTCATTCGCAATACTGTTGCTAATATCCATCCCTTAGAGCATACTTTCATGCTCCATAAAGTTAAAGATACCTGGGTTGAGATCAGCTACGGTGAGGCGTTAGAAAAAATAGATGCTATTTCGGCCTGGTTCCTGCATATCGGTGTCAGAAAAGGCGACAGGCTTTCGCTGATCATCGAAAACGGGCCAAATTATGTTTATTACGATCAAGCCCTGCAACAGATCGGCGCGGTTAATACCTCTATATATCCAACCCTTACCGAAAATGAGATCGAATATATCCTGAACGATTCAGGAGCGCGCACCATCATCTGCGGCAACCCCTTCCTGTTCAGGAAGGTTTTAAAAGTGGCAAACAACTGCCCGGAACTGATCCGCCTGATCCCTGCATTTGATGATTTTGAAAAATTTAGCGATAAAGTAAGCTTAAATGCCGGGGTTATCGGTTTTGACCAGGTAATTGCTGAAGGGCGCACATTGGTTGAGCAATACCGGCCTGCTATCAACGCTGCTCGCGAAGCCATTTTAACAACGGATACTTCATGCCTTATTTATACATCAGGCACCACTGGTGTACCCAAAGGAGTTGTGTTAACGCATCATAACCTTACACAGAACACGATCAACAGCCTCATCCAGATCCCGTTTGTTGAAAAAACAGACAGGTTCCTGTCCTTCCTGCCGTTATCGCACGTATTTGAGCGCACCATTTACCATATAGCCATTTACCAGGGATCGCAAATTGCCTTTGCTCAAAGTCTTGAACTGCTGGCCAAAAACATGGCAGAAGTTAAACCTACTATACTTTGCTGCGTACCACGCTTACTGGAACGCATCCACGACAAAGCCATAAAAAGCGGTACATCGGCTGGCGGCCTCAAAACTAAGATCTTCCTTTGGGCATTTGAGATTGGTAAAAAAGTACGCCTGGTACAGGAATCGGGCAAATCGCCTAATGTTGTTCTGAAAGCACAGCATGGCATTGCCGAAAAATTAGTATTCAGCAAGATCAAGGAAAAAACAGGCGGACAACTGAAATTCATGGTATCGGGTGGCGGTGCATTACCTAAAAATATCGGTGAATTTTTTGGCGACCTGGGCATCGTAATTTTAGAGGGCTTTGGCTTAACCGAAACATCGCCGGTAATGGCGGTTACTGAGCGTCACAGGGTAATTTATGGTACCGTTGGCCGCATCATTCCCGGTATTGAAGTGGCTATCCAAAATGTGGATACCAAACAGATCTACAGCATCCAAACACACGATAACTTTAAGGAAGATACCCTTACCGAAGAAGGTGAGATCATTGTTCGCGGGCATTGTGTAATGAAAGGCTACTGGAACAAGCCCGAAGAAACTGCCACTGTTATTGACTCACACGGATGGTTCCATACAGGCGATATAGGCCGTTTCTTCCGCGGTAACCTCCAAATTACCGATCGCCTCAAGAACATGCTGGTTAACGCTTACGGTAAAAATATCTACCCAACCCCGGTAGAGAATACTTACCTCAAAAGCCCTAAAATTGAGCAGGTATTTTTAGTGGGCGATAAACGCGAATACATCGCCGCCATCATTGTCCCTGCCCGCGAAACCCTGCAGGAAACTTTTAACCTTCAAAATGATTTCTTTGAACGCCCGGAAGTATTTATTGATGACAAAGAAATAGTTGACTGGATAGGCTCCGACATCCGTAAATACAGCAATGAGCTGGCCAAGTTTGAACGTATCAAATCATTCAAGATAAAACGTAACCCTTTCAGTATGGATGAGGGCGAGATCACCCCTACCATGAAAGCCAAACGCAAAGTCATCGAAAAGAAATACGCCGCCGATATTGACGAGCTGTATGTTGGCGAAACGGAGGAAGATTAACCGTTAATGGGCTTTTGATTACGTTGATAATATCAAATAACGTCATTGCGAGGCACGAAGCAATCGCGAACTGTACAGGGACATTTGCATAGGCTTTCTGTAAGTAGGGGATTGCTTCGTGCCTCGCAATGACGTTTTCTTTTTTTTGAATCCAGAAAAAATCAACGAAATCATCGGAATCATTAAAATCAATGGTTAGTTTTACTAACTTTGTTAGCATGAAGCGATCAGGCAGTGCTGACTTACCTTTACATTATGGTTATGTACCGCAATGGCTTGCCGAGCGTATGGCTAAGCTTGGCCTTGCTGTGGTGGAAACCATTGTTATGGATTATGGTAAGGATGAAGTGCTTCGCCGGTTAAGCGATCCTTTTTGGTTTCAGAGTTTAGGTGCTGTTATGGGGATGGACTGGCACTCTTCAGGCATCACCACTTCTGTAATGGGCGCATTGAAGAAATCCATTAACCCACACAGCCGCGAATTGGGAATTTACATTTGCGGAGGGAAAGGCAAACACTCCAAACAAACCCCGGCCGAGCTTTTAAAAGTAAGCGAAACTACCGGACTCGATGGTAATTACCTGGTGAAATGCAGTAAGCTGAGTGCTAAGGTTGATAATACTGCCATACAGGACGGCTTCCAGCTTTATACCCACAATTTTATTTTAAGCGATACCGGTAAATGGGCCGTAGTACAGCAGGGAATGAGTGATGCCAGCAGTACCGCCCGCCGCTACCACTGGCATTCGGAGCAGTTAAGCTCCTTTGTTGATGATCCGCATACGTTTATCTACGGAAAAAACAATGGATATATCCTTAACATGACGGATAAGGAAGCGGATGGTTCACGCAACGGTGTTATACAGATTGCAGCCGAAAATCCAGGTATTATGATCAGGGAGATCAGCAAATTGGTGATGCCCAACCACCATGAAGTTTACGCTAAAGATGTCGACCTGAAACGCCTCGGTGCTGTACTTTGGCTGGCCCACGAAAAACAACCCAAAGATTTTGAAGACCTCTTATTACTTCAAGGTTTAGGTCCACGTACATTGCAGTCATTGGCTTTAGTAAGCGAGGTGATCCATGGCACGCCATCGCGGTTTAAGGATCCCGCAAGGTTTTCTTTTGCCCATGGCGGTAAGGACGGCGCTCCCTTTCCGGTGCCTACCAAAGTTTACGACGAAACATTGAGCACCCTTCAAACAGCTATCCAAAGGGCAAAAATGGGTAATAATGATAAAAATGAAGCCATCAAACGCCTCTCTCAAATAGCCGAAAACGCCGAAAAAGATTTCACGCCCAATGCCAACTTTGATAAAGTAATCGAAAAGGAACGTAATGATTCGTGGAAATATGGAGGCCGTACAGTGTTTGGCAAAGCTCAACCACCAGTACAACAACAATTAAAATTATTTTAAGGTAGTGCTGATAAACTTTGCAGTATCTAAATGGGCCTGTAAACCGGGTAGCATTTTAGTAGCAAAATCGGCAAGGCTTGTGTTTTTCCTGTCTTTTGCCGTTGTTTTGTACAGGGCAATTTGTTCGGTATGATCGTTTATTACTAATTGAATATAAGCCCTGTCAAACGCGCCGGCTTTCTTCAGATCAAGATCATCAATGATCTGCTKATGCATAGGGCTTATAACAACCGAGTCGGCAATAAAATTATCAGTCCTAAGCTTTTTAAAATCATCGGCAAGCATAGTATGGTCATTAATCATGAGTTTGGCAAACTGGATAACCTTTTGATTTTTTGAATTTGCAATTGCCAAACCGGATGCTTTTACAGATGCGAGGGTTGATTCTTCTCCACTTTTGATAAACAATAAGCCGTTATCATCTACCAGGGCTTTATTGTAATTATTGGCATGCCGGTTACTCTGGCAGGATTGTGTCATCACTAAAGCAAACAGAAATAGTAGAACGCTGGCTGATCGGCTCATGTTAGTAGTTTAGTGTTTTAATATAACAAAAAAAAGCCGTTGTGGTTTTTTATCCTCATTTGATATAATTTCCGATTTAATTATCGTTCAGAGTAGTTCTTTTAAGATGACACCATTGTAATTTTAAACATACACATGAGTTATAAAAAACACACTTGTATTTATAGTTAATCTTTTTTATATTTAAATTAATTCTTATAACAAGCATGATTATTAAAATGTAAAAAATTAAACCTTTTTTAATCAGCTTTTATAAACAACTCAGCATTAGGGAATTGAATTTTGCAATTTTAATAATTCCGATAAAAACAGCGACCATTTTGTAAAAATTTAATTACAAACAAACAAAAGGGCATCAATGTTGAGACTGCTAAAACGAATAAACTAAACGAAACCTTTGCACTTATGCCCAACGTCGAAAAAATCACCTGTTATTGCTTTAATAAAGACTGCGCTGCCTCTATATATAACGATACCACCTGTTTATCGATACAAGTCCCATTGGAAGTTGCATTATCACGTACACTCAATTGCGTTGAATGTGGTGCAGAACTGCTATCCCCGCTTCTTATCGAGATCAAGAAAGATATCCTCAATCTTATAAAAGACGATCAGCAGCGTTCGGTAGCCATTATTGATGACGACATCATTTTCCATGAAACAGTTAAGATCATTTTAAAAGATAATTGGTTAAATGCAAGGTTCTACATGGATCCCGAGCCTGTTTATAAAGCTTTATATAACAACCGTAATAAACATGCAGACATCCCAAACATTATTTTCCTCGATCTGGACATGCCCGTAATGGACGGATGGGAGTTTTTAGATTTGTTTAATGGCGTTTATCGTTCGCTGGTGAAACCGGTTTCCATCTATATAATTTCAAACTCTGTTGATCCTACCGATCAAAAACGGATTAAAGCATACCCATTTGTTAAAAGCTTTATTTCTAAACCGTTAACAAGGCATTTTTTGGGTAAGATAAATGAAGAACTCTCCCGGAATAATGCCGCTGGTTTGGAGTTAAAACCGGCATCAAACTGGCAATAATTAATTGGCAACAACAATATTAAAAGGGAACCGACAAGTTCCCTTTTGCGTTTTATGACATTATATAAAAGCCGGGGTTAAACTTTACCTTTGCCAAATGGACTATTTTAAAAAGCTGCTCAACCTGTTACAAATTGAACAGGATGACGACCGCCAGGCATACCTTAAACTAACCGAAACAGCCTCAACTGCCGAACGCAGGGCTGCAGGAATTAGCTGGTATCCCATAGCAATAAAAGGCACTGAAATAGGTCGCGGCGATTACCTAACTGTAGAAGTTGAGCGCCCTTCTCACCAGGACCTTAGCCACCAGTTCAGGTTCGGCGCTTCGGCTGCGTTGTTTTCAAACCATGATCCTAAAACCGATCGTATAAACGGCACCGTAGCCTACCAGGGAGGTAACCGGTTAAAATTAACCCTTAACACCGACGAACTGCCCGACTGGAGCCGAAACGGCAAGCTTGGCATCGATCTGTTGTTCGATGACAATAGTTATGATGAGATGCAAAAGGCGTTAAAACTGGCTGCTAAGCTTGTTGACGATAATAAAGAAGGGCATCTTACCCGCGTACTTACGGGGCAAAGTGCGCCTGCTTTTATTCCAGAAACAATTCATTACCCGCTTAATGGCTTAAATGCTTCGCAGAAGCAAGCTGTTCAAAAAATAGTTGAAGCGAAGGAGATTGCAGTTGTTCACGGGCCACCGGGTACCGGCAAAACAACTACTCTTGTACAGGCAATCAAAGTGCTTATCAAGCAAAACAAACAACAGATCCTGGTTGTAGCGCCAAGCAATACTGCTGTCGACCTGCTAAGCGAAAAGCTAAGCAACGAAGGTTTAAATGTGCTGCGGATAGGCAACCCGGCAAGAGTATCTGAAAAGTTAATGGCCTTAACTTTAGATAGTAAGATAAGCGCTCATGCTGACATGAAGGAGATCAAAAAGCTTAAAAAACAGGCTTCGGAATACAAGAACATGGCGCACAAATACAAGCGCAATTTTGGCAAAGCCGAACGCGATCAGCGTAAGGCGCTTTTTGACGCCGCACATCAGATCATCAAAGAAGTGGATAAAACCGAACAATTCATTGCCGAAGACCTGATCAGCAAGGCACAGATCATTACCGCCACGCTTGTAGGAGCCAATCACTATACCATCCGCGATTTAAAATTCCACACCTTAATTATTGACGAAGCCGGGCAGGCCCTTGAACCTGCCTGCTGGATCCCGATATCAAAGGCACAAAAGGTGGTCTTCGCCGGTGATCATTTACAGCTCCCTCCTACCATTAAATCGCAGCAGGCGGCTAAAGATGGACTGAGCACCACCCTGCTCGAAAAATGCACTGCGCTTTATCCGGAAGCGATTGTATTGCTTGAGGAACAATACCGCATGAATGAAGCCGTTATGGGCTTTTCATCAAAAGAATTTTATGGCAACAGGTTAAAAGCTCATGATTCCGTGGCAAGCCGGTTACTGTTTCCGGGGGATCTTCCGCTTAGTTTTGTTGATACCGCAGGTTGTGGCTACGATGAAAAACAGGAAGGTACCAGCACGGCAAATCCAGAAGAGGCTGCATTTCTGTTCAAACATCTTCATAAACTGGCAGGCGAACTCAGCGGGTATTATCCGGCAGAAAACTTCCCAACTATTGCAGTTATTTCCCCATACAAAGAACAGATCAGGATTTTAAACCAATTGTTACAGGATTCGCCGGAGCTTATGGTTTATGCTGATAAAATTGCGGTCAACACCATTGATAGTTTCCAGGGGCAGGAACGCGATGTGGTTTACATCAGCCTAACCCGCAGTAACACCGAAGGCGAGATCGGCTTCCTGAATGATACTCGCCGCATGAATGTGGCCATGACCCGGGCCCGCAAAAAGCTGGTAGTAATTGGCGATAGTTCCACACTGGCATCTTCTGCTTTTTATGCAGATATGATTAGCTATGCCGAACAACTCAACGGCTATCAGAGCGCCTGGGATTATGCGGGGTACGATTAAACGTCAATTATTTGTTACATAAGCTTTTAAAGCGTTACAGCTTGTGATAATGGTTAAATTTAACTTTTAGCCTCACAACAATCGCCCGTATGAATTTTAAACCGCACTATCTGACAAAACTTACTGCTGTTATTAGCTTTTTTATTTTTTTAGGACAAGCCAGCAAAGTATCGGCCCAGGTAAATGCCTATGACCCGCATTTGGGTATCATCCCTGCTCCTGCTTCAATTACCAAAAGCAGCGGTACATTTACCTTTACTCCGCTTACACCAATCAAAGCTGATAATCCAAAAGATAAAGCTGTTTTATGGCTAAAAGATTACCTGAAGGAGAACCGGCATCTGTCTATCAAAGTAGCCAAATACAATTCAAAACTTAAGGCGGCAAAAAGCAGAGCTTTGATATTAACCTCAAAGGGAGCCGATAAATTACCAAAAGAAGGTTATAAACTAACCATCACTCCGCGTAATATCATCATAGTTGGTAAGGATGCAGGTCTGTTTTATGGCATTCAAACCTTGTTACAGCTTTTCCCGGTTGAAAATGCAACTGCGTACCAATTGCCTTGTGCAGTTATTGAAGATTCGCCGCGCTTTGGATATAGGGGTATGATGCTGGATGTATCGCGTCATTTTTTCACTATCCCGCAAGTAAAAAAGGTGATTGAGCTTATCGCCTCCTATAAACTGAATACTTTTCACTGGCATTTGGTTGATGGCCAGGGCTGGCGTATCGAGATCAAAAAATATCCCAAACTTACCGAAGTGGGCGCATTTCGCCAGCAAACCATGTTTGGCAGCAACCGCGACTGGCCCGATTCGCTCAGTTACGGAGGCTTTTATACCCAGGAACAAATTAAAGACGTAGTGAAATTCGCGGCCGACCGTTATATCAACGTGATTCCCGAAATTGAAATGCCTGCCCATTCTGAAGCTGCATTACGTGCTTATCCCGAATTTAAATGCGATACCGTAGTCGGCCAGAAAGCTCCGCGCGATATCAATAACCTGTACTGCCCTACCGAACAAACTTTTACCTTTTTAGAGGATGTACTTACCGAAGTAATGGCGCTCTTCCCAAGCAAATACATCCACATAGGCGGTGACGAGGCTGGCAAAGAACCCTGGAAGCAATCGGCCTTTTGCCAGGCTTTGATGAAGGAAAAAGGCCTGAAAGATGAAAAAGAACTCCAAAGTTATTTTATTCAACGAATAGAAAAGTTTATTAATTCCAAAGGCCGGAGCATTATTGGCTGGGATGAGATATTAGAAGGTGGCCTTGCTCCTAACGCCACGGTAATGAGCTGGCAGGGCGAAGAAGGCGGCATCAATGCGGCCCGCCAAAAACATAACGTGATCATGACGCCGCAAACCACCGGTAATTACTTTGATCATTACCAAAGCAGCTCCCCGCAGGAGCCGGTATCATTTGGCCGCTATGCCACTTTAGAGGAAACCTATAATTACGACCCGGTTTCAAAACAACTGACTCCTGATGAACAGAAATACGTAATAGGAACCCAGGGCAACCTTTGGACAGAGTATGTGCCTACCGTAGCCAAGCTTCAATACCAGATCATGCCACGCGTGTTCGCATTATCAGAAGTAGCCTGGACTCAACCTGCAAACAAAGACTACACCAATTTCTCTGAAGTTAGGCTGGCTAAACATTTTGCAAGGCTCGATGCCATGAACTACAACTATCGTGTACCAACTGCTTTAACTATTATTGATACCATGGTTGTTGGGCCGAAGTTTGTTTACATGCTAACATCAGTGGTTCCAGGTGCTAAGATCTATTATACGCTTAACGGACGTGATCCGCTGGATACCGATCTGCAATATGACGGGCCAATCACTTTCTCCATCCCGCAAAACGAAAAACGCGAATTACGTACCCGTGTAATTACACCATCTGGCCGCAGGAGTATTGCTACACGTACATTGATGTACAATAAAGCGCCTTTAGCAGCAGTAAACTATACGGCTAATAAACAGGGACTGAAATACAAATGGGCAAAAAACACGTTCTCTTCCCCCGATCAGCTTAATTACGTTGCCACACAAGATTCATCGACCATCAATAAACTGGACGCCGAAGCCCTGAAAAAAGACAATCCCAATTTTGGTGTTGTTTATGACGGTTACGTGAACGTTTTAGCCGATGGTACTTATAACTTTACCCTTGCAAATTATGCCGCCAGCCAGTTATTTATTGATGGCGTACAATTAACAGAAGCTGAATATGCGCTGCCGCTGGCAAAAGGCTTTCATCAGATAAAGGTAAAGTATATATACAATGCACCGCCGCCGTCAACCGGCAGGTACAGGCAACGTGCAGCACCACTTAAAGTATATGTTACTGCGCCCGGAAGTTTTGAAAAGAAAGAGCTTAACGCGGCAGATCTTTATTATTAATACATGGAATTAGGTATAAGCACCTTTGGTGAGATACATCCTGATGGTAAAAGCGGCAACGCCGTAAATGCCCACAAACGGGTTCAGGAATTATTAGAAGAAGTAAAGCTGGCAGATGAGGTTGGTTTGGATGTGTATGCCTTCGGCGAACATCATCGGCCTGATTTTGTGATATCAGCACCCGAGATCTTGATCTCTGCGGCGGCAGCTATTACCAAAAATATCCGCCTATCAAGTTCAGTTACCGTATTAAGCTCAACCGATCCGGTGCGTACGTTTCAAAACTTCGCTACTGCTGACCTTGTATCCGGTGGTCGTGTTGAAATGATAGCCGGCCGTGGGTCATTTATCGAATCGTTCCCGCTTTTTGGTTTCGACCTGAATGATTACGACGCATTGTTCACCGAGAAGCTTGAAATGTTTTTGCAGATCAACAAGCAGGAAATTGTTTCATGGAAAGGTAACTTCAGGGCACCGATTAAAAACCAGGGCGTTTACCCCCGACCGTTACAACAGGAAATTCCTGTGTGGATTGGCTTAGGCGGTACCCCTGCCTCGGCTAAGCGCGCTGGTAGCTTAAACCTGCCCATGATCATTGCCATATTAGGCAGCGCACCAAAACATTTCGTTTCCTTTGTTGAACTTTACCGCGAGTCGGCTGCCAAAGCCGGGCATGATGTAAGCAAATTACAATTAGCCATCAGCTCCCAGTTTTACGTGGCCGAAAACTCACAGCAAGCCGCCGATGAGTTTTACCCAAGCTATGAAGCCCTGATGACCCGCGTTGGCCGCGACCGTGGCTGGTCGCCGATGACAAGGGAACAGTTTGAATACCTGCGGGATTTTGGACCGTTGGTGGTGGGCGATGCTCAACAGGCCATTGACAAGATCATGCAGCAATACGAGCTATTTGGCAATACCCGTTTTGTGGCGCAGCTGGTTACAGGCTTTACCAAACACAAGGATATTTTAAAAGCAATTGAACTTTACGGTACAAAGGTAGCACCCGTTGTACGTAAAGAAACCAAGGTAAAAGCTTAAGCTTTTACCTTGGTTAAAAACTCTTCGATAATAGCGACAGCGGGGTAATCTCCATCCCTGCCAATATCTTCGATCTCCCCTATATAATCGCCATGACCAGCAGGCAGGATGCAAAGCTGAGCGTCAGGAAGCGTGCGGTATAGTTGAAGGGTATGCTCAGGCCTGATCACATCCTTATCCCCGGCTATCACCAACGCGGGCATGGTTATAGAACGGATGGCGTCATCATCCCAGTCCTGAAAAGCCAGCATGCGGTCACGATCTCGGTTATGCATTATTTCTAAAGCAGCCTGGTCGTTGTTTATGGCGAGGAAAGCTTCCTGCAAAGGTTTGGGCATATTATCCAGGCTGGCATTCGGCATAAAGTCCCAAAACCAGGAGTCGAAGCCGTCGCGCCTGTAAAAAGAAGAAGCGATCACTATTTTATGAACCAGTTCCGGATGCCTGATTGCTACTTGCATGGCAGTATTACCACCGTTACTAAAACCCATAATATCGGCCTGTTTTATATCTAAATGTTTGAGTAAAGCTGCAATGTCATCGGCATCCTGTTCAAAGGAGGTAGGTACACCTCTGTCAGGCGTACGGCCATGCGCCTGGAGATCTACCCCTATTACCTTATGATTTTTCGCAAAGCTTGACAACACCCTGCCAAACGTAACTCCAATATCCGAACCACCGCCGTGAATCAGTACCAGCGGGAACCCCTCGCCATAAATTTCATAATACATTTTGAGCCCGTTAACTTCGGCATAGCTACCGGCGCCATTTGTTTGTGTCATATCTATAGGTTTAATAACTCAAATATACTTATAGATGTGATCGCTTTAAGGCGTGAAAGTGACAATCACGGGATTCAAAAATGACAAAGCGATTTTTAATGCAGAGTTTTTAAATCCGGTGAACTCTGAAGATGAAATGACATCTTCACGCCGTCATGCTGAACTTGTTTCAGCACCCCACAGGACAGGTCGGCGATTTGCTCAGCATTTGGCTTAGCGAGTGAGGTGTTGAAACAAGTTACCCATGACATAATTAAAAAAGACTGTCATCATGAGGCACGAAGTATCTTCAACAAGCATGGCCGCAATACAGGGTGAAGAAGAGGCTTCGTACCTCAGCATGACAAAGGGGCAAATGTCATTTTCCTCTTCAAAGTCCACGGGATTTAAATACTCATCATGACACCCATTTTAATCATGTCATGGGCAGTGTTTAAATCCGACAAACGCTGAAGGTGAAATGACAAAGAGGGCCTGTCAGTCTGAGCCTGTCGAAGACTCGCGCGTAAAGGCCTACCCACCATGCTTCGACAAGCTCAGCATGACCCCTATTTTAAATTTGTCATGTAGACACACGAAGCATGTTACTCCTTAACAGCCATTGCTGTAACCGCCTGTAAATACCAGGCGGCATGGGGCAGCCACTGTTCTGTCCAGCGCCATTCGTTGCCATCGTCTTTCATTTTAAAATCGATACCGCTGCCGTCAGGATTTTCCTTTTTACCGGTGATGCCATTAGAGATGCCACCTTTACCCGACCCGTGGCCGAAGTTTGAACTCATATAGGGCACGTTATTTTTGCCGTACTGATACATAAAACACATTTGATAAGGGTTGCACCCCAGGATCCATGCTATCTGGTGTGATGCATATTCGGCCAGTTCCTTTTTTACGCCCCAGCTTCCTTTTTCAGGATATACCAATCGCCCCCCTACTAATGCCGCTGTCGCGAGCGAGCCCAGCCGGGCATTTTCACCCTGCCACCACCAGCCTGTTTCATTTTCATGCGGGATAAAGAAACCATCTTTTACCTCACCTCTGAATTTAAATGACTGCCGGGCATAACCAAACGGATTATCTACATTCTCCGTTACCTTCAGGTTATAATCCAAAGCTTTTTTTATGGTTGATAATGCTGCCGAACGTTTTTCAGCTTCCTGCTCCTTGTCCAAATACCTACATAGGGCAATAACCGGTAAGCCGGCATCAGCTGCATGCCAGAAGGGCCTGTCGCCATCATCTGCAATAAAATAACCTGCGGAGCTCATTCGCTTGCTCAAATGTTGTGCGCGTTTACGGGCTTCGTCGCGGTATGAAGAACTATCGGTAGCTATCCACAATTCAGTAGCAGCCATCAGTGCACAATAATCATCAATGATATTTTCCTTACCATCATCATCGTATTTGGTATTGTTTGCCAATAAATGAGCAAAGGCCCGCTTAGCAGCAGCAAGGTATTCGGCTGACTTAAAATCGCCGTCTTTTTTTAATTGTGAAATCCGCGCCAGCGAGGCAATCGCCATTCCCGCACCTTCACGAAAAGCGGCCTGGTATTCGTCAGTAGTAACGCTGTTTGCTTTTAATCCTACCACACGGCGGGCTTTAGGGTCTTTGTTAAAATAGCTGAATACGATCATATAAAAATAATCGTCTTTCGATAAGGCGCGCATCATATAATCGGCTCCCCAAAGGGCTTCATTCACCATGCCATCATAGCTGCCCAGTTTATTTAACAAACCCGGTGCAGTTTTTACCGTATTGATCATTGACCACGTTACCAAGGGAATTTGCTGGGGCGACACGAAATTTGCATAAGCTAAATGCGAAAAATATTTACTTACATCGCCGGAAGCATCGCACCAGCCGCCGCGCAGATCAACTGTTTTATCGCTGCCATAAAGCTGAACAGCGGCGTCGGCCTGTAACTCGGTAGGAGTGTTGGCCCGCTGCCTGTTGTAATAGCTTAATACCGATGGAATGGTGGTTACTGCCAGTGCACTTTCCTTAATCTCAAACCAATCAGATTGGGAATGAAAATCTTTGGTACCAATGTAAACCCTGTATTTTCCTTCCGCTTTAAATTCCGAAAAATCGGCCTGGTAAAAATATCCGTCCTTGTCCCATTCCCCTATCTTTAATGGCCCTTTTAATGGAGCAATATATACAGCATTGCCCTTTGAATTTTGCAACGAAAAAAGTATCCCCTCAACAAGTTTAGTGTCGCAACGCACCACAACAGTTTTTGCCCCCCTCACATCATAGCCCACCTGGTTCATATAAAAAACAGGTTCGGCTTTGCAAATGCAGCAAAATAACATGAAGAAAACAGAAAGGATAAGTTGGCAGCGGTTAAACAGGTTCATGTAAATGCGGTTTATTGATGGTTGCAATTTACGGCATTTACAAACCGGCAGTTAGTGATCCCGGTTAAAAAGCATTAACCATTACCCCTAATTCACCACTACATAGTATTTAAACAACCGTGACTATTTATTGATCCAGTTGAAACAAACTACAAATACCGACTATTTTAGTCATTTATTTAGTTAACTTTGAAAAGTTACAAAAATTGGCCGTTGTAACAGGCTGATAATTACTGCGCACTATACCAGGAGATTTTACAAGCTCCTCAACCCGATAACCGAAGCCCTTGTATCCATACTATACGAGGGCTTTTGCTTTTAAAAAACGATTATGGACGAAAGAAATTATTTGATGACATGGCAAAAGTACATGCCTGTAATACGCCTGCACTTAAAAAGAAGCATGCAGGAAGAACAGCAGTTTAAGCTCAATATCACCGATTTTGAAGCGGCAGGCAGCAGAGGTAAATCCGGCTATACATTTAGTATCAACATGGAAAATGGCAAAGTTACCAACAACATCAGCGGATCGGCAGTGGCCCGTGATTTATACGAGCTCCTTAAAGCCGACAACGCGATCAAAGAGCTATTAAAGGATAAGAATGTAAAAATGAGTGTTGGCAAATCGTTTGTCCTGAGCATTAAAACCACACACCTATCTTCTTACAGATAATAATATCCGGAAGTAATTTCAAAAAGGAAATAACCTGTTGGTTATTTCCTTTTTTTATGGGATGTCTTTTTGCTTTTACCTGAAGAGGAAGATTTTTTTGAAGACGACTTTTTAGACGACGAATGTTTTACTGATGACGAATGCTTTGATGAATGACTGCTCTTTTTAGATGACCGTCCGTGTCTTCTGCGTGGACGATACCCTTCTTCATCAATATTCTGATCTGCCGGTCTTTCCATTTTCCTGATTTTAGGGCCAAAATCGATGGCTTCATCATGGAAAAACTTATCAAAAGGATTGAAATAATAAATATTAGCCGCATCATAGATCTTGATACTGGCTTTTAAACGGTTATCGAAAGCTTCTTCGTCCTTAAGTTCAGGAGCAGTCCACCCTGCCTCAGCCAAACCGGCAATACGGGGAAATAACATAAAATCGAGGCGCTTTTCAGAACCTATCATTTCTGTCCAGACGTTTGCCTGTACACCTATGATCTGTTTAGATTGCAGATCCTCGTTGGTTTGCATTTGCTTTTCGGGGAAACCATAAACACTGCCAACGGTATTGTAAACACCTTTCCACCTGCGGCCGGAGATATGATCGGCATCCTGCACAAAATCAAAATACATCGGCAAGCGAGGGCAAAGCACTACTTGGTAACCTTTTTGTAAAGCTAAATGAAGCTGGCCGGGCATGTTTTGCCTCCACCAAAAAATAATGGTTTTATCAGCAGGCAGGTTTGTGCCGGTTGCTTCGTCCCAAGCCAATACTTTATTACCCGCGTTAATAGCCGTATCAGCTACACGCCTAAAAAAGTATCGCTCCAACTCCCCTACATCGGCAAAATTATTCTTCTGCATGAATCCGGCAATTGATGGATTAAGCGACCAGGCTTTAACACCTAAAGCCACTTCGTCACCTCCTAAATGAATCATTTTTGAAGGAAAAAGCGCACTGGTTTCTTTAATAATATTACCAAGGAACTGATAGGTGCTATCGATTGAAGGATTGAAAGTAAAATTAGGGTAGCCTTCAACACTGCCACCGCTAAACTGCGGATAGGCTTTATTAGCGGCTGTTGCATGACCCGGCATATCAATTTCAGGGATCACAGTTATATACCTTTCGGCAGCGTAAGCAATGATATCTTTAATCTGAGCCTGGGTATAATATTGAGGATCGGCCGATGAATCACTGTAGTTTCCTATTCCTCCAATCAGGGTTAGTTTTGGATATTTTTTTATCTCCAAACGCCAGCCTTGTGCATCGGTTAAATGCCAGTGAAATTTATTCAGCTTGTAATAGGCCATCCAGTCAAGGATCTGCTTCACTTTTTCCATTCCAAAAAAATGGCGCGATTCATCAAGCATCAACCCGCGCCATTGATAGCGTGGTATATCAGCTATGGTTAAAGATGTTAAGCTGATATTTTCGCCGCGGGGCTGATCTTTGATCAACTGCAACAGCGACATTACACCGTAGAATACCCCATCTTTATTTGATGAAGATATAGTGATCTCTCCCGACGATATTTTAAGCGAATATGCCCCGGGCGTTGGGTCACCATTGGTTAATAATAGATGGATTAAGCTGCCGGCATCTTTATTATCAATAGCAAGTGTAAAACCAGCCGACTGGCTTACTTGTTTCTGAAAGTAACGGGCTATTGGTAATAACGAAGCATCATTTACACCAACGGTACTGTGATTATTAAAAGTAAACTGCCCGGTACCGTTAACAACAGACTTGGGCTGGGGGATTATATTGACATTTTGCGCCCGCACATAGCCGGAAAACAAAAGAAATACAAGTACGATCTTAAATTTCATTCAAAAACAACTCAAATAGTTTGGGGCTGCTATGATATGAATTTTCTTTCAAAAACAGGGTAATTTGTTTGTAACAAAGTGTTTAAATCTTACAACCAGGTGCAGGCTGTTATTCGTAAGATCATGAAATCGACTGTTAGTACCGCCTGAAAGCTGTATAAATTACTTTACAATTTTTGAGATACGATTGTGAAATTTAGCTGTAGCAACATGTGAAGTGGCACAAAAATCACTGAAATTACCACAGTGCAAAAGAACAACCGCAAAACGCGCGTTCTAAACCAATTGCAAATTACTAAATTACAGTAATTTACATCAACCCAACTACTATATCTATGAACCAGGCTCGCATCAAAGGGGTGGGAAGGAATATTTCAGGCCTGTTATTTCGCAACAGATATTTCGTTATTACCTCGGTAGTAATTTTTGTTTTAGCAGCTTCAGTTTATTTACTTTTTTCATCCCCTAAATACAAAGTAAGGGTGGAGTTGAACACCTCCGGCGATTGGCAGTTACCAATTACTGCAATTAACGAATTGCGTTCTGAAGCCGTGATAGAAAAAGCGATCAACGCGTTAGGGTTCGAGGTAAGCTATTATAGTAAGGGAACTTTTGCAACAACAGAGGTCTACGGCGACTCTTTGCCCATTAAATTTATACTTGGAAAGGGCAGCAGTTATAATTCTCCTACTGAAATCATTATTAATTTAATCAATGGCAGCGTCTGCAGGATCGATCAAAATAATGTGCTCACAGATGTGCCTTTATACCATCCGGTTAAATATGGCTCTTTAAATTATACAATAATAAAAGGAGCCGCCTTTAAACCACCGCAACCTCCGTTGACAGTAAAACTTACTCCCCCTGCCGACTTATTTAAACAATTCAGTAAAAGTTTAGACGCAAAAGTTTTGAGCGATAATAGTTTTGAATTGAGATTAAATGCAGATAATGCTCAAAAGGGACGGGATTTTTTGAATAAGCTTATTGAAGTTGTTAATACCCAATATGCCAAAACAAATTTAGCGGGCAAACCGGCGGTTGTTGACAGTTCATTACTTACTAAATTAGGCGACAGCATAACATATTTTAAAGCAATGGCCGATCAATACCGCGAACAGCAAGCCGTGCTGAACAACATCAAAAAGCCCAGGCCGTTGCCGAAGCCAAAACCAAAGCCAAGACCAGTACCAATACAGACTACGCTGACTGAGAAAGAAAGAACCGACTTAAATAAGCTTACTACTGTTAAGTCATACGCATTAAAACCTAATGATGCTTTTGTTTTAATACCGGAAGATTATCATGTTAACGACAACCGTATCGAAGCACTTATAAAGGACTTTAATAAAGCGCAGCTTAATAAACAGCAGGTACTGAAGGATTCTGACAATGCGGACGCAAGTATTTATGCTTTCAAGCTCGAAATCAATTCAATTAAGGAAGCACTTGTTAATAGCATAACGCTAAAGGAACAAAAAATCAGGAATGCTCATCAAATCAGAGATGCCCGCCAACCCAGGCAAGTTGAGCAACCAGCAGATATTGAGCCATCAAGAAATGCCGAGCCACCAAAAGATGTTGAACAACCAAAAGATTCAAAATCAATAGCGTCATTTATATCATTGCAACTAAATGATTCGCTGGCTCAAATAAATGCTACAATTAAGATTAAGGAACAACAGTACAACAGGTTACTACATGGATCAGGCGTACAAAATCCAGCTCCAAAACTTACTATAACTGATAACTCGGACATTCAGGAATCAATGATTTTTAAATCCTTGCTAGCATATTTCTTCGCGCTGCTGGCAGGCCTGCTGCTGCCTGTTTTATCGCTGATTATACATGAATATACGATATCGGCCAAAAAAATGGCGGCACAATAAATGCAGAGAAATAGTTACCCAATACATGCAAAACGGCTGATCATGATTTATGATCAGCCGTTTCCGTTTTCATAGGGGTAGATAAAGATTATTTCCAGCCGCCGCCTAATGAGCGGTAAAGCTCGGCATTGGCGCTAAGTTGTGCCATTTTTATAGAGGCCAGCTCTAATTCACCCTGTAGCACATTGCTTTGGGCAGTAATTACTTCAAGATAGTTTGCAAGGCCATTTTTAAACAACATACTGGCATTGCTGGTAGCTTGCTGTAAAGTTTTAACGCGGTTAGCCGCGATAGTTTGTTGTTCTTTTAATTTTTGCAACCTTACTAAAGCATCCGATACTTCGCCTACGGCATTCAATACCGACTGGCGGAACTGGATCACTGTTTTTTCACGGTCAACTTTGGCAACTTCATACTGTGTACGTAGTTGTTTGTGTTGTAGCAAAGGCTGTGCTATTCCACCTGCAACTGTACCGAACAATGAAGCCGGAATGTTAAACCAGTTGCTCGATTTAAAAGAGTTTAAACCACCCTGACCGGTAATAGTTAACGCGGGATAAAGTTGAGCCTTTGCAATACCAACCCTCGCGTTGGCAATGTTCAATGCCAGTTCAGAACTCCTGACATCAGGCCTGCGGCTTACCATAGCCGATGGAACACCTGTTGAAAGGGTTTCAGGGAAGGTAATATCATTCAGGGTAACGTTACGTTCAATAGCATCAGGCAACCTGCCCGCTAAAATGCTTAAGCCATTTTCCTGAACATTAATGTCGCGCTCAAACTGAGGAACCAACTGTGCGGCGGCTTCCAACTGAGCCTGTGCCTGTTGAACACCTAACAGGGTTACCTGGCCCGCATCGTACTGCAATTTGATGATGCGTAAAGTACTATCGTTCAGTTTTACGTTTTTCTTTGCGATATTAAGCTGTTCGTCAAGCATCAAGAGGTTATAATAACCTTGAGATACACTTGACACAATGTTTGTTTGGATAGCTCTCTTTGCTTCGTTAGTTTGCAGGTACTGGGCCAAAGCCTCGCGGTTTTGACTGCGAATCTTACCCCAAATATCTGCCTCCCATGAAAGGGCTAAATTAGCAGAATAATCTTCAACATGTTTAGTGCCGATGTTAAACTGTTTAATGCTTAAACCCGTAACACTATTGTTAGATGGACGGTTGCTACTTGCGGTAACATTTAAACCGACAGACGGTACATAGTTCCATTTAACTTGTTTAAACTGCAATTCTGCAGCTTCGATATTTTTAATAGCTACCTGCATATCGTAGTTTTTTACTACAGCGCTGTCAATCAATTTTTGAAGAGCGGCATCGGTAAAAAAGTTTTTCCATTGCAAATCAGCAATGCTGCTGGTATCGCCGGTAGTAACGGCGTTCCTGAAGGCTTCAGGTTGCGCATCCTTTGGCGTAGCAACATCTTTTGAAACTTTACAGCCTGCAAGCACCACCAGTGCCAAAGCCAAACTGCCTATTATATTTTTCATTGTTATATCTTTTTTAAACTATCACGGACTTTTAAACCCGTGATAGTTTTAGTTGATGTTTGATTGATTAAGCTGAATATTCGTTTTCAAGCACAGCCACATCTTTACCATGACCGGCACCATTGGATCCAACCGGTACAGGTTTACCACTGATGCGTTCCTGCAGGCCCTGGAATATCACGTATAGTACAGGTATGATAAACAAACCTAACAATACACCTGAAACCATCCCGCCTGCTGCACCGATACTGATAGAGTGGTTACCCTGTGCAGATGGACCGGTAGCAATACTCATCGGGAATAAACCGAATACAAACGCCATTGAGGTCATGATGATTGGACGAATCCTGAGCTGAGCAGCTTCGATAGCCGATTGAACCAGCCCGTGCCCTGCCTTTCGCCGTTGCACCGCAAACTCTACGATCAGGATGGCGTTCTTCGCTAACAAACCGATAAGCATGATCAGCGCAACCTGTACATAGATGTTGTTTTCGATACCGGTTAAACCTAATACGATAAACACACCAAACAAACCTGTAGGGATTGAAAGTATTACTGCCAATGGCAGGATGTAACTTTCGTATTGTGCTGATAATAAGAAGTACACAAATATCAAACAAAGTAAAAAGATGATAGCCGACTGACCACCTGAGGCAATTTCCTCACGGGTTTGGCCTGAAAACTCATAGGCAAAACCAGCAGGCAACTGTTCTTTAGCTGTTTCCTGGATAGCCTTGATAGCGTCACCAGAGCTATAGCCCGGTTTAGGGATAGCATTTACCTCAATAGAGTTAAACAGGTTATAACGTGAAGCGGTTTCTGAACCATAAACACGGGTTAATTTAACCAGTGTATTGATCGGCACATTTTCGCCTCCTTTGTTTTTAACAAACACACGGTCAATTGCTGAAGGATCGGTTCTGTCGGCAATATCAGCCTGAACAACTACGCGGTAGTATTTACCAAAGCGGTTGAAATCTGATGCTTGCGCAGTACCAAAGTAAGCCTGCATTGTTGACAGGATGTCTTTAACATTTACACCTAACTGATTAGCTTTTTCATCATCGACTTCTAATTGTAATTGAGGATAATCTGCTTTATAAGATGTAAAAGCGTAAGCAATTGCCGGTTTCGCCATTAGCTTGCCGATAAAGTTATTGGCAACACCGCTAAATTTATCCAGCCTGCCGTTGGTTTTATCCTGCAGCATCACGTCCAAAGCTTCCACGTTACTAAATCCCGGAACAGTTGGGAAACTGAACACGAAGAAAGTACCGCCGGGTATACCAGCTAACTTGCCCCTAACTATATTTTGAATAGCATCGATATTTTTAACATCACCCCTCTCTTCAGTAGGTTTCAACAACAGGAAGATTACACCTGCTGATGGACTGCTGGATTGGGTTAAGAAGTTAAAACCAGATAGCGCTGTAACAAACCGTGCTGACGGTAAATTTTTCAACTGGTCTTCAGCCAGTTTAAAGGTTTTATTAGTACCTGCTAATGAAGTACCTGATGGTGTATTAACAGCTATAGCCACGAAGCCCTGATCCTCTGTTGGGATAAAGCCTGTTTTTGTTTTGTTTACCATATAAACGGTAGCAACAATTATTAAGGCAAGGCCGGCCATACTGATCCATTTATTACGGATCAAAACTTTTAAGCCTCCAACATACCTGTTGGTCATATAGTTGAAGCCACCGTTGAAGCCTGCGTAAAATTTATCTACAAAACTTTGTTTCGGTGCAGCGTGACCATCCTGGGTATGTTTATTCTTTAAGAATAAAGCAGCCAAAGCAGGACTTAAGGTTAAAGCGTTAACAGCTGATATAATAATAGCTATGGCCATGGTTAACGCAAACTGCCGGTAAAAGATCCCTGTTGAACCGGTCATGAAACTTACCGGTAAAAATACCGCCGCCATAACCAAAGTAATAGATATGATTGCACCGGTAATTTCGTGCATTGCCTCGGTAGTTGCCTCTTTAGGGGTAAGGCTTGGGTCGTGCTCCATTTTGGCATGCACCGCCTCCACCACCACAATAGCATCATCCACCACAATACCGATGGCGAGTACCAATGCAAACAATGTTAAGAGATTAACAGAGAAACCGAACAGGTTCATGAAGAAGAACGTACCGATAATAGCAACCGGAACCGCTATAGCAGGGATCAACGTTGACCTGAAATCTTGCAGGAATACAAATACTACGAGGAACACCAATATAAAGGCTTCTACCAATGTGTGCTCAACCTGGTTAATTGATTCGTCAAGGTCTGTCTTTGTACGATAGAACTGATTGTATTTAATGCCTACAGGAAAATCTTTAGATGCTTTTTCCATCAGCTTGTCAATCGCAATCTGAATTTCATTGGCGTTTGACCCTGATAATTGTATAATACCAATGATGATACCGTCGTGGCCATTCAGGTTACTTACACTGTTATATGAGTAAGCACCCAGTTCAACACGTGCTACGTCTTTCAAACGCAATACAGAACCATCTGCATTAGCGCGGATAGCTATGTTCTGATACTCCTCTGGTTTAGTAAGTTTACCTTTGTATTTAATTACATACTCAAATGCTTCGTTACTGCGCTCACCAAATTTACCTGGTGCAGCTTCAAGGTTTTTGTCTTGTATAGCTGCGGTTACTTCGGCAGGTGTAACGTTGTAGGCTGCCATTTGAGTTGGATTCAACCAAACGCGCATCGAGTAGTCCTTAATACCACCAAAGATACTGGCAGAACCTACGCCCGGGATACGTTTAATTTCCGGAACGATATTGATCTGCGCATAGTTGGCAACAAAGGTTTGATCGTATTTTTTAGGATCTTCAGAGTAAATACCCATTGCGCCAATAAAGCTGTTTTGTTGTTTGGTAGTTGTAATACCATATTGCAAAACCTCGGCAGGTAACTGGCTTGAAGCCTGAGAAACACGGTTTTGAACGTTTACTGCTGCCTGATCGGGGTTGGTGCCTTGTTTAAAGTAAACGGTGATACCTAATGTACCGTCATTACTGGCGGTAGAGGTCATATAGGTCATATTTTCCACACCGTTAATTGCTTCTTCTAACGAAGGCGTAACGGAACGTAAAATAGTTTCGGCGTTGGCGCCCGGATACACAGCAGATACCAATACTGATGGAGGGGCAATATTAGGGAACCGCTCCAAGGGCAGTTTGGTTAAACCAAGCACACCCACTATCACCAACAATATGGAGATAACAGTTGAGAGTACCGGTCTTTCTATAAATTTCTGAAACATGACTTTAAAGTTTAAGTGTATGTATTATTTCTTTACTACTGCAGCTACTTTATCTGCCGCTTTTTGAGGCTGGATAACCATACCTTCCTGTAGTTTATCTATGCCCTCTAACACGATCTGGTCGCCTGCTTTAATAGCTTCTTTGTCTTTAACCAGGTAATGATCGCCCGATTTACCAACTATGTCGATAGGTTGTTTTTTAACTTTGCTGCTATCGCCAACGATAAATACAAATACTTTGTCCTGCATTTCAATAGTTGACGCTTCAGGAACGATCAAAGCATCTTTATGGCTCAGGCTTAAACGGATCTTGCCGGTATTACCTGAACGTAAAAGGCCATCAGGGTTTGAGAAGTTAGCCCTTAGGGTGATAGCGCCGGTGTTTTTGTCAAACTGACCGTCAATGATATCTATTTTGCCCTGTTTACCGTATTCTGTATTATCAGCAAGTAATAACGATACTGATGGTACATTTTTCAATTTATCTTTAAGGCTTATACCTGGATACTGCTCTTTAAAGGCAACAAAATCTTTTTCGCCCAATGAAAAGTAAACGTGTACGTCGTGAACATCTGATAACTGAGTAAGTGCCGCAACATCTACCGGGGTAACCAGGCTACCTTGTTTCTTTTCGAGCCTGCCGATATAACCGCTTACAGGAGCTTTAATTAAGGTATAACCTACATTGATTTGCGCGGTAGCTACATTAGCTTTAGCCGATTCGATATTGGCTTTTGCAACGTCAGCTGCTGCTTTAGCTGTTTTCAACTGGTAATCAGATACTACCTTGTTGGCAACAAGCGGGGTTAATTTTTCTACTTCCAATTGCGCGTTTACCTGTGCTGCTTCGGCGGCGTGTAAGCTTGCCAATGCATTATTTAAAGCTGCGCGGTATGGTTGTTCGTTAATTTTAAATATTGGCTGGCCGGCAGATACGTAAGCACCTTCGTCAACAAATACTTTATCTAAAGTGCCGCTTACCTGTGGCCTGATCTCTACGTTAACAGTACCTTCAATTGAAGCAGGATATTCCTGATAAGTGGTTTCGGTACCTGATACAATTGTAGCAACCGGTAAGGCCGGTGGCGGCGGTGCTGTTGGAGCCTGCGGTGCAGATGAACATCCATATAATGTTAAAGCTGCAACTGCTGCTAAAAGGAGTGTTTTCATGAGTGATGATTTTAAGAGTGGTGAATGGATAGGGTTAGAATAAGCCGTTGGGCTTGTGTTATATGATGATTTGATTGTTTTCATTGCTTTACTATTGCGATTGTTTTCAATTGAAATGCCAGTTTCACAACTAACTAAATATCAATAATTTATAATGTTTATATTTTAACTTCGAGTGCCTTATATCGTGATATCTCACGATTTCCATAACGATATATCAAAATGATACGCTAATTAAAGCAGTTGCATAAATTAGATGTTACAACACCGTTAAATCGTTTAACACTGTTAAGTAGATTGTGTGGGTTGTGAGTGAGCTTTTCCATTGTATTAAGAGTTTGTTTTAAGTGCTTAACAGTTACTTAACACTGTAAGATAATTTAACAGTGTTATTTTCAGGTTACAAAAGAACTGCGTCTTTCATCGACCTGATGATTCCGCCTATGGTATCTTTCAAAACCTGGCGGTTAACTTCATCAGAGAAACCTCTGCTTAGTAAGTTGATAGATACCAATCCGTGTACAACCGACCAAAAAGTGTAATACTTTGTACAAATCATTTCGTCATTGATATCCTTTATATTCATCAATTTCATGATCGCCTCGCTAACCAAAGTGGTGGGGCGCTGGGCTTCAGGCATTGACTTTACCAATTCGCAGCAACAGTTCATTTGTACGCCAAACATAACCTGGTAAAGTTCTTTATTTTCAAAAGCGAAATTCCAGTAAGCAAGCCACATGGCTTCTAATTGCTCTTCGGGCAGGCGGTAGTTATCTTTTGCTACCTCCATATCCTTTGATAAGATCAAATAACCTTTGCGGGTGAGTTCCATTAATATAGCATCCTTATTTGCAAAGTATTCATATATAATGGGCGCGGTGTATTCAATTACATCAGCAATCTTACGCATGCTTAAAGCCTGCCAGCCTTCATGCTTAACTATGTGGAGCGCGGCATCCAGAATATTGACCCTGGTTTCCTCTTTTAAGCGCTGTATTCGTTCTTTACTTGCCATTTTGATTACACTATTAAATCATTTAACAGTGTTAAGCAAAAGTATAACGGTTTTAGAGATTATTTACCATCCCTTTGTAAAAAACGTTTCATCCAATTGTCATGGATTAAACCTTTAGGGGCAAATCCGGTTGGTAAACGCTTATTTTTTTACCAGGTAAACCAATTGCCCAATATGATAGCCCTGGTGTATTGTACGATTAATCAGGATATTCAGTCTGTTACGGTGCGGCTCTTTTGCAAAATCATCTGCGGAAATAGCACTATGTGGCTTAAACCAATCTTCGGGCTGCATGGCATTCATTCTATCGGTTAACACCTCATTAACTTTTGCCCAAAATTGCTTTAGCTCCGCCAATGAAGGTTTTTCCAAACCTGAATTTTCAGGGCTTTTAACAAATATTTGATCGAGCTGGGGATAGAGCCTTTCGCCCAGGCCTAAGAAAGTGAACAATCCGTCGCTCACAGCAGTAAGGTGGCCCAGCAGGTAAACACCGCTGTTACGGCCGGGAGCCGTTTCGGTAGCAAGGGCTTCGTCGGTCAGTTTATCGAGCAAACCGTTTAAACGACTATTTTGCAGTTCCCAGTTGGAAACTACCATCTTGATAAATAAGTCGGTTGACGGTTGAATGCTGATTTCAGTAATATTTTCGCTCATTCTTTGCAGATGTAATATCAAACCGGCTGATTTGATATTACAATTATAAGCTAAAACCTAATCGACAGATATAGCTACCTGCTTATTTGACAAAACTATGATACCGCGGGCTCATCCTCAATTTTACGTACCATCCATATCATCATTGCGGCAAAAGCGGCAACAACAAAGAAAGCAATCTGCAGGTTAGCTGCCTGTGCAATAAAACCTACTATTGGCGGTATTATAACAAAGCCGAGATACCCCACTGTTGATATAGCTGCCAATGCCTGGCTGCTGTTCATAGTTTTTGATTTACCCGCCATGCTGAATATCAGTGGTACTATACATGACACACCCATACCTATCATGGCATAACCTAAATAAACAGTTAAAGTATATGGTAAAAATACCGATACCAACAGGCCTGCCAAAACAAGTACACTACTGTAAGTTAAAACCTTTTTAATACCGATGGCCGACACAATCCTATCACCTGCAAATCGACCAATGGTCATAGTAACCATGTAAACAACAAAACCGGCTTCGGCAAATGATTTAGAGGCATGCACTACCTTTTCAAAATAAACTCCGCTCCAGTCGTACAATGTGTTTTCGCAAGCCATTGAAGCAAAGCAGATCAACGAAAATTTAAGCAAATGTTTATCAGGCATAGAAAATACCGATTTGTTGGGCGTTTCAGCAGGCTGGTAATCGTATGTTGAAGGGTAAAATATTGCCGAGAGGATCAGCATCGCAATCCCTACACCTAATAAATGCCAGGAAGGCGCTACATTAAATAACACCATCAGGTAACCAACCGCAGCTCCTCCAAAACCGGCCAAGCTCCAGATGCCATGAAACGTTACCATGATGGATTTATCATACAGGGCCTGGATCCCCACAGCCTGCGAGTTCATGGATAAACCTAAAATATTACGGGTTGAACCAACGAAGAACAAAACGACGATCAGCTGCCACATATACGCCGCAAAGCCGGGAAGGCATAACACCAAACTGAAGGCCAGTGCTCCTGTCAGCATCATTACACGACTGCTGAAATGCTTGATCATTTTGGACGTTAGCGGCATCGTAAGCATCAGGCCAACAGGCATAGCAAATAACACAACCCCTAACTGGGCTTCATTTAAATTAAGCTGATGTTTTATGGATGGAATACGTGAGGCCCACGAAGAGTAACCGAAGCCCGAAACGAAGAAGAATACACTGTTGGCAATCCGCATTTTTGACTTGCCCGCAGCCGATAGCTGATCCATACCGCAAATTTATGGATAAATTGCATGTATAGATCCTGTTACTTTAATTTAATGCTGCTTACATGCAAGGCTGCAATTGCCCACAAGGATCTTCGATTTTTTGCTCTTTATGGAAAACCTTGTTGAACCCCTGTTGCACATAAGTTAAACCTAAGTTCAAAAGCGCTGATACCTGCAATGGGGTGGTATCAGGCAGTGTAAGTGAGATGATGTGTGATAGAAATTTCATAATTATAATATCGTTTCCGGTTGCAAAAGTGATACAATAACTTTGAAAAAAATTGACGTACATTAACAACTGACTTTAGGCAGATAATTGTGATTAAGTATGATAAAAACCTGACAGTGTATCATTTAAACACCTATTCTTTTTACGCCTATTAAGTCAATTATCCGCCAATTGCAATATTGAGGCATTGGCTTGTCATCGTGTTTTTTTAGCTTTACTTTTGATGTACGGATTAAAAAATGAGAGAGACCACCAAAACTTTGAGTTCAGGACCTACATATAAAGCAGCCGGTAAAGTGGCAACCATTATCGAAAGGCATTTCAGGCATTTTCACGCCAAGGCCCTCGCCGATAACAATGAGATAGACCTTGCTCCTACCCCCAGCTGTACCACAATCGAATCACTTATCGATATCTCATTTTGGGCAAGCTTGCGCCGGGAAGAAGGATTTTCACCAAAGTTCACCCTGGCCTTTTTACCGCCCGAAGCCGCCGGTCAGCCGTTGTTATTTGGTGGCAAAATTAAACTCGCACCTAATATCCTAACTAAATTTGCTTCGGCAGTACAACAGCCGGGCATCCATTTAGGCATCTGGATAGAAGATGATGAACTATACATCTGGGGAACCACCCTGGCAATTCCGGCTTACTGTTTTGTGCTGGAAGTAATTGAACCCGGATTATTAGTGATCAAACATCGCCGTATAGAGGGTTTTGGCAAATTTGTAAACATAGCCATATTAAAAGGCGACGATATTAAAGTAGTTGACGAACACGGATCCAGCATTTCTGATTGTCCTAATGTACTTTCGGCTATGCTTGATTTTACGTTGCCATCCCTATGGAATGATCCGGTAAACGTATTAGTTCAACTGGCTACCTCCATGCAAGCCCACAAACGTGGCGGCATATTATTAGTTGTCCCCTCCGGAAGCGAAGAATGGCGCGAATCCATCATCACCCCGATCTCCTACCCCGTCGATCCTCCGTTTTCGGGGCTTACAGATCTGATGATTCACGAAGGCATCGACCGTTACCACACCTCCTGGCAGGAAAAAATGCGCCGCGCGGTTGATACCATAGGCGGATTAACTTCGATAGACGGCGCTACGCTAATAAACGATAAACACGAGCTGCTGGCGTTCGGTGCCAAAATAGGCCGCTCAGAAAAAAGTTCACCTATCGAAGAGATTGTAGTGACCGAACCAATAGTAGGCTGCTCAACCCGGGTGATCCATCCTGCTCAAAACGGCGGTACAAGGCATTTGGCGGCGGCTCAATTTGTTTACGACCAAAAAGACGCCTTAGCGCTGGTAGCCTCTCAGGATGGCAGGTTCACAGTATTTGCATGGTCGCCTGCTGTAGGCATGGTGCATGCACATCAGATAGATATATTGTTGTTGTAAGCTGGTTGTCTGAATCAAAATTTACAGAATTATAAAATGTTCAGAATTGAAGATTTTGATTGAGAACAGCATTATGTTAATTCAAAAATTCTGTAAATTTTGATTCAGACAATCCGCGCAATCCATTAATCCCCCAAAATCCCGGTTAAGACTAATCGCAATTCAATAACAAATCGTAATATTTTCTCATCAGCACGGTATCATAATTAACCAGCGACTGATAGGCTTCTGAAACAAGTTCATTGAGAATAGATGAACCCAACTGACCGCCTCCGTTTGGGATGGAGTCGTAATAAATAATGATTTCCTTCACTCTGATTATTTCATACAGCAACTGCTGAACCAAATCAGTTTGTGTACCCGTCTGCATTCCAGCCGAATTCTTGCTCAGGAAGTCTAAAGGATCGTTAGTAGCAGGGGTCATTTTTTTGTCAAACAGGATCGGAATTATGATATTATCAACTACGTATTAACAGTTAATAAGTTTAAACATCCGCTTTTTGTTTTAAAAAAATAAAAAAAAATGAAACAAAATAACAAAACCCTCATAAAGAGGGTTTTGTTATTTTTAAAAATTGCTTAGTTACTTTGTTTTGGCTCCGGTTTAGGTAATAAAACCTTGCGCGATAACTTAAGTTTACCTTGTTTATCTACGTCAAGCAGTTTTACCCTTACTTCGTCACCAATCTGGAAGATACCATCCATAGTTTCGATACGGCGGTGATCAATTTCAGATATGTGCAGCAAACCATCTTTACCCGGCATGATCTCAACAAACGCACCGAAAGGCATGATTGATTTCACTTTACCTTCGTAAATTTCGCCAACCTCAGGTTTTGAAGCAATAGCGCGGATACGTCCTAAAGCAGCATCAATAGAAGCCTTGTTATCGGCAAAGATCTGAACAATACCCTGGTTGTCTTTTTCTTCGATAGAAATGGTTGCGCCAGTTTCACGCTGCATTTCCTGGATGATTTTACCGCCGGGCCCGATAACTGCACCAATAAATTCTTTATCAATTTTAATGGTAACAATACGTGGAGCGTGTGGTTTGTAGTCGGCACGTGCCTCGGTAATGGTTTTAGCCATTTCGCCAAGGATATGTAAACGACCGTCTTTAGCCTGGTTTAAAGCGTTGGTTAACACTTCATATGAAAGGCCATTGATCTTCAAGTCCATTTGTACTGCAACGATACCATTTTTAGTACCCGTTACTTTAAAGTCCATATCACCTAAGTGATCTTCATCACCAAGGATATCAGAAAGGATAGCATATTTAGTACCCATTTCGTTGGTGATCAAGCCCATTGCAATACCCGATACAGGCTCTTTAATTTTAACACCTGCATCCATCAGTGCCAATGTACCGGCACAAACTGTAGCCATTGATGAAGAACCATTTGATTCCAAAATATCAGAAACTATACGGATAGTATATGGATTTTCATCTTCAGAAGGCAATACTTGTTTCAATGAACGCATAGCCAGGTTACCGTGACCAATTTCGCGGCGACCGGCACCCCTGTTAGGCCTAACCTCACCTGTTGAGAAACCAGGGAAATTGTAGTGCAACAGGAATTTTTGGTATCCGTTAATGAAAGCACCGTCAATCATTTGCTCGTCGTCCTTAGCACCTAAGGTAACAGTAGTTAATGATTGAGTTTCGCCACGGGTAAATACCGCCGAACCGTGAGCAGATGGTAAATAACCAACCTCGCTCCATATTGGGCGGATCTGGGTAGTGGTACGACCGTCTAAACGTTTGCCTTCGTCTAATACAAGGTTACGGATAGCATCATACTCCACATCATGGTAGTATTTTTTAGCAAGGCCTTTGGTGATATCGTCGATCTCGCCTAAAGTAGCGATGTAAGCATCACGAACTTCTTTAAATTTAGCACCACGCTCTTCTTTTGCTGATGCAGCAGAAGCAATGGCATAAACCTGGTCATAAGTAGCAGCGTAGATGGCTTTTTTCAAATCCTCGTTGCTGTGCTCGTGGCTATAAACACGTTTTTCAGTTTTACCAACTTCAATGGTCAGTTCTTTTTGAGCTAAACATTGTAGTTTGATAGCAGTATGGGCAAATTTGATGGCTTCAACCAATTCAGCTTCCTGAATTTCTTTTGATTCGCCTTCAACCATGTTGATATCATGCTCGCTACCTGCTACGATAAATTCTAAAGTAGCACGCTCAAGCTGGCTTAAAGTAGGGTTAATTACTAACTGACCGTCAATTTTAGCAACACGTACTTCAGAGATAGGACCGTTAAAAGGGATGTTAGATACAGATAAAGCTGCAGATGCTGCCAAACCAGCTAATGCATCAGGCATGATATCTTTATCAGCAGATATCAAAGAGATCATCACTTGTGTATCTGCGTGATAATCATCAGGGAATAATGGACGCAAAGCACGGTCAACCAAACGAGAGATCAATACCTCATAGTCTGATAAACGAGCCTCGCGGCGTAAAAAACCACCTGGGATACGGCCTGTGGCAGCATATTTTTCCTGGTAGTCAACAGATAACGGCAAGAAGTCAACACCTTCTTTAGCTTCAGGCGATGATACAACAGTAGCCAGTAACATGGTATCACCCATTTTTACTACTACTGAACCATCCGCTTGTTTGGCCAGTTTACCTGTTTCGATCTCAATGGTGCGTCCGTCGCCCAGATCAATAACTTTTTTAATTACGTTTAAACTCATCTTTTTTTGTTTGTGATGCACTTTTCATCTTCGGGAGCGCATCGGATTTTATGTGTGTAAATATATGTTTCAAAAGTAAAAAAGCCATCCTAAAATGGGGATGGCTTTTAAATAAAAAAGGAGAGAATTACTTAATGATATCCCTTAGCTGTAAAGCCTTGATGATAGCACGATATCTTTCAATGTCTTTTTTGAATAAGTATGCAAGTAAAGCGCGACGTTTACCTACTAATTTTTGCAGTGATAACTGGGTTGAAAAATCATGTTTGTTTTTTTTCAGGTGACCAGTTAAATGCGCGATGCGAGTGGTGAATAAAGCTACCTGTCCTTCTGCAGAACCTGTGTCTGTAGCCGATTTACCGTGTTTTGCAAAGATCTCTGCCTTTGCTTCTTTACCTAAATACATTACTTGAATAATATTAAAGCGTTAACTATTTTATTAATTGTGGGTGCAAAGATAGTGATTAATTATGCAAAAGCAAGGGGTGGGTGAATTTTGAGTGAATGGTTGATTGGGTTGGATTAAGTGAGTGGTTGATTGAGTTGATTAAGTGAATGGTTGGTTAGGATAATAGCCTTTATAGTTGTCTGAACCTGAATTTTAAGGAATTAACAGAATGATAAGCACATTCAAAAAATTCTCAAAATTTCGTAAAATTCGAGTTCAGACAAAAAATCCGAAATCGAAAACCCCAAATCCGAAATCAATATGGGCGTTACCTCCGGCCCGCGCTATACGCCTACAGGCATTATCCGTTGGCTAACGGACGGTATCCGCTACTATCGCTAACGCAGATTCGTAAACATTAAACCAACCACTCACCAAATCACAACAAATACTCCCCTGCTTTACCATATTTTTCCAACTGCCTGATACCAGTACTTGAAATATGCTCAAATTCCATATCGCAGAAAATAGCAGTTACACTAATATTCTTACCACCTAACTCCTGCAGGTAGCGGTATTGATTTAGTTCATATTGCAGATCAGATCCGTTTCTTAACCCACGAATGATGGTAACATCATAACCCAGACCCTCTATAAATTCGGTGAGTAATCCTTCGTAGGTTTCAATCTGCCGGTATTTTAAAACATCCGGCAATTCATAAGTGGCTTTATCCTTCTCAGGGTTAACGCCGCGGGCTATGATCACCTTATCAAAAATATGTTCAGCCTTTTGCAGTATATTATAATGTCCTTTATGGAAAGGGTTGAAACTTCCGGGATATACAGCAATGCGGGGTTTAAAGTTTCCTACATAGGTTATCAAATAATCCAGGACAGGGTTATTAATGCCCTGCTGCAAACTTTTCAATACCTCTACCCTCTTCTCCCGGTAAATTTTGTGGTCAACAAACTGGAACTCCTTAAATATCTGCTGTTCGTAAATCAGCAGTTTGTCGAATGGCTGCTTTAGGATATTTAAATCGGCAGCGCTGAATACCTCTGATGATGCAGAGCCCGGTTTATGATGTTTGGAATCTAGTATGATATCTATTACAAGTGACTTAAGTGCGCTATCCCCGGTAAACACCTCTTTAAAATACTGCGCCGAATCCTCTTCGTTTGTTGCCGAACGCGGATCATAAATAATATCATGAAAAACAGTGGCCAGCAGCAATACATCATTATCACCGTAACCCTGGCTTTCTAATTGTTGCCAAATATTGTCCAGGTGCTCAAGCGTGTGATAAAACCGGTGCGGTTCACGGTAGCGGTCTAACACAGTTTCGTCAATACCACACCTTTTTAACCTGACTATTTGTTCGCTAATTTTCATTGCAATTTACTTAACACGCAATTTAGAAAAACTTAATTACTGCTCCATGATCAAAGCCTTCGCTTTTTCAAGCGGCTCGTCAATTCCTGCTTTGATACCTTTAATGGTGGGTTTTACTATTACATCAATTTTAACACCCTTGCGCTGGGTTTGTGTTCCATCAGGGTATAATATTCCTATTCCCGAAAATAGCGAACTTATCCCCCCCGGTAAGACAATTCGCGATACATCACCATCCGCACCCGCCGTGGTACTTCCTATAACCTTAACATTGGGGGAACTTTGAAAAGCCATCGTAGTAAATTCGGCTTGGCTCTGTGATTGTTCATTTACGATCACTATAACTTTACCCGGGTATGAATTTTCTGGATTAACATCAAGCGGAGGTGCTTCAACAAATGAACCCGGCTGATTAATACTTCCTTTTGTAGACTTAACAAATGGCGCAGAGCCAGACTTAATATACGCACCAAATGTATAAGGCATAAATTCAGAAGGGTAACAGCGCATGTCAACAATAATACCTTTTGTGTTCTTAAACATCTCCCTGATGGCGGGCAGATTCGCGTTGTGATATTTTGCAGGATACACGTACCCGATGTTTTCATTTATTAAGTAGTAGCCCGGATCTTTAACATTAATATTGCTGTTATTCATTAAGCCGGCCCTGGAAACAAGTACGCCTTCATTAGCTGCACTTAAAGTATTTCCATCCCGTTGTATTGTAAATTCAAAGTGCGGGTTATTGCTTCTCAATAAATAATTGCCCGGCATATCCCTTAATTGCGTAGTATAGTTGGACGCGGCAGTTATAGGCAGGTATTTCCTGATCAGCTCGTCGACGGCAACATTATTAATAGCCGTTATTACATCCCCTATCCTCAACCTTTTTTTAACAGCAACCGAATCAGATTCAAAACCGGTTATGACCAATTTGTTTTCCACAAAACCAGCTTTAAAGGATGGTCTGTATTTACCACGGTAAGCTTCCAACTCAGCATTACCACCCCAGATATTGGCGTGGGTATCATGAATACTGCTGATAAGCTTGAGCGTGGTGAGTATATATTCTGTTGAATTTTTATCGTTCACAAACTGCGGAATAAACTCTGGCAAAGTTTGGTTCCAATCTTTGTCTATCAAATGCTTATAAGGAAAAAAGTACTGCACCATATTCCAATATTTAAACAGGCAAAGCAAGCGGCAACCTGCATCCGGATATTTTATGTTGTAATATCCGCTTTCGTGATCAAATATTGGATTACCTATTCCCGTCATGCCTATGTAATAGCTTTCAGTAATTTTATGGTTATCTAAAATAGTTTGGAGTTTGTCGGTAAGTGACTTATTGAGTACCGAATGATCGAAGATGTTTCCATAGTTGGCTATGGGCTTAACCTTCTTATCTGTATTGGGTTTACAGCCATCACAAGCGTTCACTTTACCAAGCTTATCAGTCCATTGCTCAAGAACCTTGCTTAACTCTTTATTACTACGGGCCTTGATAACATCAGGCATCACCCTAAAAAGCTCCGCATCCATATTATAGTTGCCTTTTGCGATTTCAGGATGGTGATATTTCAAAAAGCCCCAAATCTGGCCAAGCAGCTTTAAATTGGTAGTTACTTGCGGATCGAGTGCGATGGTATTAATGCCAGATCCACGTTTAAAGGCAGTATCCAGATCAGCTTTAAGCCGGATAACTTTTTTAGGCACAGCATTTTCAATGGGTTTTCCGTCAATAAACAGTTCAATATTATCGAACCAAATTTTCCCCTTACCTGCCAGGAGCGCGCCGCCAACTATGTTGATAGCCTTTTGGCTATTGTAGGGCAGTTTAATGCTATATTGTTTCCAATCGGTTGTGCCATGTATATTTTGCCCTTGCATATTGTCAAAAGCGGATGTGCCATCAATCCGAAGCCAAAAACCAGCGAAACCTCCGTTTACTCCTTCGGTTTTCAGGTAACCTCTCAGTTCTACCTCACTGCCTTCAAACGCCTTGGGGATAGCAAAGGTAACAGCACCAAACCCGGCAGTGTCTGTTGTGGATGTGATAGAAAGCGCGTATTTGCCATGCTGCACGGTGCTGCTATCCAACGCGAATTTATAATCCTTCCCATCGGAGTGCATCCAGCCGACCGGGTATTTACTTGCATAATTAATTTTTTCAAAGTCACCGTTAAATTCATCTTTGGAACTTTGACCAATAGATTTACTACAACTAAATAAACATGCAAAAAGGGATAAAAGCAGCAGGCTGTTTTTCATTGATTTGGATAGGTTAAGTTTATAATGAAACCTAAACGCTATTTTATATGATTTAATATATAGCAAACATTAAATCACATAAAAAAACGTGCACCCAATCTTTTCAATGAAAATTTACTGCATTCAAAGGCTACTTACCTTCTGTCCAGCTTTTAAAAATGGCAGCCTGTAATTTATCGGGGGTTGGCAAGGGTGTAATTTTAAATGTCTTTTCCCTCAACCTGCCTAAAACAATGGTTACATCTTTCTTTTCCCCATTCTTTAACAAACCCAATGTTAAGCTATCTCCTGTATTTTTGGTTTCGAAAGCTTTGAAAAGCACATCCTTTGTTGCAGGGGCACCGTCAACCGTAAGTATAACCGTACGACCTCTGATACCTTTATCCCAGGCTGGTGATTTGTAAGCGACAGTATTGATCCGGAGGGTGTCGCCCTGCTGCCGCACATTAAGACCGGCCCATGATTCAGAAACTACTTTAGTTGCAGTATCAACAGCTAAACCACCATAAGCAAAATATTTAGGATAATCGGGCGGCTTAACGGTCGATGCATATTCAAACACTTCGGTTAAAGGTATGCCAGCCATTTTTTCGCATTCATTCCTAAATTCCTGCTCGGTAAAACCACGGTTCAGCTTTTTGTAATACTTATAATAAAGCAGGCGCATCACATCATCAAGCGTTTTTTTGTTCTGGGTAGCATGACGAATGTTAAAATCGAGCATCAAGCCCAAAATCGGCCCTTTATCATAGTAAGAGATGGTTTTATTAAAATCATCCGCTTGCCTGCCGTTAGGTCCGTCATCCCAGGTATCATAACTGGCCTGTGTTGCCGATTGATATAAATGCCCCGGCTGGTTTTCATAGTTACGCAGGTTGTTCTGAAAATCGCCAAACATATCTTCATTATTCATTAAACCGGCATGCCTGGTGATCATGTACTCGTAATAAACCGTAAACCCTTCGGATACCCAAAGCATATTGGTATGGTTTTCCTTTGAGTAATCAAATGGGCCAAGTTCAACCGGCCTGATGCGTTTAACATTGTAATGATGAAAATACTCGTGAGCTATGAAGTTGTAGAGCTTTTTACGGGCTTCAGGCGTGTTAAACCCTTCTCCACCGCTAAAGCTTAGCGAAGTTGAGTTTAAATGCTCAATACCTCCGCCGCCTGCACCTATTGATAAAAAAGTGTAATGAGTATAAGGTATCTCGCCGATGATATTACTGCCGGTAACTACTATCTTTTTCAGGTCATCCATAAAGGCCTGCCTGTCAAAAGCGGGCAACTTGTAGCCGATAAAATTGTGCGGTTTGTTTTGTACGCTGAATGGCGGTAAAACTTCCAGTTCGCCCATTAAAAACGGACTGTCATAAAGCACATCAAAATCGGCGGCTTTATAAACATGATATTGGCCCTTCAAGGTGTCCAGTCCTGTAGCTACCAGGTCTCTCCATTTGCTGTAAGGCTTCATTTTGATGGTAACCGGATGGCGCAATTCCTGCTCGAGGTACATGAACAGCCCGCCAGGCGTGATATAACCTCTTGTTTCATCCAAATAAACGTTACCTACAAAGGGCACAACGGCTTTTACATCATATGAGATCTTTACATCTCCGGCTGCAGGGTTAGCAACCTTCCAAATATCTTTTGTGGGTTTCTCAAACTTAAGCTTAGTTCCTTTTGCATCGGTAACAGTGAAATTTTGCACCGCGCCTGCAAAATCTATCAATTGATAGTACCCGGGCGTCCAAACACACATTTTAAAATCGAGGGTTTTGAGGTGGGTTTTATTGGTGAGCTCAACATGATACAAATGTTCGGCCGCCTTTTCCATCGACACCGAATATTGCATATTAACAGGCTGCTGGGCCAACGCCCCGGTGCTCAAAAACAGGCAAAATGATAGGGTTAACTTAGATACTAATTTCATTATCCGAGTGGGTTTTGCCGAATATAATAAACGTGGATTTATTTATCCCGGCACTTGCTGAAAATTAGCCTGAAAGTTGTGGGGAATTATTTCAAGAAGATAAAATTTATAGGCATCAATAAAAAGCGTCATTGCGAGGCACGAAGCAATCCCCGATTTGCAGAGAGACTATGCAAATTTCTCTGTATAGTTTGGGATTGCTTCGTTCCTCGCAATGACGTGATGTTTTTTAGGGCGACAAGAAAGAAGCCAACCACTCACCAATCAACATAATCAACCACTCACCAAACACCTACTTCTCAACCCCTTCCAGCGCAAATAAAAACGCGTAATTCAATGCCTCTTCCTTTAAATAATCAAACCTGCCCGAAGCCCCGCCATGGCCATAATCCATATTGGTATGCAGCATCAATACATTATTATCTGTTTTGTCGGCCCTTAGCTTGGCTACCCATTTGGCAGGTTCAAAATATTGTACCTGGCTATCATGCAAACCGGTTATAACCAACATATTTGGATAAGCCTTCTTCTCTACATTTTCATACGGCGAATAGCTTTTCATGTATTTATAAGCATCCTCATTTTTGGGATTGCCCCATTCATCAAATTCATTGGTGGTTAGGGGGATACTTTCATCAAGCATGGTGTTCACCACATCAACAAAAGGAACTTCGGCAATGATACCATGCCACAGATCGGGAGCCATATTAGCTACCGCGCCCATCAAGAGACCACCGGCGCTTCCACCTTCGGCATACAAATGTTCTTTACTGGTATATTTTTGATCAACAAGATATTTGCCGCAGTCGATAAAATCGGTAAACGTGTTTTTCTTTTTCATCAGTTTACCATCCAGGTACCATTGACGGCCCATTTCCTGTCCGCCCCGGATCCCGGCCATCGCGAAAACAAATCCCCTGTCAAGCAAACTTAGTCGGGCACTCGAAAAATACACATCATTGGTGTAGCCGTATGACCCATAACCATAAAGCAGCAAAGGCGCGTTTCCATTCTTTTCAAAGCCTTTTTTGTAAACCAGCGATATAGGAACCTTAGTGCCATCAGTTGCGGTTGCATACAGGCGTTCGGTTACATAATCATCGGCTTTATATCCACCCAATACCTCCTGCTGCTTCATCAATTTGGATGCTTTGGTATCCATGTTATAATCAAAAGTAGATGACGGCGTGGTAAGCGATGTGTAACCATACCTTAATACCTTACTGTTATAATCGGGATTGGCACCAACATAAATAGCATAAGCAGCTTCCTTAAAATCAACATAATGCTCCTGATTTGATGCAAGGTTGCGTACCCTGAACTGGCTCAGTCCGCTTTTACGCTCGGTGATCACGATATAATCCTTAAACTCTTCAACCCCTTCCAGCAATACATCCTTACGGTGCGGCAATACTTCTTTCCAGTTACTGCTTTCAGTTTTATCAAGCGGGCACTCCATCAGTTTAAAATTGATGGCATTTTGGTTGGTTACTATCAAAAACTTATCGGCAAGCGCGGTAACGCTATACAGCACGTCTTTAATGCGTGGCTGAAAAACCTTAAATGCATCGTTAGGTTTATTGGCATCCAGGTACCTAAACTCCGATGATAAAGTAGCGCTCGACTGGATAAAGATAAAGCTGCCTGATTTTGACTTATCTACGCCTATATAGTTCGATTTATCCTTCTCTTCATAAACAACAACATCATCGGTCTCTTTGGTACCTAACAAATGCCGTTTGATCTTTTCCGTTAATAATGTTTCGGCATTTTTAGCGGTATAGAAAAGTGTTTTATTATCGTTAGCCCAAACCGAACCACCTGTTGCGTCAGTTATAGCATCAGCATAAACCTCTCCTGTTTCCAGGTTTTTAATATGAATGGTATATTGACGACGTGAAACCATATCCACCCCATAAGCCAGCAGTTTATTATCCGGACTGATGTTAAAACCATTGGCCGAATAGTAACTATGACCTTTGGCTAACTCATCCACATCAAGCAATACCTCTTCTTTAGCATCAAGGCTGCCTTTTTTGCGGCAATATTTGTAATATTCCTTCCCTTCATCGGTACGCGAATAATAATAGTATCCATTTTTAAATACCGGTACCGATTCGTCCTTCTCCTTTATCCTTGCCTTCATTTCATCAAACAATACCTTTTGAAAATTTTTAGTACCGCTCATCATGGTGTCCTGGTAAGCATTTTCGGCTTTCAGGTAATCCACCGCTTTGGTGCTGTCGGGGCCTTTCTTAAAGTAATCTATCATCCAGTAATAATTATCGGTAAYGGTATCATTGTGGATGGTGCGGATATGCGGTTTAACTTCGGCAACGGGTGGTTTTACATCGGGCCATTTATACATAGTACTTGGAGTATTTTGTTTGCATGAAGCGGCAAAGATCAAAATACTTACCGGAATAATGATTTTTTTCATCGGATAAAAGGTTTAAAGTACTGAACCTTTTAAAGTTAGGTTTAAGAAATGAAAAAGGCAATAGCGGTGTAAGATCAAGATGCGTAGGGGTTGCGGTGGTTGTGGATAAAAAAGATGGAAAAGGCAATAGCGGTGTAAGATCAAGATGCGTATTTACTCACCCCGACATCGCTTCGCTCGTCACCCTTCTCTACGCAAGCGTAAAGAGGGGATTTTATCCTCATTTTTTCTTTACCCTCTTTCCGCCAAAGGCGAAGAGAGGGTGGTCCAGCGCAGCGCAGACCGGGTGAGTCAACTATGCGCCATACCAATTTGCTTTAACTGTCAATACATGGACTATTACCCTTAAGAGAGAAATCGCACAATCCTGCGCTTTTTTCTTAAATTAACGGTGCAGATGTCCACGCTTAAACCTGCGAGAGGAAAGCAACTGGAGGGGTTAACAGGGTTAAGAAAACCCTAACAAAACTAATTAAACAATTAAAAATCAATATCTTACTAAAAAAAACAACTAACACCAAACCACTCACTCACCTCCCCCCAACAAAAAATCCACCTGCTATTGCTAACAGGTGGATGGGGATATAAATTAAAACAATAAACTCTTAGGCCAAATTACGCCCGGCATTTACAATACCGTAAACTGTGCGGATCACCAGCTTATTATAAACATCGTTAAGCTCAGTGTCTTTTTCATAGTTCATACATTGCAGGGCGTAATGCTGAATGATAACCAGCGGCAAAACGATTTTCTCGCGGATTGCGATAGAACGGCGCTCAACCGGATATTCTTCCATTAGTACAGTGCTGCCGGTTAGTTCAAGTAACATCTCACGGGTAAGTACAAACTCATCCTTCAGCACTTTCCAGAAAGCACCAAACTTTTCATCTTTTTCAAGATATGCGGTAACCCTGAAATCTGATTTTGACATCGACATCATACAGTTATCCAGCATAGTTTTGAAGAATCCTGAAGTTTGGTACAGTTCTTTAACCTCGTCCCAGCCGCCGGTTTCCTTAACCTGTTTAAGCGCTGTGCCCACACCATAAAAGCCCGGGATGTTTTGTTTAAGCTGGCTCCATGAGGTTACAAAACTGATAGCCCTCAGATCTTCCAGTTTTAGCTGCGCACCAGCATTCCGCTTGGTTGGCCGACTGCTGATATTGATCCTTGACAGTAATTTCAGCGGACTGAATTTTTCCAGATATTCAACAAATAAAGGATGCGCGCGCAGATCGATAAACAGCTTGTAGCTCACATCGGCCATTTGCTGGATGAGTTCTTTATGGCGGTTATCCAACAGATCGTTACGGTTAGGGTGCAGTGCCGAAATAACACCGGCATTGATCAGCTGCTCCATGTTAAACCTTGCGGTTTCAACCGAGCCGTATTGCGAACTTACAGTTTGCCCCTGGATAGTTAATTGAATATGCTCATTGGCAATCTCTTTACCCATCGACGCATAGAAACGGTGTGTTTTACCACCACCACGTGCAGGCGGGCCTCCTCTGCCGTCAAAAAACGCCAGTTGAATACCATATTTGCGGGCAATAGCGGTAAGCTCAACCTTAGCTTTATATATCGACCAGTTAGCCATCAGGTAACCACCGTCTTTAGTACTGTCAGAGAAACCAAGCATGATCGTTTGCTGGCTGCCCCTGTTTTTCAGGTGCTCGGCATAAAACGGATGGGTATACAACTGCTCCATAATAGCGGCAGCATGTTCCAAATCGTTCACGGTTTCAAACAGCGGCATGAAGTCGATGCTCAGGTTATCTTTTTTCCAACCGCTCCATAAAAACAGGTCGATCAGTTGCAGAATATCAGATGCACGCTGGCAGTTACTGATGATAAAGCGCTGACAGGCCCTTTCACCATTACCCTCCTGGATCTGTTTAACCAGCCTGATGGTATCCAGCGTATCATGGATCATGGCATCCTTTTCCTCTTCAGGGCAAACAAAATCAGCCTCTTTAAAGGTGATGCTCTTTACTTTTTCATCCTCGCTTAATTCTGAATAGCCTTCAAGCACACCAGTATCAATATTTTGGGTACCGTATTCAAATACCTTGCGTAAAATGCGGCTATCCTGCCTGATATCCAACGTAGCGAAATAACATCCAAAAAGGCGCACCTTCTGGATCATATCTTCAACAATATCAACAAATAAACCATCGTGATCCTTCAGGATAACTTCCTTTATAGATAACAACAGTTCCAGTATTTCGCCCTGCAGATTAACCGGGGTTAACTGCTCATTTGCATTTTTATAAAACAGGTTCTCCAGTTTGGTCATGGCCTGTTCAACGCCGCGGAAAGTAATACGACGTTTCAGTACCCTGAAATCACGGTAGTAACACCTGAATAACCTTTGCCTTAAAAAGCTGGCTACCTCTTTAGTAGTTTGCGTGGTTACGTTAGGGTTACCGTCACGGTCGCCGCCTGGCCAGAAACCAAGCTCCAGGTTCTGACGGCTTGCAGCGTCAATATCAAATTCTTCTTCCAGTTTTGACTGAATGCCTGATACCGCATGGTAAAATATATTTTCCAAAAACCAGGAAAGGCTAACAGCCTCATCAACCGGTGTTGGCGATGTTTTATTAAAGAAAGGTGTTTTACCTAATTGCTGCAGCAATACATCAATGTTATTGATATCATTGGTTTTTACAGCTTCAATCAAATCGGTCATGATGCCAAGCACCGTACCGGGATAAAACTGCGTAGGGTGAGCGGTAAGTACCAGTCGCAACGAAAAATCCTTTAGTTTTTCGCTGATATCATTGCGGCTTTCATCACTGATGGCAGCATGCTGCAATAAACTTTGCAGGGTACCGCTATCATCAAACTTACCTATTTTATTAAAGGATGAATCTTCAATAGCATCAAACAAAACTACCTGGCGTTCGATATATTGAATAAACCTGAACATGCGGTTGATCTGCTCACGGTGATCGATATCCGGTACGTACTTTTCGAAAAATGATTCGATAATGTCTGTCGGCGAATCATGCGTAATAGCACCCTTTTCGCAATGCGAACTGAAGAACGGTAATAAAATACCAGTATCCTTTACCTGGTAAAACGGAAGCGTTTGAAACAAACTGTTATATAACTCAAATCGGGTAACAACCTCGTTATTAAAGGCTGCTTCTCTTTGGCTGAGTTTTAACGTTGGCGACATAGTAAAAAATTAAATTGAGGTAAAATTGATTGGTTTAGCTTTTGGCCTTTTCCGGGGGGTGAATTTACTGATCTTTAATTTAATTTCATCAAAAAGTAAATATTTATTAACACAAAACTTCAATTAATGCCATTTTCATTAAAAATACATACTAAAATTAAAATTCTGTAAATTCGAAGCGCCATTTCAGGGCTATAAATTATATTTAATAAAAACAGCCCGAACAAACAAAATTGCTTATAATAGTTCTGTTATTTATAAAGCTGCAACTACCATGTCTATAAACATCAGGGAAATAAAAAGTTTCTTTTACAGTCAATATTTTTCTGATGGGATCCGGATCTGCATAGGTATTTTACTCCCCTCCCTGCTACTGATGCAGTTTGATAAATTCGATCTTGGCCTTACCCTTTCGTTGGGTGCATTATGTATCTGCGTTATTGATACCCCAGGGCCTGTATCGCACAAACGTAACGCTATGGCAGCCGGCAACCTCTGTTTATTTTTGGTAGCTGTTATTACGGGTTTTGCGCGGCTCAATGTAGTTACACTTGGTATCGAGATCACATTTTTTGCGTTTTTGTTTTCCATGTTCACCGTTTATGGCAACAGGGCGGCATCGGTAGGCACTTGTTCATTACTCATCATGATCTTCATGATGGATAAGGCCCTGGCAGCTCCCGAAGTATTGGGTTACAGCGCAACCATTTTAGCCGGCGGTGTTTGGTATATGATCTTCAGTCTGTTGTTTTTCGGCATCCGCCCCTATCGTGCGGCACAACAGGCGCTTGGCGAAAACGTGACCGATATAGCACGTTTTTTACGCATCAAGGCTGACTTTTATTTGTCAGATACCGATATAGACGAAAACTACCGTAAGCTGGTTTCCAAACAGATCCAGGTGAGCCAGCACCAGGATGCCGTACGCGAATTACTTTTTAAAAGCCGTATCATGGCCCGCGAGTCAACAGCCCCGAGCAGGATCCTGGTACTCACCTTTGTTGACCTGGTTGATATTTTTGAGCAGATCATGGCCACGCACTATGATTATAATCACATCCGCGAAAAATTTAAAGACACAGGGGTACTCTCAGAAATTGCCCGTATTATCCACAACATGGCCGATGAACTTGAAGATATAGCCTACATAGTATTATCAAACACGCGCCGCCGCCATCTCACCGATTTTAATATCGAACTGGAAAAACTCAAAGTAAAGATTGACTCTATCGGCAAAAACAACCAGGAAACCAGCAACCTTGTGCTTAAAAAGATCCTGGTAAACCTGCGTTCGCTTGGCGAGGGCATCAATAATATATATAAATACTACAGCTCAAAAGCAGCCGAATCATTGGGCGAGCCCAAAGGCGATGTAGAGTATACGGCATTCGTAACCCACCAGGATTTCGCCCCCCATATTTTCTTCGACAACTTTACGCTGGCATCCGGCGCATTCAAACATGCCTTGCGGGTGGCGCTGGTATGTTTGGTAGGTTTTATTACGGCTAAGCTGGTATCATTAGGGCACCACAGTTACTGGGTATTGCTCACCATTATTGTAATATTGAAACCAGGCTTCAGCCTTTCTAAACAGCGTAATTATCAGCGTTTAATAGGCACCATTGGCGGGGGCGTTATTGGTATTGCCATACTTACTTTTATCCCCAATGCTACTGTACAGTTTATTTTCCTGGTAGTATTTATGATGGGCGCGTACAGCTTTCAACGTCTTAATTATGTAGTAAGCGTAATTTTCATGACGCCGTATGTACTTATCCTCTTCAAATTTTTAGGTGTAGGCCTGCTCAATGTAGCCCAGGAAAGGATATTGGATACCATTATAGGTTCAACTATTGCCCTGGTGGCCAGCTACCTCATTTTCCCAACCTGGGAGTTTGAACAGATCCAGGAAACATTGAGGGAGGTCCTCGTGGCCAATATCAACTACCTGGTGACCATTGCCGAAAGCATTTCGGGCAAGATGATCAGCATTACTACTTACAAACTGGCACGCAAGGAGGTTTATGTAAAATCGGCCAACCTTTCGGCCGCGTTTGAACGAATGACCTCGGAGCCTAAGAGCAAGCAGCGTAAAATAAAAGAGGTGCACAAATTTGTGGTGCTTAACCATATCCTTTCATCGTACATAGCTACCATTGCGTCAGCACAAAGCAAAAAGGAAATACCTGTTGCACACCCCGAAGCCATGAAGCTGATCAAAAAAAGCATAACCGTGCTGAATGAAACCGGGCAAAAGTTGCAGGCTCAAAACATTGAGTTTAATATAGGTAAAATCCCACCGGTTAACCCGGAAGCTCAAAAACCTGTGGCCCAGGCAGAGGATGCTTTATTGAAAGAACAATTAGGCTTTATCAATAAGATCAGCTATGATATTACCAAGATCACGGATAGTATTTTAGTTTAGATATTCAAAAAACCTATGCCTTTTACATTTGCGCATCCTGCTATAATTTTACCACTTGATAACCTTAAATCCCGGTGGTTTTCTTTAACCGGTTTGATAGCAGGGGCTCTTGTACCCGATTTCGAATATTTTATCAGGATGCGCATCTACAGCGTTTATAGCCATACCGTCATGGGATTGTTCTGGTTCGATATTCCTTTGGGTATATTGTTAGCATTCCTATTCCGCAACATTGTCCGGAATAATTTATACGACAATCTGCCCGCGGTTTTAAGCAAGCGTTTATCTCCATATAAAACCTTTAACTGGAACAACCATTTTAAAAAACACTGGCTTGTAGTTTTACTTTCGATCTTTATTGGCGCCTGTTCTCATTTGTTTTTAGATGCTTTTACCCATCCAGCTGGCTACTTCGTCAAATTATTTCCGGCAATATTTAACAAAACCATTATAGCGGCCGTTCCTCTTTATAAAATCCTTCAACACTCATTTACACTGATCAGTTCCATATATATAATTTGTTACTTCCTAAGAATGAAGGTTAGCCGGCAAGCAAACTCACCCGCTTCAAAATACTGGATCCTGGTGGCTGTTTCTACTGCAATTGTAATTGCTTTTAGATTTTGGATAACACCCGACTACCGGATCATAGCCAATGTAGTTGTATCAGTTATTTCGGCATTTTTGTTAGCGACAATAATTGTCCCGATAATTTTTAGAAGCTTTTTCTCACCTGAGAAGTAAAACGTTTTCCAGCCAAAATCTCCTGATAAAACATTCCAAATATGTTTAAACCTTTAAATTAAAATATTTCTAAATACAAAAAATACCCGGTTGTGTGGATAGGTTCATGATGATTTTTCCCTACTTTAGCCATTGATGATACCCGTAGTTTCAAAATTACCCCAAACCGGAACCACCATATTCACCGTCATGTCGGCCCTGGCCAACGAGTTGGGTGCAATAAATCTGTCGCAGGGTTTTCCTGATTACGACTGTTCGCCCGAGCTGATCGAGCTTGTAAATAAAGCTATGAAAGCAGGGCACAATCAATATGCCCCCATGGCTGGTGTTATGGCTTTAAGAGAGGGCATTGCCGAAAAAACCGAAAAACTTTACGGCGCTGTTTATAACCCCGAAACGGAGATCACCATCACGGCCGGCGGTACACAAGCCATATTTACGGCTATAAGCGCCGTAATACATCCTAATGATGAAGTGATCATTTTTGAGCCCGCTTTTGATTGTTATGCTCCTGCTATTAAATTGATGGGCGGCGTAGTAAAATCACTGGCCCTTGAGCCGCCCAATTATCGTATTGCGTGGGACATGGTTAAGCGGTTGATCAACCAAAAAACAAAAATGATCATCCTTAACTCACCGCATAATCCAACGGCAACCATTTTGCATAAAGAGGATATCGATGAATTGAGTGCGCTGGTAAAAAACCGGGACATTCTGATCCTGAGCGATGAAGTATACGAGCACCTGATATACGATGGCGAAACCCATCACAGCATGGCCCGCTATCCGGAGTTACAGCAACGCAGTTTCATTGTAGCATCTTTCGGCAAACCTTTTCATGCTACAGGTTGGAAAGTTGGATATTGCATGGCACCGGCCTATCTTATGAGTGAGTTCAGGAAGATCCACCAGTTTTTGGTGTTCGCCGTGAATACCCCTATCCAATATGCCATTGCCGAACATTTAAAAAATGAAGAAACTTATCTTGGCCTGGCAGAATTTTTCAGGGAGAAACGGGACTACTTCAGAAAAGGCCTCGAACAAACCCGTTTTGAGCTTTTACCATGCTCAGGATCATACTTTCAATCAGTAAGTTACCTCGGCATTACCGACGAAAAAGACGCCGACTTTTCTATCCGCATAGCAAAGGAATTTGGAGTAGCATCTATACCTGTTTCGGCCTTTTATAGCAAGGGGATTGATCACCATGTGTTAAGGTTTTGTTTCGCCAAAAGACAAGAAACTTTAGATAAAGCCGTTGATAGGTTAATTCGCATTTAATTTTTGGTTAATGAATCATAGCCAAATGATTAAATTTACAATTGTAGACCATTAGATCATCATACATTTTTACCATGAACTATGATCTATTAACCATGAACTAATATGGAGAATCTTAAAATTACTGTTTTTCAAGGCTACCTTTTTTGGGAAAATACCGATAAAAATCTTCAGAATATTACACTCAGGCTCTCTGGCGGGATCCGCGAGAAAACAGATCTCATCATCCTGCCCGAAATGTTCACTACAGGCTTCACCATGAATGCCGCTGAACTGGCCGAACCCATGAATGGTAAAACCATGCAATGGATGGAAAAAACAGCCAAACAATATGATTGTGTGATAACCGGGACCATTATTATTAAAGAAGCCGGCAAATACTATAACCGGTTAATTTGGATGCGCCCCGACGGCACCCATGAACATTACGACAAACGCCACCTCTTTGCACTTGGCAGCGAACATAATACCTACACCGCCGGCACAAAAAAACTTTTTGTAGAACTGAACGGCTGGAAAATTTGCCCGGTGATCTGTTATGACCTGCGTTTCCCGGTGTGGCTGCGCAATATCGACGAAAACCCTTACGATCTGCTTATAGTAGTAGCCAACTGGCCCGAACGCAGGGCTGCACACTGGCGTACCCTGATACCTGCGCGCGCGATTGAAAACCAGTCGTATGTGATTGCGGTAAACCGTGTAGGTCATGATGGCAACGAAGTTTATCACAGCGGTGATTCTACCTGTATCGATCCCAACGGCAAGGTGGTTTATTACAAACGCGATGAAGAAGACCTTTATACTTTTAGCATCATAGGCGATGAAGTTGAAAAAGTACGAACCGCCCTACCGTTTTTAAAAGACGCAGATGACTTTGAAATAAATATCTGAAGGAACCCTGATTCATAGGATTTAAGGATCACCCTGATTTTTGTCTGAACCGGAATTTGAAGAATTTATTGAATGACCAGAAGTTAAAATTCAATAAATTCTTCAAATTCGTTTAATTCCAGTTGAGACAACCCTCCTCCCTTCTCTACCATTAGTTTTTCCTCACTTCATACAAAATTCATAACCGTTTTGAATTTTTGTAATGTAGAATTGAAGAAGGAAACATGCGTACTATAAAATCCCTGCTATTTATATCACCGTTATTTTTTAGTTTACTAACACAAAAGGCCGAAGCACAAACAGATACGTTAAAGATCAATTTCCCTGACGCTGAAAAACAGTTCATTGAAAATAACCTGAGCCTGCTTGCCCAAAAGTATAATGTTGATGCCTCAAAGGCGCTCATTCAACAAGCTAAACTATGGGATAACCCAACTCTAAGCACCGATCAGAATATTCATGACGGCAGCACCAACAAATTTTTTAACCACTCCAATGGCGGTGGACAAGTATTTGTTCAGCTAAACCAGGTATTTACTACCGCCGGCAAACGCGGCAAACAGGTAAAAGTAGCCGAAGATGATGCCAAGGTTCAGGAAGCTGCGTTTAACGACCTGATGCGCAACCTGCGCTACAACCTTCAGCTTGATTTCAGTCAGCTGGGTTCGTTGAACGCGCAGCAGGCGGTTTACCAAAACGAAATCAAAGCGGCCACCGATCTGGTTAACGCTATTCAAAAATCATTTGATGTAGGCAACACTTCTGCAAAGGATCTCATCCGTTTGAAAGCCCTGCTATTTGGCCTACAGAATGACATGGTTGAGAATAACCGCCAAATCAATGATCTGCAAACAGAGCTTAAAACGCTTTTGCAAACTAAAGAAACTACCTTTGTACAGCCTATCATAAACGCCAAACCAACTGAAACCGCTGATCTTGATGTGCAGTCGCTGATAACTCAGGCCTTAACCAACAGGCCCGATTATCTGTCAAACCAATACCAGTTAAGTTCGGCTACCCATAACCTTGCTTATCAGAAAGCACTTGCGGTACCTGATGTTACCTTAGGCGTTTCGTACGATCAGAACAGCAGCTACGCCCCGCACTACTATGGCTTACAGATCGGTTTTCCGATACCCTTGTTTAACCGTAACCAGGGCAATATCAAATCGGCACAGTATAATATCAAAAGCCAGGAAAGCACTTTAAAACAAAGTGAGTTTCAGCTTAAAAACGATGTAGTTGCAGCTGTTAATCAATATAAATTGAACATTCAGTTGTTTTCAACCCAACAGATCACATTTAACGAGCAGTATGATAAACTCTTCGGCGCTATGCTTAAGAGTTTCCAGCAGCGCCAGATAAGCCTTGTTGAGTTTGTTGATTTTTTTGACACCTATAAGGATACTAAACTAAAAATATTGCAGCAGCAATTTAACCTGCAAAAAGCTATTGCCGACCTCAATTTTGCTGTTGGCACAACCGTAATAAAATCCTGACTAACTTTTTAAGACTTACTATGATGAAAAGAGAAACGCTGTTTTCCGGCCTCTCAGCTTTACTATTGCTTGCTGCTTGTAAAGGCAAAACCCCTCCTGCTGTCGAAAACAAACAGGTAACTGTGAGCGATTCGATGGCAAAAATTATCACTATCGATACCGCCAAGATAGCTACCATAAAAAATGAGCTTACCCTTTCGGGCGAAGTTTCATACGATGACAACACCGTTGTTAAAGTATTCCCTTTTTCAAGCGGGCAGGTACTGGATGTAAAAGTTTCGCTTGGCGATAAAGTGAGCAAAGGTCAAACATTGGCTATTGTGCGCAGTGCTGACGTTGCTGGCAATTATACTGATTTGAGTTCATCAAAATCAGACCTTGCTATTTACAAACGTCAGCTTGAACAGGCAGAATACCTGTACAAGAACGGCATCTCAAGCGAACGTGATTATACAGAGGCTAAAGAGAACTATAATAAGGCCGAGGCTGCTTACATCAAGGTTAAAGACCAAATTGCCATCAATGGTGGCGGCAACACCAGCCCGGGTGGTACCCTGGTGATCAAAGCGCCTGAAAGTGGTTTCGTAGTTGAAAAAAATATTACAGCAGGTGGTTATATCCGCCCGGATAATAATAACAGCATGTTCACCATCTCCAACATGAAAGATGTGTGGATATGGGCAAATGTGTTCGAGTCTGACATTAGCCGTGTTAAAGTCGGTTATACTGCAAAGGTTACCACTATTGCTTATCCTGATAAGGTATTTACAGGCAAAGTTGATGCGGTTAGCTCTGTACTTGATCCTGACAACAAGGTATTGAAGATCAAGATAGTATTACCTAACGATGGCATGCTGCTTAAACCGGAGATGTTTACCAGCGTGATCATAGCCAACAGCGAAAAAGCACAGTCGGTTGCTATACCGGCCAAAGCCGTTGTTTATGACAACAGCAAAAACTTTGTAGTAGTGTACAATAGTAAAGATGACCTGAAAGTGCGTGAAGTAGGAGTTATAAAAACAGTTGAAGATACCACATATATATCATCAGGATTGCAGGCGGGTGATAAGATCATATCGAAAAACCAGCTGCTTTTTTATGATGCCATTGCCGGCAATAACTAACAGGCAGGTAAGTAAACTTTGCCTGGCTTTTTAACCGGGCATTTACGTTTTTAAATTACAAAGACTACAATGAACAAGTTCATCAAAAATATCATATACTTCTCGCTCAGGCACCGTTACTTCGTGTTCTTTATGACACTGGTATTGGTAGTTTTGGGTGTGTGGAGCTATACCAACACCCCTATTGAGACTTTTCCTGACGTTACCAATACGCAGATCATCATTATAGCCCAATGGCCGGGCCGCAGTGCCGAAGAGATGGAAAAAATGGTTACCATCCCAATGGAAACTGTTTTAAACTCGGTACAAAAAAAGGCTAACCTTCGTACTACATCATCATTTGGTTTATCATATATCCGCATCATTTTTGATGATGATGTTGACGATGCCTTTGCCCGTCAGCAGGTATTGAGCCGTCTTGGCAATGCTGATTTACCGGATGGTGTTAAACCCGAAGTTGAGCCGCCATACGGCCCAACAGGCGAGATTTTCCGCTATACGTTAAAAAGCCATACCAAATCACTACATGACCTTACCGCCATTCAGGATTGGGTGCTTGACCGCCAGTTTAAATCAATTCCGGGCGTAGCCGACGTTAACAGCTTTGGCGGCGAGGAAAAAACTTATGAAGTAAGCGTAAACCCATCGTTATTACAAAAATATGGCCTTACCTCACTTGATGTTTACACCGCCCTTAATCGCAGTAACATTAACGTGGGTGGTGATATCATCGAAAAAAATGACCAGGCTTATGTTGTACGTGGTATAGGCTTGATCAATAATATTGATGAGATTCAGAATATCATTATTAAGAACGTAAATAACGTGCCTATCCTGGCCCGCGATATTGCCGAAATTAAAGAAGGAGGTTTACCGCGCCTGGGGCAGGTTGGCCGCGATAAAAACAACGATGTTATTGAAGGCATTGTGGTAATGCGCAAAGGTGAAAACCCTGCCGAGGTATTAAAGCTTATCAACCAAAAAGTTGTTGACCTTAATAAAAGTGTATTACCTGCGGATGTAAAGATCTCCACTTTTTACGACCGTACAAACCTGATGGATTTTTGTACCGAAACAGTTATCCACAATTTGTGCGAGGGTATTATCCTGGTAACGGTAATTGTGTTCCTCTTCATGGCCGATTGGCGTACAACGCTTATTGTAGCTATCATCATTCCGCTGGCTTTGCTATTTGCCTTTATCTGCTTACGACTGAAGGGCATGAGCGCCAACCTGCTCTCCATGGGTGCAGTCGACTTTGGTATCATCATAGATGGTGCGGTGGTAATGGTTGAGGGGATTTTTGTCGCGCTCGATCACCGGGCAAAGGAAGTAGGCATGCAAAAATTCAACGGGCTGGCCAAGCTTGGCTTGTTCAAGAATGTAGGTGCTGAGATGGGTAAAGCTATCTTCTTCTCCAAATTGATCATCCTTACCTGTTTGGTGCCGATCTTCGCTTTCCAAAAAGTTGAAGGTAAAATGTTCTCTCCGCTGGCTTACACTTTAGGCTTTGCCCTGGTGGGTGCATTGATATTTACACTTACCCTGGTACCCGCCCTTTCAAGTATTTTGCTTAATAAAAATGTAAAAGAAAAACACAACCCGGTAGTGATCTTTTTTGAAAAGGGTATCCGCCGTATGTTCAGCTATACTTACCGTAATCAAAAACTAAGCCTCATTGTAGCGGTAGCCTTTATGTCGGTTACCTTCTTCTCTGCTAAGTTTTTAGGCTCAGAGTTCTTGCCGCAGCTTAACGAGGGAGCCCTTTGGGTAACCGCGCAATTGCCGATGAGTACTTCACTGGAAAGCTCGGTAAAGGTTACAGATAAAATGAGGCAGATCCTGTCAACTTTCCCTGAGGTAAAACAAACCCTATCGCAGGTGGGCCGTACCAATGACGGCACCGACCCTAAAGGCTTCTTTAACGTACAGATCCAGGTTGACCTTCTGCCTAAAAAGGAATGGAAACGCAGTATCAGCCAGGAAGAGCTGATAGCTGAGATGGACAAGAAATTAAGCCAGTTTCCGGGCATTGTATTTAATTATTCGCAGCCTATTATTGATAACGTTGCCGAGGCAGTTGCAGGTGTACCTGCATCCATGGCGGTAAAAATATTCGGTCCTGATTTCCAGGTGCTCGATCAAAAGGCCGATTCGGTAATGGCCGTTCTTAAAAAAATACAGGGTGTTGAAGATCTTGGTATCCTTCGCAACCTTGGCCAGCCAGAGTTCAGGATTGAGCTTGATCAGCGTAAGATGGCCCTTTACGGTGTATCTACTGCCGATGCTAACTCAGTTATTGAGATGGCTATAGGCGGTAAAGCGGCTTCACAGCTTTATGAAGGCGAGCGTAAATTTGATATCCGGATCCGTTATCAGAAACAGTACAGGGATACTCAAGGTAAAATCGAAAACCTAATGGTACCTACCTTAAATGGCTCAAAAATTGCTATTAAGGAAATTTCAAAGATCACCACACTTACCGGTCCGGCGTTTATTTACCGTGATAACAACATGCGTTACATTGCCGTAAAATTCTCGGTACGTGGTCGCGATTTAGGTAGTACCATTGCCGAAGCCCAGGAAAAAGTAGGCGCTGCTGTAAAACTTGATCAGGGCTATTCATTTACCTGGAACGGCGAGTTCGAAAACCAGATCAGGGCATCAAATACTTTAGCACACGTAGTGCCTATCTGTTTGTTGGTGATATTCCTTATCCTGTTCATTACTTTCGGCAACGCCAAAGATGCTGTGTTGGTTATCCTTAACGTACCGTTTGCACTCATAGGTGGTATTTTAGCGCTGCATATTACCGGCACTAACTTCAGTATCTCGGCAGGTATCGGTTTCATTGCCTTGTTTGGTGTTTGTATTCAAAATGGTGTAATCCTGATCTCAGTGTTCAAGAAAAACATTGAAGAAAAGATGCACCTTGATGAAGCTATTATGCAAGGTGTAATATCGCGTGTTCGCCCGGTGGTGATGACCGCGCTGATGGCTGCCATCGGTTTGATGCCGGCAGCAATTTCAACAGGCATCGGCTCCGAAACACAAAAACCGCTGGCTATCGTAGTAATTGGTGGCCTGGTAACTTCAACTGTACTAACCTTACTAATATTGCCTATCATTTACGCTATAGTTTACCGTTTAATTCACCGCCGTGAAAACCGTAAGCTGCTGAAAAAGGTGGGTATGATAAAAGGATAAGATTGAACACTAATTATTTCGAATTAAATCGAATTTCACGAATTAGTTGTTCTAATAAAATTTAACAAGTCGTCATTGCGAGGAACGAAGCAATCCCCTACTTACAGAGTCGCTCTGCATAGTTTGGGATTGCTTCGTTCCTCGCAATGACGTTTTGGGGTTATGCATTCTTCACACCGTTGCTATTTATTTCGTTCAATCAGGTAATAAATAGAGACCGTACCAGTTAGTAAATATTCGTGTTAATTAGTGTAATTTGTGCACATTCAAATCATATAATTGGTTTTTAATAATATGTCATTTATAAAGCCCGTACTCCGTTCTGCTTTACCGGTCGCCTTGTTGCTCGCTCTGCCTTTTTTATCATCGGCACAAAAGAAAAAAGAAAAGGATAAAGACTACGCCCAACTGGTTGACCCATTTATTGGTACAGGCGGGCATGGGCATACTTATCCAGGACCGGTAATGCCTTTTGGTATGGTACAGCTCAGCCCTGATACACGACTGGAAGGCTGGGATGGCTGTTCAGGCTATCATTATACCGATAGTTTGGTTTACGGCTTCTCGCACACCCACCTCAGCGGAACCGGTGTACCCGATTATTGCGATGTATTGTTCATGCCTACCACCGGCGACCCTAAATTTAAAAATACCGAATACCGCTCCCACTTTAGCAAAAAGAACGAGAGTGCTACGCCCGGTTATTATAAAACACTGCTTGATAAATATAACATCGGCGTTGAGCTAACCGCAACCACCCGTGTTGGCGTACACCGTTATACTTATCCATCAACCGATAAGGCTAATATCATCATCGACTTGCAGCACCGCGATGAGGTTTTGGATTCATGGATAGAAGTAGTGAACGATCATGAGGTACGGGGTTTCCGCATGTCAAAATCGTGGGCCGATAAGCAGCAAGTGTATTTTTACGCTAAATTTTCAAAGCCTTTTAAAACCTATGGTATCGCATTAAATAATGAGGTACAAAATGGGCAAAGCAAAGTCCAGGGTAAAAACGTCAAGCTATTTTTGCAGTTTGATAACCCCGGTGAGATTATCAGCAAAGTAGGCATTTCAGCTGTAAGTACTGAGGGCGCTTTAAAAAACCTGGACACGGAAGTTTCCGATTTCGACTTTAAAAAGATCCAGAAGGACGCCAAAATAGCCTGGAACCATGAGCTCAACAAAATTCAGGTTGAGGGTGGTGCCCCAGCCCCGTCTTCACAAACTCAAGCGGTAGGCGGCACCGGGCCATATAGCTATTCCCCTCCTGCAAAAAAAGTAGTACAACCCGATTACGCCAAAATAAAGCAAACCATCTTTTATACCGCACTATATCACAGCATGGTTGCGCCAAGCATTTACAGTGATGTAGACGGGCAATATCGCGGCATGGATCAGCAGGTACATACCGCGCAGGGATTTGATTATTATACCGTATTTTCATTATGGGATACCTTCCGGGCCGAAAACCCACTATTAACATTGATAGATCGTAAACGCACGCTCGACTTTATCAAGAGTTTTATGGCGATGTATGATCAGGGAGGTTTGCTACCGATATGGCCGCTTGCCACTACCGAAACCTATTGTATGATCGGCAATCATTCTATCCCGGTTATAGTAGATGCCTACGCTAAAGGAATCCGGGATTTCGATGCCGAAAAAGCATTCACCGCTATGAAGGCCGCCGTAAACCGCAACCAGTTTGGGCTTGATAATTATCGTAAAAACGGAGCAGTACAATCGGATGTGGAAGATGCCTCTGTATCCAAAACATTGGAATATGCTTATGACGACTGGTGCATAGCGCAAATGGCCAAAATGCTGAACAAAACCGATGACTATACCCAGTACATTCAGCGTGCCCAATACTGGAAAAACGTTTTCAACAACCAGAATACCTTTATGCAGGCCCGTGCAAACGGCGGCTGGCTCGAGCCTTTTGACCCTACCGAGATCAATGGCAACTACACCGAAGGTAATTCCTGGCAATATTCGTTTTTGGTGCCTCATGATGTAGAAACCCTTATTGAAAAAATGGGCGGCAGGCAATCATTTGAAAACAAGCTTGACGAACTGTTCAGCACAAAATCAAAATTGAGTGGCAATGACATTCCGGATGTCAGTGGCTTGATAGGTCAGTACGCCCATGGCAATGAACCAAGCCATCACATGGCATACCTGTACAACTTCAGCGATTCGCCGGATAAAACCCAGTTTTACGTAAGCCGCATTTTACGAGAGGAATACAGCAACAAACCCGACGGTTTAGCAGGGAATGAGGATTGCGGACAAATGTCAGCCTGGTATGTGATGAGTTCGTTAGGCATTTACAACATTGCGCCCGGTCAGCAAGATTTCCAGATCGGGATCCCTCAGTTTGATAAGGCAGTGATCAACCTGGAAAACGGCAAAAAATTCAGCATTATTAACCCCGGTGCAGGCATTACCCGTAGTAATATCTACCTGCAGGGCATGAACCTTGATAAAAAGGTGTACAGCAAGCTTTTTATCAATTACGATGACATTAATAAAGGCGGTGATTTCGAAGTATTTACCGGCAGGCTGGCTAATAAGATCTTTACCCAGGATTTGGAAAAGCCCGTTTCAAAGATCGCCGATAACCTTATTGTACCTAATCCATATATCATTGCACCCGCCAAATCATTTAAACAGCCATTCAGCATCCAGATAAAAGACCAGGACGCCGATGCTAAAATCTATTACACACTTGACGGCTCTGCTCCTACCGCAGCTTCAAACCCATACACCCAGCCTATTAATATTAGTGATAATATTACGGTGAAAGCTATCGCTATAAAGGATAGTAAAAGCAGCTTTGTTGATGAGGCCAGTTTCATCAAACTCCGTAATGATATCAAGCTAACCATATTGAACAAATACCTGCCAAACTACGCAGCCAAAGGGGATGAATCGCTGATTGACGGCCAACACGGCACCACCAACTGGCGCTTAGGCAACTGGCAGGGCTACCAGGGCAAAGATTTTATTGCCATTGTTGATATGAGCGTTATTAAGCCAATAAAACAAATCAGCATCAGCACATTGCAAGATAGCCGTGCGTGGATTGTGTTCCCGAAATACGTGCAGTTTTGGACATCCAACGATGGCAAAACTTATAAACTGGCAACTACCGTTAACACCGAAGTCGACATCAAAGATACTAACGTACAAACCCAGGAATTTACAGCGCCGCTCAATACCAATGCCCGCTATATCAAACTGATAGCCAAACAATATGGCCCACTACCCGACTGGCATGAGAACAAGGGCAGTCAGTCGTACATTTTTGCTGATGAGATAACGGTGGAGTAATGTTTTGATGTGCAGATTTCAGATGTGCAATGAATAAGCCAGTTATGAGCCGTCATTTAAAAATGAATAAAACCATTTCATTTTTAAATAGTTAGCTTTATACAAAAAACTTTACCACACATGGAAAATTACAAACCGACAAGTGATGACGGCAAAACAGCCGGCATTATCAGTTATTTTACACTTATTGGCTGGCTTATAGCCTATTTTGCTTTGTACACCAACAATAAAACGCCTCTGGCAGCTTACCAGTTAAGACAAACCTTATTGTTTCATCTTGCTTCAATAGTGGTTTCATGGGTTGCCGGTTTTATTATAGGCATGGCCTTTATAACATCCGGCGTATTTATTGGCGTATCCATTATTTGGATAATACGCCTGGGGTTTTTAGTTATCTGGCTCATTGGCCTAATTGGTGCCATTAATGGAGAAAAGAAACCAATGCCACTTATCGGCGAGCCTGCACAAAATATGTTTTCAGGCATTTAAGATTTTAACAAAGTATAAGCCAGACTTACGAAGTTTTAAAAACTTCGTAAGTCTTAATACATCGTCATTGCTTTTCTAATATCCTTTTAGCTTCCTGTAGTTTTTCCATTTCCTCCTTAGGTAGCACAGGGAACTCCAGTTTCAACTCTTTTAAGGTATCCCGGATAATAGTTGAGATGGCAATGCGCGTAAACCACTTCTTATCAGCAGGGATAACGTACCAGGGGCTTTCGTCTGTGGAAGTTTCACCAATAGCCTTTTCATATGCGTCCATGTACTCCCCCCAATGCTCCCGCTCTGCAATATCACTGGCCTGGAATTTCCAGTTCTTTTCGGGATTGTCTATTCGTTTTAAAAACCGCTCCTTTTGTTCCTGTTTAGAAACGTTAAGGAAAAATTTCATCACAACGGTACCGCTGTGATGAATATGTTTTTCAAAATCACGGATGCTCTCATACCGCTGATCCCAAAACTTTTTGTCAATATCTTCTACCTGTTTTATCTCCGGAATATTCTCTTTCAAAACGAGTTCAGGATGCACTTTAACTATCAGCACGTTTTCGTAGTGAGATCGGTTATGGATGCCGATGCGTCCTCTTTCGGGCAGGGCCTTATAATGCCGCCATAAAAAATCGTGGTCATAGTCTTCGGTACCCGGTTGTTTGAAACTATAAACCTGGCAGCCCTGCGGGTTCAGCCCCGACATGGTATGCGCTATAGCACTGTCTTTCCCGGCGGCATCCATAGCCTGAAAAATGATGAGCAATGAAAAACTGTTCGAGGCATAAAGCTGGGCCTGTAATTTAGAAGTTTCTTCGATTAACTTAGTTAGTACTGCTTCCGCTTCTTCTTTTTTATACCCATCGCTAAATTCAGGATCATAATCGCCTAACGAAAATTTTGTATTGCTGTTTACTTTGAATTGTTCTGTCAAACTTTTCATATGAATAGATATCTGTACAAAGTACAAAAAGCATGATAAAGTTTTAGCAATCTTGTGTGAAACACGCACCGAAATCAGCAAAAAGTGATTTTTTATATCCAAACTGCTTTTGATTTATTTATTGTGTACTTTGCACATCATAAATATGTATTATGCCAGTGTTAACCTAAAATTTAACTGTCCATTTTACGTTGTTTATATTTGTTAAACACACTATGATATAGTGTCATAATTTTTCATCTTTACCCAATGTTCAGACGTATACGCAATCGTTTTTTAAGATACTTCGTCATATTAATATACTTCATTATCATCTTTTTTTGTTCGATAGAACTTAACTTCCTTGGGCTTTTCGGATATTCTCCTGACATGCAGGATATTAAAAGCCCCGTACTTTCGGTAGGATCAGAAGTTTATACAGCCGATGGCAAGCTGATAGGCCAGTATTACAAGGAAAATCGCTCACCCATCGAGTTTAAAGAGATCTCCCCTAACCTCGTAAATGCCCTTGTAGCTACTGAGGATGCACGCTTTTACAGTCATGGTGGTGTGGATTTTTACTCTTTTTTCACCAGCGTACTGTCAACAGCTAAGGGAGACAGGCGCGGTGCAAGTACCATTACCCAGCAATTAGCCAAAAACCTTTTCGAAACGCGTAAAAAGAAATCGCAGGGTATTATTAAGCATATCCCGGTGCTGCGCACCGTTGTTTATAAGTGTAAGGAATGGCTTACCGCCTTTAAAATTGAGCACGTTTACAGCAAACAGCAGATACTAACGCTATATTTCAATACCGTACCATTCGGCAATAATACCTATGGCATCAAAACAGCATCATTAAAATATTTCAATAAGCAGCCGGGCGCTTTAAATCCGGCCGAATCGGCATTATTGATCGGCATGCTTAAGGCTACATCGAGCTACAACCCAATCAAAAACCCGCAGCGTGCTACCGAAAGGCGTAATACCGTTTTGGGGCAGATGGAGAAATACAAGTACCTCACTGCCGATCAATATAAAAGTAACATAGCGTTGCCGCTCGCGCTTGACCTGAGCTATGTTGAAGATGACTCTCATGGCGATTCATACCTGCGCCGTGCGGTTGAAAAATGGCTGGATAAGTGGTGTAAGGACAATGATTATAACCTTTATGAGGATGGCTTAAAGATCTACACCACCATCGACTCAAAGATGCAGCAATATGCCGAAGAGGCCGTTGCCGAAAAAATGAAAATGCTGCAAAAACGCTTCTATAATCTTTGGGGAAACAAAAACCCATGGCGTGATTCAAAAGGCGTTGAGATCAAAGATTTCATTCTGAAAAACGAGCAAAGATTACCTATTTACAAGCTACTCGATAAGAAATACAGTGGGGACACGGTAAAGATCCAGGATTACTTTAAAACCAGGAAAAGGATGAAGGTGTTTACCTGGCATGGTGAACAGGACACTACTTTTTCGACCATAGATTCCATTAAATATTACGCCAAAATCCTTAATACAGGTATGATGACCCTGGAGCCATCAACCGGTAAAATAAAAGTTTGGATAGGCGGTGTTGATCACCGTTTCTTTAATTACGACCACGTAAATCAAAGCCGCAGGCAAGCGGGTTCGACCTTTAAGCCATTTGCCTACCTTACCGCACTTGACAACGGTTTTACCCCTTGCGATAAGTTTACCGACAAACCGGTATCTATCAAATACAAAGACAACGGCGAAGACAAAGTTTGGGAACCCAACAATGCCGATTTCCATTTCTCCTATCGTGAAATGTCCCTACGCTGGGCCATGGGCAAATCTGTAAACTCTATTACGGCACAGCTAACCGAAAAAGTAGGCTGGGATAAAATTGTAGAATACGCCCACCGTTGCGGCATTGAAAGCCCTTTAAAATCAGTACCATCAGTATCATTGGGATCAAACGATGTTTCGGTTTATGAAATGGTTAGGGCATACAGTACTTTCTTAAACAAAGGCGAAAAACTTGATCCTTTGTTGGTTACAAAGATCACCGATCAGCAGGGTAATGTAATACAGGAATTTAAACTTAAGACCGAAAAAGTATTAAGTGAAGAAACCGCATGGCTCATGCTTTACATGTTCCGCGGAGGTATGGAAGAACCAGGCGGTACTTCTCAAGCACTTTGGGAATACAATGGCCTTTGGAAAAAAGACAACCAGATAGGCGGGAAAACCGGCACATCGTCTGACTATGTAGACGGATGGTACATGGGTATCACTAAGGACCTGGTAACGGGTGTTTGGGTTGGAGCTGATGACCGCTCGGTACACTTTACTACTTCAGAAACCGGTGAAGGCTCACACACAGCCTTACCTATTTTCGGCAGCTTTATGGAAAGGGTTTATGCTGATAAATCGTTAGGGTATACTTATGGGCCATTCCCAAAACCGTGGACCAAGATCACTAAGACTTATAACTGCCCGTCGCCGCATATTGAAGAAGACACAACATCAACAGATAGCTTAAGCAACCCTATTGATACAACAGGCGTAACACCTGTACAGGAAAACAATCCGGAAAACCCGGAAAGCACGCCGGCTAACCAGCGATAAATGGGTAGAGGCGCTATTTTTCATAAGTGAAGAGAAAATGAATAAGGTTGTTTTTTGAATTAAGAACAACCTTATTTTATTAAATTAGCCATATCTATTTAGTTAAATAATATATGAATAAAGTTTACTCACTTTTCAATAGAGTTAAAAAGCACACCATTATCTTTATTTGTTTTGTTGGCTCGCTGTTAATTAGCACCAATGTAAAGGCGCAATATTTTGGCCAAAACAAGGTAAGGTACAAAAACCTTAAGTTTAACGTTTATAAAACCCCTCACTTCGAGATTTACTATTACCTGAAAAATGATAGTATGGTGAAACGCTTTGCCCAGGAAAGTGAGCTTTGGTATACCCTGCACCAACAGGTTTTCAGGGATACCTTTAAACATGCCAACCCAATAATCCTATACGCTAATCATCCTGATTTTCAACAAACCACAGCTATCGATGGCGAAATCAGCGTAGGTACAGGCGGTGTTACCGAAGGCCTTAAAAACCGGGTAGTAATGCCTGTAATGGAAACCAACCAAACCACGAGGCACGTAATAGGTCACGAGTTGGTACACGCTTTCCAGTATCGCTTGCTAATGGGTCATGATTCGTCCGAATATGAAAATATAAACAACATTCCGCTTTGGATGATTGAGGGTATGGCCGAATACCTTTCATTAGGTAAAAAGGACACCTACACAGCTATGTGGATGCGCGACGCTTATCTGAACCATGATATCCCTACTGTTCGCGACCTAACCGAAAGCAGCAAGTATTTTCCATACCGTTATGGCGAGGCTTTCTGGTCGTTCATTGGTTCAACTTATGGCGATACCGTTATAGTGCCCTTCTTTAAAAACGCCGCCAAATTCGGCTTGGAATATGGCATCAGGCGTACGTTTGGGTATGACGACCGCACACTTTCCCGTCTTTGGAAAAACTCTATCGAGGCTACTTACAAACCTTTTCTAAAAGATACTACCCAGACACCGAAAGGTATTAAACTGATTGATAGTAAAAACGGCGGCGACCTTGTCGTTGCACCTTCTGTTAGTCCCGATGGTAAGTATGTGGCTTTTCTATCTGCCAAAAGTTTGTTCAGCATTGATCTTTACCTGGCTGATGCCAAATCCGGGCGTATAATACGAAAGCTCACGAGTAAAGTATCCAACACGCATATTGATGAGTTCAACTTTATTGAATCTGCGGGTGCATGGTCGCCGGATGGAACTAAATTCGCGTTCAGTGTATTTAGCAAAGGGCGTAACAGGCTCGATGTGGTTGATCTGAAAAGCGGCAATGTAATTGATGACATTTCTATGGAACAGGTAGGCCAGTTCAGTAACCTGTCGTGGTCGCCAAATGGTAAGGATATGGTTTTTCAGGGATTGGTTGAAGGACAAGGAGATTTATATTCTTATAACTTCGACACCAAAAAGATCACCCAACTTACCAATGATAAATATTCTGATTACCAGCCAAGCTACTCGCCTGATGGTAAAAAGATCATTTTTTCGAGCGATAGAAGTACTTACGATCAATCATTGGAGCAGGATATTCCTTTCAACCTCGCAGAGCTTGACCTGGCAACAGGAAAAGTAACCGACATAAAAATCTTTAATGGAGCTAACAACCTGAACCCGCAATATTCGGCAGATGGTAAACAGATCTATTTCTTGTCAAACCGCGACGGTTTTCGCAACCTTTATCGGTTCACCATAGCTTCCGGTCAGATAGAACAAATGACAAACCTGTTTACTGGTATTTCGGGCATTACAGAATATTCTCCGGCATTAAGTATTTCCAATCATGATGATGTAGTTTATTCATATTACCGCGCACAAAAATATTCTATCTATAATGCTAAAGCATCCGACTTTACCCCGGTTGTAGTGCAACCCGGTGACGTTAACTTTGCAGCAGGAACCCTGCCCCCAAATCGTTCGGTAGGTGTAGACCTGATCAACTCAAACCTGAATAATTTTTTAGCCTACCGCAAAATCCCAACTGATTCGGTAAAAGCCATTCCTTTCCGCTCAAAATTCAAACTCGATTACCTTGCCGGTAGTGGTATTGGAGTTGGCGTAAGTAACTTTTATGGCACAAGCCTTTCAAGCGGAATCCAGGGTGTATTCAGCGATATTTTAGGCCGAAACCAGATCTTCGCCGCCGCGTCGGTAAACGGGCAGATCTATGATTCGGGTGCTGCCGTAACCTACGTAAACCAAACCGGCCGCTGGAATCTTGGTGTTGGTGTATCACACATCCCCTACCAATTCGGTTTCAATACGGTTACTTACCCGGTAAAAAATGTGGGCGGTAAAAATCAGACGGTTTATTCCGACAATATCGACATTATCCGCAATTTTGAAGATGCCGGCAGGGTGTTCACCTCCTATCCTATCTCAAAAACCACACGTTTTGAAGTAAGTGGAGCAGCCTCTCATAACTATTATCGCGTTGACCGTTACAGCGATTCCTATCTGCTCGACACAACAGTAGTTAATGGTAAACAACAAGTTAATATAGGTAACTACATAAACTCCGACAGGAAAAAGATCCCGAATGACGAAGAATCAGCAACCCTTAATCAAAATTACGGCTCTACTTATTTCTATAACTTAAAAGCATATTCCATTTTAACCGTATCAACTGCTTTAATTGGCGACAACTCATTTTTTGGTGTTACGGCGCCCTTGAACGGTTTCAGATACAGGCTGGAAGCCGGTTATAACTTTGGTACTTACCGGTTCTTTTCACCAACTATTGATGTAAGAAAATACGTACGTACCGCTCCGGTTACCTTTGCTGCCAGGTTCTTTGCTACCGGCCGTTTTGGTGATGATAAAGGGCTTTATCCATTATTTGTGGGTTATCCTTTTTATATCAGGGGTTACGAAGGCCAAACATTTTATAATAACGGCAAAGCCACAACCAATGGTTTCACTATTGATCAATTATCCGGAAGCCGCTTAGCTGTGTTTAATTTTGAGGTACGTTTGCCGTTTACCGGTCCCGAAAAATTAGCGGCAATCAAATCCAAATTCCTGTTTACCGATCTTAACTTATTTTTTGATGCGGGCTTAGCCTGGAATTCCGGCGATCATATCTATTTCCAGAAAGATCCGCCGGTAATTGGTCAGCAAGATGTTGTTGACAATAGCGGAAATGTAACCACTCAAAATATTTATGGCCGTGTACCGGCATTGAGCGCAGGTATCTCCTTACGTATCAACGTTTTTGGGGCATTTATACTGGAGCCTTACCTTGCCGTTCCGTTTAACCGCAGCGACGTTAAAAAACCTTTGTTTGGGTTAGGCTTTACACCGGGCTGGTAGTGTATTCGACTTTCCCAATAACAACAAAAGCGACTTTAAAGCCGCTTTTGTTGTTTTATTTTATTTAACAGGCGAATAATTTACCCCCATTTGTTTAAGATATTCCTCCAAAGGGATCATCCCTGCTTTTGCACGGCGCTCATTTACATGTGCTTCATCAGCTATCGGGGAAACTATGTAAGCACGGCTTTTAGGATCATACTCTAACTGGCTACCATACAACTGTTTCCTTCCTTGCCCAACAGCAACCCTATCCTCTAACATTGCAACACTTTCGGGGTCAATATCATTTTTTTTCTGGGCTTCTCTGATCATTGGCAGATATTTTATCTGGATATTTAGATCGGCGTGTTGTATCACTAAAAACAATGCTGCATACAGATCACCTATTTCACTATATGCAGGCCAGCCGCGCGTATCCAATATATTTCTTACTTTCACAAGGTTCATGGAATCTGCTGCAAACATCTGCCTCTCGAGCTTCTTTAACTCAATTGTGTCTTTTGTTTTAACAATATCCTTAGCCTGTCGCCTGTATCGCTGGTCGTCATCTTTAATTTGTTGTAACTCGCGCTGCAGAGGTGTATAGGCAGCTTTCATATTTTTATTGGTTTCTACAGTGAGACTCTCCCAACCTTCGTGCCGATGGAGACTGACGAAATCAGCATCAGCCATCAGCATACCGTACTTATTGAATTTATATATCTGTACAGCAGTATTCAATTGTATCATAGCCGAGTCTGTCTTACCACCCAGAGCCCACGCTCGGGCTGAGCGGTAAATATCCATTGCTTTGATCGAATCAGGATAGGTTGTAAAAGCCACTCTATATGTCAATGCAGCCTTCGTATACTTACCATCGTGATAAATATCCTCGGCTTGTTTCAATTGTGCCCTGTAGCCTGTTTGACCAAAACCGGACCCGGCAAAAGCCGTAAAACAAATACAAAGCGACAAAAATTTGGATGGATACATAGGTGGTTTAGTTATGGTTTATGTAAACAATATCGGGTTTAAATTAAACCTGTTATTTACTTTAACAGATTTTAACATCATCAAACCGTTGCCTAAAAAACTATGGCAGCAACACAAGTGCTGTTTCCATCCATTTCTTAATCAGCGCCACCCTATCCTTTAAAAACTTTGGCCCGAAAAAGAGGTTCGACCAGTCATCAAAATTTTCGTACTGAAACCCCAGGTAAAATACCCAAAAGCCAAAGCCCAGATATGGGATGGCATTAATTTCCTCGTTTGACAATGACCGGACTTTACGATAAGCAGCAACAAAAGTTTTAAATGCATCGCGCCCTTGTTGTTCTGTAATCTTTCCGGAGGTAACTTCCATAAAGTAGTGAATAAAAAAGGACGTAATATCGTTAGCCAACAACCCTTTCCCGGCAAAATCGAAGTCAAAAAAAGTGATATCCCCGGATTCAGTAAAATGAAAGTTTTTGGGGAGAAAGTCATAATGACAATAGCCGAAGCTGAAATCAGAACTAAACTGATTGTATCGGGATATTACATCAACCGCAGTATCCTTCAAATAGGCAAACTCTTCCTCAAGTCCGGTAAACGCAGGTTCAATGATCTTAATCGCATCGATGATCATGGTATTGACAGAATACTCCTTACGATAATGGCTAAGTTCGATTGAAGATGTAATGTTATGTATTATAGCCATCTCCCTGCCCACAGTTTCAAGCTGCCGATCATTCATGGCATAAACAACACCTCCTTGTGCCCATGAAAACAAAACCCCATACCGGGTCCCTTCTGCAGCGTTGAAAACCTGTAATACTTCTCCATCTTTATCAGGGATGGGACTGGATACCTTTGCTCCCTTTTCAAACAAGATCTTCAATAACTCTACCTCGCCTTTGATCTCCTCCAGTTTAYGGTGCGCATCCCTATAGATTTTGAAAATGTATTTTTCCGTTGCGTTTTCAATAACATAGGTATCGCTTACATTGCGAATCAACAACCGGCAAATGGTTTTGCTTAAATCATAACTCTTCTGAAGTTTTATATTTAGTGCTTTTGAGGATAAGGTTGAGTATTGTGTAGGGAAGATATTCATAGGTAAACAAAGGTAGCTTATAATCTACAACCCAACTACCATTTCAAAAACCTATTTATATTTTGTATGTTTAGTTTATAACCTGCACACTATGAAAAAGTTACTACTAATTATGTTTACCGCATTTTGCCCGGCGATATTGCGGGCTCAAACTGTAAATAAAAGCAGTAACACTACGACAGAGCCAACTATGCTCCCTGCAAATGATATTGTAAAAAATATATCCTTGGCTCCGAACACGCACACATTTTATATTTTCATTCAAAAAACAAACCTTTCCCGTACTTATACCAGCCGGGGGCCTATCACCATATTTGTACCGGTTGATGAAGGTTACACCAATATGCCAACTGGTAAGTTCGACTCAATTTCAAAACCTGCACATATTTGGGAACTTACCGATCTGGTTGCTTATCACGCCATTGCCGGGCAGCTAAAAGAAAGAGACATTCAAAAAAAGATCAATAAAGGAAAAGGCACAGCGACATTCACCACACTTTCAGGCGGCAAGTTGTTCGCTAAAATAGATAGCAACAACAATATAGTTTTGATTGATGGCAATGGAGGTAAAAGTACTATCAGCCAATTTGATATTAAGCAGAACAATGGCATAGTACACCTCGTAAGCAAGGTGCTGGTGCCCAAAAAGAAGATAATATAAACAGACCGCTAAATGACAATCCTGGTATAATATAATTACGTATTTGAGTTATTAACATATAAAGGTTTCACATGATCAAAAAAGAAACCTTTATAATCAAAGATAGCACCAAAACATAACAGGTTATGAAAATATTCATTTTAGCAATGATTGCTTTAAGCATCCTAACAGCTGTAGGATGCCAGAATACCAATGGACAGGATACAAAACGTAAGCTGAGCAAACCGGCTGCCGAATGGAAAAAAACTCTTAACTCCAATCAATACCACATTATGGTTGAAAGCGGTACCGAACCGCCATATCACAATGAATACTGGGATAATCACGAAAAAGGTATTTACGTAAGCGCTGCAACCGGCGATACATTATTCAGCTCCGGCGATAAATTTGACAGCGGTACGGGCTGGCCAAGTTTTGTTAAACCGGTTGACCCAAAAAAAGTAGCAATAATTACCGATAACAGCTACGGCATGAGCCGCGACGAGGTTATCGAGAAAAGTACAGGCTTACACCTCGGCCACGTATTTGATGATGGCCCTGCCGACCGCGGCGGCAAAAGGTATTGCATGAACTCAGGAGCTTTAAAATTTATTAAAAAGCCATAACCCTGCGGTTTGCATTTAATGACGGGCGCAGTTGTGGCCTTACGCGTAAACCTTGCTCATATTTTAATCCAATGGTCAGGTCTATCCAATCGGCGTTAACAGCCCTGATCATTTTTTCTTTTTGCGGGCGGGTATAAGTGCTCACCACTTTAAAACGTTCCATAGCCTGCTCTTCGGTATTGATCTCCTCAAAGTAAACCAAACGGTTAAGCTGCTGCGCATTGTCAAAAAACAAGGTTGGCATTTCGCTGTAAAACTGGATGGTTTTCATCAGGTCAGAACATAAGCCTACATGCAGATTTTTACGGTTCCTGTCGGTAATGATATAAACAAAACGTTTCATTTTATGATAAAAAATTTGGTGAACAGATAATTATTACTAACTTTATGAGCATAAAATTACTAATAAATTTAGCAAATCCAAATTTTATGTCAATAATTTCACAAAATATTAAGTTTCTCCGCAAAAAGAAGGGTTTAACGCAGCAGCAATTTGCGGACGAATTAGGTATAAAACGTTCATTAGTAGGCGCATATGAAGAAGACAGGGCCGATCCGAAGTATGAATTACTAAAATCGTTAGCAACCTATTTTGACGTTACTATTGATGACTTTATCAACGAAACCATCAACGAAAAATGGCAGCCAAAACCGAAAGGTAACCCCGCCAACCTGCGTATCCTGAGTATTTCTGTTGATAAAGATGAAAACGAAAATATAGAAATGGTACCTGTAAAGGCCAGCGCAGGTTACCTTAATGGTTATGCTGATCCTGAATATGTAGCGCAACTGCCTAAGTTTTATTTGCCTATGTTTAAGCAGGGTACATTTCGTGCCTTTGAGATTAAAGGCGACTCGATGCTGCCATTACAATCAGGTACTATTATAATAGGTGAGTATGTAGAAAACTGGGGCGATGTAAAAAGCGGCGAAACCTACGTAGTAATATCCAAAAATGATGGCGTGGTTTATAAGCGCATCGGTAATAAGTTTAAAGAGAATAAAAAACTAAAGCTTATTTCTGATAACCCGGTTTATGAACCATATGAAATATCGGGCGAGGATGTACTGGAATTATGGAAAGCTAAAGGCTACATTTCAACACATTTGCCAGAGCCTTCACCTGAGCCTACTATGGAAAGCCTTACCAGCATGATGGCACAAATGCAACGCTCCATATCAAATTTACAGCAAGGCAACAATTAAGTTACATCAGCTTTTTTAAACCTTTACGATATATCTTTATCCTACTGTTAAAACGTAAATTAAATTAAAAAGCGATGAAAAAATTATTGTTAATGTGCTGTTTCCTGATTGGAATTTCAGCAGCCAGCCACGCACAAGGCGGCATGAGGAAAAGCCCTGAAGAAAGAGCTAAGGATTTGCAAACCCAGCTTAAATTGACAGATGATCAAACCACCAAGATCACTGCAGTTTACAAAGAACAGGCAACTAAAATGGACAGCGTACGTACTGCTGCCAATGGCGACAGGGATGCAATGCGCTCTGCAATGCGCCCAATGATGGAAGCAACCAGCACCAAGATCAAAGCTATTTTAACAGCCGACCAAGCTGCAGCTTACGACAAAGCAATGAAGGAAAGAATGGACCGCATGCGCCAGGGTGGCGGTGGCCAGTAAAACATTATCACATAGAAAAAAGCGACCAATGGTCGCTTTTTTTATTTTTGCACAAAACGAAGCACATTGAAAGCAGCCGAAAATTTCTTAAAGAACAAATTGCATGAGCGTCACCAATCAGGCACATACCGCCAACTAAAGCCCGAAAACGGTTTGCTTGATTTTTGCTCGAATGATTACCTTGGCTTTGCCCGTTCGGTTGTTTTAAAACAAAATATTGTACACGAAGTAGATCATCATCCGCTTAGTTTAAACGGCGCTGCCGGATCAAGGCTACTATCGGGCAACATACAATATGCTGAAGACCTGGAAAATCAAATAGCAGCACATCATGAAAGCGAAGCTGGTCTGCTCTTTAATTCGGGTTACGATGCCAACCTGGGCTTGCTTTCGTCCCTCGCCCAACGTGGCGATACCATTATTTTAGATGAACTGGTGCATGCCTCTATCATCGACGGCGCAAGATTGAGCTATGCTAACCGCTACAGTTTCAAACATAACGATCTGGAAAGTTTGGACGCTAAACTAAAACTGGCCAAAGGCCATTGTTATGTAGTTATTGAAAGTGTGTATTCCATGGATGGCGATACTCCTCCCTTTTTGGAAATCCTTAATCTAACTGAAAAATATAACGCCGCCTTAATTGTTGATGAAGCACATGCTGTAGGTCTTTATCCTAAAGGGTTGGTTTGTGAACTTGGTTTACAGCAAAGAGTTTTTGCCCGCGTGGTAACATTTGGCAAGGCGCTGGGCGGTCATGGCGCGATAGTGCTTGGGAGTAACAGCCTGCGGAATTACCTGATCAACTTCGCGCGTTCTTTTATCTATACAACCGCGGCATCTTTCCATCAACTGGCAGCTATCAAAATGGCTTATCAGCTATTAGGAAATTCCGGCGAAGCTATCATCAGCCTAAAAAAGAATATTGAACTATTTAAACAGGAAGTAAATACAGGCGAAAGCTTCACTTTGTTAAACAGCGATAGCCCTATCCAGTGCATCATACTTGGGAGCAATGAAATGGCGCGGGAAGCGGCTAAGCAATTGCAAATGAATAACCTGGATGTAAGGCCTATCCTAAGCCCAACAGTTGCACAGGGCACCGAACGGATCAGGATTTGCCTGCATAGTTTTAATACCGAAAATGATTTAACTTTGCTGGCTGCAACTGTTAACAAATTCATACTATTACATGCCTGATAAGCAACCGATATTTATTTCCGGCATTGATACCGGGATTGGTAAAACACTGGTTTCGGCTATTTTAACCGAAAAACTAAACGCTGATTACTGGAAACCAGTACAATCTGGCGACCTTGATAAAAGCGATACTCTGAAAGTAAAAAGCCTCATCTCCAATAAAGTCACCCACTTTTTTCCGGAGGCTTATGCGCTTACGCAACCTTTCTCACCCCATAAATCGGCCGCTCTTGATAAAATAAGCATCGATCTGGAAAACATCGTTCTGCCGAAAACAGATAACCAATTGGTGATAGAAGGGGCTGGTGGACTCATGGTGCCGCTTAACGACAATTTCCTCATCATCGATCTCATTAAGCAGCTGAATGCACGGGTGATATTGGTAACCAAGCATTACTTAGGCAGTATTAATCACACGCTGCTGTCGTTACATGCATTAAAAAAATATGGCATCCCGGTTATGGGGATTATTTTTAACGGCGATAAGGATATCTATTCAAAAAGCTATATCCTCGAATATTCAGAAGTACCCGATCTTGGGCAGATCCCGGAGTTTAAAACTATCAACAAAAAAACTGTTAAAGAGGCCGGTAAGTTTATTACCTTGTAACACCGGCAGCTTTCATAAACCGATATTTTGCCGGTTTCGTAAATAAATGCTATGAAAAACATTACTGTAATTGGCTCTGGCACTATGGGCAACGGCATTGCCCACACTTTTGCCCAGCATGGCTTCGAGGTATCATTGGTTGATATCAGCGATGATGCTTTGAGCAAAGCCCTGCAAACTATCAGCAATAACCTGGACAGGCAGGTAAAAAAAGGCACTATAAATGAGGAAGTAAAAACCGAAACCCTGAGCCGCATCCACATTTTTACTGACCTGGCCGAAGGTGCTCAACATGCCGACCTTGTAATTGAAGCCGCCACCGAAAACCAGGAAATTAAGCTTAAACTGTTTAAGCAACTCAGCGAAATTTGTAGTGAAGATGTAATACTGGCCTCCAATACCTCATCCATATCAATCACCAAAATTGCTTCGGCCACCAAGAAACCGGGCAATGTAATAGGCATGCACTTTATGAACCCGGTACCGGTGATGAAGCTTGTGGAAGTGATTAGGGGTTATGCCACTACTGATGCCGTAACCGAAACTATCATGGAACTTTCGCGTACCCTGGGCAAAGATCCTGTTGAGGTAAACGACTATCCTGGCTTTGTAGCCAACCGCATTTTAATGCCGATGATAAACGAGGCTATTTATACCTTATATGAAGGTGTAGCAGGCGTTCAGGAAATTGATACGGTGATGAAGCTTGGCATGGCCCACCCGATGGGGCCACTGCAATTAGCCGATTTTATTGGGCTTGATGTTTGCCTTGCTATTTTGAAAGTTTTGCATGACGGCTTCGGCAATCCCAAATATGCGCCTTGTCCGTTATTAGTAAATATGGTTACCGCCGGTCATTTAGGAGCAAAAACCGGCAGCGGTTTTTACAAGTATGCCGCAGGCAGCAAGGATCTGGTAGTTGCTGATAAATTCAGCCCCACGGCCTCCTAAAAGGAGAGTTTAAAAAGAAAAGTCCCAGGTAAATAACTTTACCTGGGGCTTTTGTATTAACAATCATCGTTCCCCCTTTAGGGGGTAGGGGCTTTACATCCTCTCCGGCACTTCAATTCCTAAAAGTTTCATCCCTTTACTGATCACTTTAGCCGACGAGGCAGATAAATGCAGCCTGAATTGTTTTGATTCCTCATCTTCAGCCTGTAATATTGATTTTTCGTGGTAAAACTTATTGTAAGTTTTAGCAAGCTCATATACGTAGTTGGCAATAATAGCCGGGCTGTAACCTTTGGCAGCTTCTTTAACAGCATCCGGGTATTTGTCAAGTAACACGATCAAATCGCGCTCAACACCTGCTAATTCTGCTACAACCGGTTTAATTTCTGCTGAGTAATCAGCCCTGCTTAATACCGATTTAATACGGGCATGCGTATATTGAATAAACGGTCCGGTATGTCCCTGAAAATCAACTGATTCATTGGGATCAAACAATAAACGCTTCTTCGGATCAACTTTTAACAGGAAATATTTAAGCGCGCCCATACCTATGGTATGGTAAAGCTCAGTCTTATATTCTTCGCTAAAGCCATCTACTTTACCCATGGCTTCAGTTTGTTCTTTAGCTGTAGTTTCCATCTCAGCCATCAAATCATCCGCATCAACCACAGTTCCCTCACGTGATTTCATTTTGCCCGAAGGAAGGTCAACCATTCCGTACGACAAGTGAAATAATCCGTTTGAACCTGTTTTACCTAATTTTTGCAGTATCAGGAACAGCACTTTAAAGTGATAGTCCTGCTCGTTACCTACCACGTAGATAGATTTATCCATGTGGTAATCGTTGTATTTCAGCTGTGCGGTACCCATATCCTGGGTAATGTAAACTGAAGTACCATCGCCACGAAGTACCAGCTTTTCATCAAGCCCGTCAGAAGTAAGGTCTATCCAAACCGAGTTATCGGCTTTTTTAAAGAAGACGCCTTTTGCAAGGCCTTCTTCAATAATATCTTTACCTAACAGGTAAGTGTTCGATTCGTAATAGTATTTATCAAAATCAACACCAAGTTGCTTGTAGGTCTCGGCAAAGCCTGCATAAACCCAACCGTTCATAGTTCTCCACAGGTTCATTACTTCCTCATCGCCAGCTTCCCATTGTTGCAGCATCTGCTGGGTTTCGAGCATGATAGGTGTAGCGTTTTTAGCTATCTCTTTGATCTTATCTTCTTCGCCGGCTATTTTCTCATTAAGTTCAGCAATAAGCTTTTGATTTGCATCATCGGTTTGAGCGCGCTTTTCCTTTACCTTAACAATGGTAGCTAACGATTCTTCGATTTTTAACTTTTGATTCTCTTTAAAGGCCGAGAGATCATGCTTTTCATAAACCTCATGCAACACGGGCTTAAGCTGCTCCCTCAATTCCTTATCAAACAATACATAGTATTTACCTACCAGGTGATCGCCTTTCATGCCTGAGGATTCAGGAGTTTCGCCATTGCCAAACTTTTGCCAGGCCAGCATGGATTTACAGATGTGGATGCCACGATCATTAACCAAATTGGTTTTGATTACCTCATAGCCATCGGCAGCCAGGATCTCGGCAACCGAATAACCTAACAAGTTGTTGCGGATATGGCCAAGGTGCAGCGGTTTATTGGTATTGGGAGATGAATATTCCACCATTACCTTTTGCCCGTTAGGCTTTGCTACCGCGAAATCATCGGCAGTAATATTATTATATAACTGGCTGATCCAGTATTCATCGCTGATAGAAAGATTAAGGAAACCTTTGATCACGTTAAAGGAAGCAACTTCCTTCAACTCGTTCTTAAGGAACTCCCCTATTTCGGCACCTGTTTGTTCAGGGCCCTTACGCGAAAACTTGGTAAACGGGAAGGTTACTATGGTTACTTGTCCTTCAAACTCCTTACGGGTTTCCTGTATGCTAACGGCAGCCGGTTCAATGTCAGTTTGGTATAATTGCTTAACTGCTTTTACGGCTGCTTCAATAATAAAATCCATTCGGCAAAATTAAATAAAATGGGCGGATTGAAAATATTAAAATGGTGATGTCTCTGCTTAGATCTACGTGGCACCTACGGAGCCGAATTTTGTATCGTGTTTATAGTTGAATACGAACCTGATTGTGGGCTCCGTAGGTGCCTCGTATATCCCAATAAACAACTTATTCCCGGCACATCCGCGTTAACAAAGCCTCATGCTGAGGATATTGCAACACCAATTCGTCACGCTTAGCCATTTCAAATTCGCTAAAATCAAAACCCGGTGCAACGGCACAACTTACCAACGCAAAACCCTCACCTGTTTTCAATTCGGCGGCAAACCATAACCCGGCTTGTACAATAACCGAAAAGCTACCTGTACTTTCATCAGATAATTCATGGCTTATTAAACCTCCATCTTTTTGGATCACGTGAATGATCAAAGGCTGCCCCTTATGAAAATACCAGATCTCATCTGATGCAATACGATGAAAACCGGAGAAATCTGCATTCTCCAATAAATAGTAGATGGAAGTGCAAGCCTGTTTAACGTTTGCCTCGCCAACTCGGTTAACCTGCTGTTCAGAACGAAAAGTCTCTTTGTAATAACCACCTTCTGGATGGGGCAACAGGTTTAACAATTGTATGTAATGAGCTGCATTTTGAATTTCCATAAAACAAGTATAAAACAAAAAAGTCTCCCTTTCAGGAGACTTCCGACATAATTAACCAACCAAAGAAAACCTGTCTATTTGAAGCTTGTTGTTCCGTCGCCCTGATAAGCATAACGGAAAGTATAATAACGTGATGCAGGCCTTGTGGTAAGATCAGCAAACGTGGCAGTTGTGGTATTTGGATTGCCTTTGTAATAGCTGATCATTTCTACCTTAGCGTATTTTCCATCAGCAGTTTTGATTACGAATATTTTACCAGGTACGGTAAGTATAGCGTGCTGCGGCTCGGTAGTAGCGGTATAAGTGTACCAGCCCGAAATGGCAGGAGCGCCCGTCGCGTCGCTTTTATAACCATCTGTTGGTGCTGTGGTTAACGTTTCGAACGTGCCGCTCACTACCTGGGCCTGGGCTGTCCCGGTGCCTGATGTGCCACCATTTATAAAAATGCTGGTTGATTTAAATTTAATGTCCCATTTGGTTGCAGACGCAGTATCTGCACCTGTAACCGCGGCGCCGGTAGCAAGACTAAAGTAAACTGTGGCCTTTGAAGCCCCGTCAAGATCAGTAATAGTTTTAGTGGTAAGCTTGCTTACAGCAGGAGTTGGATCATCGTTATTTTTACTGCATGATGATGCCAGTAATATAGCCGCCGCGCCGAATGCCAATGATAAAGTTTTGAATTTGTTCATGTGTGTTGTATGTATGATAGTTTAATAATTATTGCTTGTTAAAATTGTAAGCTAACCCGGCGTAAATAAGTCTGCCGGGCAGGTTCAGGATCACCTGCGGGTCTTTATGGTTAAATAGATTTTGCGCAGTAATTTGCAACCTGAGGGCATCTTTCATAAACAGCTTTGAAACTGATGCGTTGATCAGCATATAGCCGTTGGTATACTCGTCGTCCCGGTTAACAATACCATTGCCATCGCTGTCTTTATAGCCGTACCTTCCGCGATAAATAGCCCTTACCGATGTGTTGATACCAGTTTTTTCGTCGTTGTAATTCAGCCTGATGTTGTAGGTATATTTTGACCTGCCAAGCAAACCGCCGTAATCACTTCGTTTTAATAGCTTGGTTAAGTTGGTTTCAGGGTCTTTGGTAAAAACTTTACCGGCCTTGATCTGGTCAAGCACATCCTGGTCATATGCTTCAAGGTATTGGAACCCGCCACCTACCTGTAAGGGTTTAAAAAGCTGGTAGGTAACATCTGTTTCCACACCCTGCGTATAAACTTTATTGAGGTTGAAATAAGAGAAAACCGATTGCCCGTTTGTTTTCAGGGCGATGGCAGCGGCTTCGATCAGATTACTGATATTGTTGCGGAACAGGTTAGCAGTCCAGTAAAGTTTGGTTACCGGCTTATACCTGAAACCAAAGTTGAAGGCGCTGGAACTCTCAGCATTTAACCTTTTAAGTGTGGAGGGATCAATCAATACTGTTTCAATCTGCCCCTCCTGCTGTAAACGGGCTATCCCGGCTTGTGCTTCTTCATACCCAAATACGCTGTAACCTACTTCGGCATTGGTAAAGTTGAGGTAAAGCTGCCTGAAATCGGGGGCCTTGTAGCCTTTGCCTGCCGAACCTAATATGGTAAGCTTATCACTAAGGGCATAACTTGCTGCCAGCTTAGGGCTGAACTGTGATTTGTAAACGCTATGTGCGTCAAACCTGCCACCGGCAATAATGTCAAGCTTTTTAACCGGGATCCAATCCGCCTGGAAATAGCCATAGCCGGACGTGAACGATTGTTGTTTGGTATAGCGGGTAGCCTCAACCGTTTCGTACTGGCCACCAACACCCGCCGTTAATTTCAGGTTGTCCTGAAGGGCATAATCGTTCTGGACTTCGGCGCGGTTAAAGCTTTGGGTAAAGTAAGTTTGATCGTAAACTTCGTTATTATCCTCGTACCTGATATCCGAATTGGTTTTATAAACCGAGCGGTAAAGCTGTAACACCGAAACATCTTTTTTGCTGAAGCGATGAGTAAGTACCGGAGCTATATTAAAATCCTTTTCTGTTCCTTTACCTGATGCAAAACGGTTGTCATCAACCGAAAAACGGCTATCCTGATCATTGGTAAAATATCTAATTGATAACTTCAGACTGGTGTTATCATCAAAACGGTAAGCTGTTTTACCATTAAGCGTATAGCCATGAAAAGGCGAAACCGTTGGGATGCCTGATGCAGGTTGCAGGCTATACCCACCGCTGCTATTACGGTTGGCGAAACCGCTGATATAGAATTTATCTGTTTTGTATGATGAGTTCAGGGAGATGTCGGCATTTTTATTGGTGCCATATCGCCCGGCCACACCACCTGAAAAGCCTTTGGCTGGCTCGGCAGTAATGATGTTCACTACGCCGGCCATTGCCTCCGAGCCGTAAAGGGAAGATGTAGGGCCTTTAACTATTTCAATTCTGTCGATATTATTGGTAGTGATGCGCGACAATTCCAATATGCCGGTACTACGCCCGATCAGCGGTAAACCATCTATCAGGATCAGGGTATAAGCAGGATCAAAACCCTGGATCTGGATGCCTTGTCCGTGCGGATCATCCAGGATATTGATGCCGGTTTGTTCCGACAAAACCTCGTTCAGGCGTACCAATCCGCGTTTTTTTATTTCTTCGGATGTGATGCGGGTTATCGGGATAGGTACCTGTTGTAAACTTTTTGCAGTTCGGGTCCCTGTTACTACTACCTCTTTTAATTGCTTGGTGCTATCCTTCCTTGTTGTGTCGCGTTGTGCAAAAGCAGCAGTTGAAACCGACAAGACAAGTACCAAAGGAAGAATAATTTTCATTTATTTAGACTAATTAAAAATAATGATGCAAATTTGTGACATCAATGTCAAGTATGGTTAACGCCAAACGGATTGAAAACAACGCTAAACGGATTTTATGCTCGTTACCCTTACCCCTGCTTCACAAACAAACCGTCTTCAACTGATTTATCCGGAGAGTTTTACCGCTACGTCATGTCTCGAAAAAAGGAGTCAAGAGATATCGCTTACAGATGGCAGAATTAAAGTGGATGAATACTGGTTTGATGGTATTTGCGCTATATACAGCGTTCTTCACTCTGCGCAGTCATTCAGCATTAGTTTGGATTACTCTAAACCGTGCAGAATCCTACTTTTTTCATTGGATGGTAAGTTGGAGGCAGATACCGGAAGAACATTAATAAGAATGAATAAAGGCAACTGCTCTTCTGCTTGCAGAGCCAATCTGAACGTCAATATATTTATCCATGCCAACAGCACCATGCTGGCGATATGTATTGATGAATTATTTATAGAGAAGCTATCCGCCCAAGGAACCTTGCCTGCAGATATAAAAAAATATCATGATCATCTGATAAAAAAAAACCTGATCGTAAAGGCTGAATCCATCAGTAAAAACATTTTAGATAATAGTCAAACACCTTACATAAAACGCCTGTTGTTTGAAGCTGGTATAGTTGAGTTGTTAATTAAGCAATATCAGCCTGACGAAGAGCCACGACACCCCATTTTTAGCGAAGCAGACAAAGCGCGTTTACTTGAAGCTAAAAATATTGTAGAACAAAATCTAAAACATCCCTGCTCTTTGATCGAGTTATCGCGCAAAACCGGGCTCAATGATTTCAAACTAAAGAAAGGATTTAAAGCCTTATTTGGTAATACCGTTTTTGGATACCTCGCCGAACTCAGGATGAACATGGCCTACAAGCTGCTTAAAGACGGGCGTACCGTTAGCGAAGTTGCCGAAACCGTGGGTTATAAAAACGCGCATCACTTTACAGCTGCGTTTAAAAAACACTTTGATATGCTGCCAAGTAAGGTTAGCAAACTGATGTTTATTATGATGGGATGCCTGGCGTGGATGTAATATCGAGTTATAGTTCCATTTTTTTGGCTGTAGAGACGCATCACATGCGTCTCCCACGTAATGGCTAAATTCTCCAAATGTTGTGCAAAGCGGCTTGTCCTTAAGGAGATGCATGTGATGCGTCTCCACAAAAGATATTCTGTAATCATTCATTAAACAACTTCAAAATCCCTGTCTGGTTATTCTGCTCTGCCAGTTTCTTGGCCGATATTCCCTGATTATTCTCCTTATTGAAGTCAGCACCAAACCTCAGCAGTAACCTAATCTGATCCAGCTTATACTTCCGTTTCACGGCATAAAAGAGTGCGGTATTGCCATCCTTATCGGCAAAGTTTACGTCTGCGTCATTGTTTAAAAACCACTCCGAAATTTCAAAGCGTTTCCAGTTGTAGGCAGCCATGAACGGGGTGTCATTGTCTATACCATTATCTATTTGTGCCCCGTAACTTTTAAACAGATTGGCGGCTTCAACATCGTTATACCAGGTTATGGCATACATGCAGTGCTCGGGATCGGCTCCGTTGGCCAACAGGTATTTATATAGTAATTCATTTCTTCCCCTGGTATAAGCATACCAAAGCGGTGTGGCCGGGAAAAAGCCACATTCTTCTTTTATCCGGTGAACGGAATTAATATCCATCCCCTTTGCCAGTAACAATTTAAGCAGGGTCAAACTATCTCCGGCTTTTGCAGGGCGTTTAGCGATTTCAACACCGCACAGGTAATGAAGGGCGCTTTTACCGCTGTCCTCGGCCCAGGCAAGCCATTTGTGATCCTTTTCGATCATAGCTTTAACGGCTTCAACGTTGAGATCTTTTACGTGCTGAATAAATTTGATCATAACTTTCTCCTATTATTTATTCAGCAAGCCCAACCAGGTTTTCACCGCGTTCCGCAAAGCTTCCTCTTTTGCCTCAACTTCGTCCATATTGTAAAAAAACGCTAACCTCCGGCAATCTGCATACTCGCCGGAAAGCAACCCGGAAGTATCATTGATCTTTGCTCCCGAGGGGAATACCAGCCGGATACAATCTTTTTGGTATACGTTTGAAACGACAAGATACCTTTTGTACTCTTTAGGATCAAAAGACCGCATCTCACCGATATATAAGAAGCTTGGCGCGTTCCATTTGATCTGCTCGCCTATTTCACTATCAACGCTGAGGATGATCTTCCTTAATGCCTCCAATTCGTTCTTCAAAGGGTGATCCAGCTTTTCCATATAGGCGTCTACACCGGCAGAATCGGCAAGGGCGATTGGTTTAAAGTTTTTGGCTTTCATCACAAAAAGGAAATAAACTAATTGTAAGGCTTAAATAAAATTAAAAAAAAGATACTTAATACCAAAGGAACCTTAAATAGTACCACAAAATGAGCCTGCATGATCTTAACTTTGGTGCATCAAATCAGATTATTACCATCATGGAACAAAAGCTGCCACTACCTCCATTTAATTTTGAAACAGCCACTCAAAAAGTTCAATTAGCCGAAGATGCCTGGAACAGCCAGGACCCGACAAGGGTTTCATTAGCCTATACTATTGATACCGAATGGCGCAACCGCTCGGAATTTGTGAACGGGCGCCAACAGGTAGTTGAGTTTTTAACCCGTAAATGGCAAAAAGAACTCGACTATAAGTTAAAAAAAGAATTGTGGGCTTTTACAGATAACCGCATCGCTGTACGTTTCGAGTACGAATACCATAACTCCGAAGGCCAATGGTTCCGCGCTTATGGTAACGAGAACTGGGAGTTTGACGAAAACGGCCTAATGCAAAAACGCTATGCCAGTATCAATGATCTGCCCATTAAAGAAGGTGACAGGCGGCTATAAAAATAAATAACCCATTATAAGAGCTGCCGGCTTTTACAATGGGTTAAACATCAATGTTAAAATAATTAAGTAAAAAGGTTTAGGGGCTTCTCCTTAGTTTAGGTTTATATTTTTTGAGCTAATTTTCTACATTCTTAAGCCTTATCATGGCTATTGAATACTTCAACATTTTTATTTTATCAGGGGTACAAATTTTAAAACCGGGGGTATTTCTTTAATATCTCAAATTTCGTTTAAGTGCTAAAAACTATAAAGGGTGTTTTCACCCTTTTTTAGCTTCAAAACAGGTAATAAAATGAAATAGAAGTTTATTATTTTTCCTACTTTGCATTACAGTTAACACCAGTTAACAGATATAACCTATAATTAATGCAGACTTTAACATCAACCCCACTTATTCAAATTGCTATTATTGATAACCATACATTGTTTAGGCAAGGGATGATCAGTTTGCTTGATGATTTTAACGAGATCAGTATAGTTTTCGACGCTGAAAACGGCGAGGATATGATCAGCAAGCTTAAAAAATTCCCTTTGCCCGATATTATCCTGATGGACATTACCATGCCTGTGATGGATGGTTACCAGGCCACGGCCTGGCTACGGGAAAACCATCCAACTGTAAAAGTACTGGCGCTAAGCATGTCTGACGAGGATAAACCGATCATCAACATGCTCAAGAGTGGGGCTGTTGGTTACATGCTTAAGGAATCGAAGATTCGGGATGTAGTGTACGCGATGCAAACTATCCAAAAACATGGTTATTACCTTAATGAACTGGTAAGCGGCAAATTGCTGTACACCATGCAAAACAAAAATACGCCCGTCGATAAATCTAAAGAACTTACCTCCAACGAGCTTACTTTTCTAAAGCTAAGTTGCTCAGAACTTACCTACAGGCAAATTGCCGACGAAATGAACTTAAGCCCTCATACTATCGATAACTACCGCGAATCATTATTTCAGAAGTTTGGGCTTAAATCACGAACAGGCATGGTACTTTTCGCTATCAAAAATCAGATCATAAGCGTTTGAGAGCAATGAAGTTATATCTTTATTAACTAACTGACAATTACTGCATTCCGTTACAAATGACAAATCGTTACGATATTTCGTCATTTCAAAGCCACACAAAAATACAACAAACTCATTGTCAATAATATAGAAAAAAGGCATTAGTATTGAATCTGGATATTCGTAAATTAAATCACAATAAGAATATCATTAACCTTAAATCACTAATCTATGCCAAATCCTTTATCAACATTCGGAGTTATTCATACGGCAATAAGCCTTGTAGGGGTTGCCTTTGGTTTTATCGCCTTATTTCAGGATGGAAAAATCAATCCTAAAACAACAAATGGCAGGCTTTACGGCTTCTTTACCGTGCTGGCCTGTTTATCATCATTTCTGGTTATGAAAACCGGTCACCTGAGCAGCGCCCACAACCTTTCGTTCCTCATTTTAATATTGCTGCCTATTGTTTATTATGCCCCTTCCCTACGCATTTTTGGCAGTAAGGCAGATTACGTACAAACCATAGGTATGACAGCCACATTATTCTTTTCATTAGTACCTGCCGTAGTTGAAACACTCACAAGGCTCCCTGTTGAACAACCTGCAGCCGACGGCCCTGATTCGCCCGTAGTAAAAATGGGGCTTTTGATCATGTTGGTATTATTTGTAGCAGGTATGATATACCAGGCAATTAAACTGAAGAGCCAGCGTAAGGGTCTTACCCCTGCAATGTAAATTGTACCTGCCGATACTTATTAATATATTAACTGTCTGGGGCCTGCCTGTTTTTTACAGGCAGGCATTTTTTTGTTTCTATAGTAGTTCTGTACCTTTTTACCGGTTATTAATTTTCAATATTTAATGAATTGCAGATTTGGTAATGTCCCCAAATAGCTGGAAATTGCCCTGAAGGTTGTGCAGAAAGAAATATTGAATTGTCATTGTAGCGCACATCTTTTACTTCCATTTTGTATCAATTCTTAATCGTATAATACATTTAACATGAAAAAAGTAACGGGGCTTGGCGGCGTATTTTTTAAATGCGATAATCCGCAGGAGATGAACGAATGGTACGCTAAAAACCTTGGGTTGCCCACCAGTGAATACGGGGTAACATTTGATTGGCGGCAGGCCGATGATCCGTCGAAAAAAGGAACAACAGCATGGTGTACGTTTCCGCAGGATACCAAATATTTCGATCCTTCGACTAAGCCATTTATGATCAATTACCTGGTAGAAGATATCGTTGCACTGGTTGAGGAACTAAAAAAGAGCAACGTGACCATTGTTGATGAGATTGCGGAGTATGACTACGGCAAATTTGTCCATATACTTGATCCTGAAGGGAACGTCATTGAACTTTGGGAAGCCACAGATGATTCGGGGCAGGAAAACGAGGCAGGGTAAATCATAGTTTATATTTTGCAGCAAACCTGTTAATGCGTCCACATTCACCTAACAACACTAAAAGGTAAGCGCGGACGCTTACTTGAGTAATAATTCAAGCGAAAGACGCTTGAACTTGCATTCTGTATATTAGAATGCAACAGCCCTGCCCTTGAGAGGAGTGCAGGAGTATGTTTCTGCTTTTATAAGCTAATCGCATAAACACACCCCTGCTACCCCTATTCCTCCGCCCCCCTCTCAAGAGAGGATTTGTTTAAACCCTTTGTCAATTTATTGCTTAAGGCAACGGCTGCACATAATTATCTTTGAGTAACCCTCACCCAGTCAACCAGCATTTTAGCCTGGCCATTTTTAACAAGTTCAACTGAGGATTGCGGCAAACCGTAAGGCTGTTTAACCCCGTTTATTTTTACCGGGTATCCGCCGCCTAATGCAAAATTGAGGATGAGATACTGTTGGTTATCAAAAGCCCATTTGCCGTAATGTTGGGCCATTGTTTTGGTTACCCGGAACATAAGCTTGCCATCATATTTAAAATCAAGTTCATCAGGCGTCCAGTCTACAGCATAAGTATGCCAGTGGGCTACATCCTTATCAGCATCAAAGTACTGACGGTTTACAAAAGGGGTTTCACCGCTATAACCGGGGCCATGTACGGCAGCGCTCACCCAGTCTTTTTCACCAATATATTCCATAATATCGGTTTCGCCGGTTAAAGGCCAATTCCCCGTACCCAGCAGCCACCAGGCAGGCCACAGGCCGGCACCATCCGTCAGTTTAATACGTGCTTCGGCAGTGCCGTATGTGAACTGGAATTTGTTCTGCGTAGTCATCCTGCTCGATATAAAATCAAAATGCTGACCATCCTTCGTAACAAAACCCGGAGCAGATTGCGGTCTGATCACCAGTACGCCTCCATCTGCCCCCTCGGCATCTGCACCATGTGCAATGAAGGCGGTAGACGGGGTATCAACATAAGCCTGCAGCTCGTCGTTAAAATGCATCCCGGTTATCTCGAAATTCCATTTGGAGCGGTCGATCTTGTCCCGATTAAAATCGTCGTAAAAAACAACTTTACCTGTTGAGCCGGTAGTTACTGTGTTTTTTGTAGATGAGCAGGCTGATAGTAATGCGACTCCGAATAACAGGCCAACAGGCAGCTTGTATCTGTATTTTTTAAAATTCATAATTATTATTTGGTTCAATGAGTGGCCGGTTTGTTTTGAACAAACCGGCCACCGGATAATTAATTTATTGATACAGCCTGATATAATCTATTTCCATGGTACCACCCGTAACTGCCGGATCAACCGCGCCGCCAAAATTACCGCCCATGGCCACGTTAAGGATGATGAAGAAGTTTTGATTGAATGGCAAACTGCTGTCATTGGCAACTGTTTGGAACACCGTACCATCAACAGAGATCTTAATGGATGTGGCCGACCAGTCAACAGCATACACGTGAAACTCGGTAGTAGCGGTTGGAATGGTTGTGTTAGCGCCATTTCCGTTAGCACCCGAATGCCCCGGATAATGCAGCGTACCGAAGATCTTATTTAACTGGTTACCCACATGCTCCATAATATCGATCTCCCCGCAGGCAGGCCATGGCGAAGTAGCATAATTACTGCCCAGCATCCATATGGCCGGCCATGTACCACCACCGGCAGGTAACTTAGCCCTTATTTCAAGACGGCCATACTTAAAGGCAAACTTTTGATCGGACTTTAACCTTGCCGATGTATAAGCGCTGCCCATGTAATCTTCCTTTTTGAGGTTAATCTTCAGCGTTCCGCCGGATACAATAACGTTTGTTGCCCTGTCGGTATAATATTCCAGTTCGTTATTACCCCAACCACCGGCACCAAGATCATAGCCCCATACAGCGGAATTTGGTGCCCCGTCAGTGTTAAACTCTTCCGACCAGGTAGGCGTCGGTCCACTTGTTGCGAATGATATGGTTACCGCCAATGATTTTGTAGCGATATGCCCTGTGCTGCTTTTAGCCGTAACCTTGGCAGTAAATGTACCTTCGGCGGGGTATTTATAGGTTAGCGTGCCATTTGTTGAGTTTTGGAAACTGCCGTTGCCAAAATCAAACTCGTAGCTTACGGCATTGATTGCAGTTGCAGTAAAGGCTACATTACCACTGCCATCGTTACTTACCACGGCTTTAAGAGTAAGCCCGGTGGGCGGTGTTCCAACCGAACCCAGTCCTTCGTTCTTTTTGCCGCAGGCGGCAAAAAGAAACGATACCAGCATTATGAATAGAGATATGCGTAAATTTTTCATATGATTATTGTTTAACTTTTAATATCTGATACCAGGCAAGCCCGTCGATACCGATGTTGCGTAAAGAGATCTGGGTTGAAGTAAGTGACAGTATCTCGTAAGTATTGCCGCCTGTACCAAAATTGATCAAACCATTACCCGGCACTACAAACTGGATGCGGGTTGAATTTGCTGATGTTGAAGCCGATGTAGCATCCATAAAGGTTAAGTTACGGGTACCCGATACATCAATATCATAACAATTGTCTCCGCCCGACTTACCGTAAAACACAGTTGATGCCGCAATGAAAAATGATTGTCCTTTATTATTAATGCTCATGCTCACGGTATTGTTGGCATTTTTGGTAAAGGTGATCTCATCATCATATAAACACTCAGCACGCTCATTAGGAGCAGCTGCATAGTAAGATGGGGTAAATCCATCGGCAGGACCTACACCTACGTGGCCTGGCGTGGTTCTGGCGGAAACCCATGTTTGTGATGAGCCTTTGGTCAGGTTCTGAAGTATCTCGGCAGGAATATCGAATGCTACAAACACGCTTATCTTTTTACTGATGGTTGATGTTGTGCCGCCTGTACCTATAGCATTTACCGTGATGGTATAATCAAACGTACCGGGATTGCTATACTTATAAGTAATAGTTCCGGATGGTACAATTTGTGTATTGCCATCGCCAAAATCTATCTTGTAACTGATAGCCTTACTGGCCGTGGTAGTAATGGTCACTTTACCGGTACCCCCACCTGCTGGGTTGGCATCATTTTTACCGTCGATAGCTGCATTGAGCGTCAGGTCGGTCGGGGTATTCAGCGGACCAAACGAATATTGGGGCTTTTTACAGCTGGTATAACCAATAACAGCCGCTATGATAATTATCGCTATTGCTTTTATGTTGATTTTCATGATCTGTTATTAATTAAGTGTGATATCATCAAACAGGAAAGTATAATTGGCAGATCCATCACCCTGCGTACCATTATCAAATATCAGCACCACTTTTTGGTATGATTTTGCTGTATTGATAGCACTGTAATCAAAGGTGAGTTCTTCCCATGTATTGGCTGTAGTAGTTGCTACTTCCTGCTGATAGTTGGTATTGCCATCGGTCAGGTTTTCTACTTTCAATAATACTTTAGCCCCTACACGTGGAGAGTACACCTTCATTTTAAAGGTTTTCTTTGTCGAAAAATCTATTGGGTTATCAAGCGTTATAAAGCTGCCGCCGTAAGTTTCACCGCTGTATTTGATCATCTGGCCAACCTTACTGCTGGTATTGATTCCTGTAGCATGAGGATTATTCACTATCGACACAGCACCTCCCGCAAAATCGGTAAAGGCATAAGTTACTGCCGATGACTCGAAAGTAAGCGGCAAGCCTAAAACGCTTGACGAAGGATCGGGTGCTATAAACATTACATCATCCCAGTAAAACTTTTTGCCATTTCCAGCAACGTTAAAATCGAAGAAGAGAGACGCTTTATCGTAATTTACTGACAGGTCAAGCGCTGGTGTACCGGTTGAATTTTTAGTAAAATCAAAGGTCAGCGTTTCCCAGGCATTGGCCTTGGTGGTGAGCACATCCGTTTCAACTGATTTAGCGCCATTGTTATGATCTTCAAGTTTCAGCTTGATATCGATGCCTACCGCCGGAGAATAAACCCTTACACTCATTTTGGTGGATGTAGCAGTAAGTGGCACTTTAGCCGAAAAGCCGATTGGCGTGCCAATAGTTGTACCTGCCCATGTTTGGGCTCCGTTTGGTTTGGTTGTAATTTTAACTTTATTGGCTGCGTTGGTTGGATCTACACCATCAACAGTTTGATTGTTGCCGAAGTCGGTTACGGCGTAATTAACGTCGGTCGCGTCAAAAGTTACCGGCAAGTTGATCTGTTTTAGTGTTGGCGGAGCGGCTACCAGTTGGAAGTCATCGGCATAAAACACCTTACCGCTGCCCGGATTGCCAAAATCAAAGAAGATAGAAGCTTTGTCATAAGTAAAGGTCGGGTCAAGCGCCGGTGTACCTGCTGCCTGCTGTGTAAAATCAAACACCAAAGTTTCCCATTTATCGGCTACCGTGGTTTTTACATCAGTTTCAACCGCATGGTTGCCATTAGCATGGTCTTCCACTTTCAGCTTAATATCCAAACCAACAGCAGGCGAGTAAACCCTTACACTCATTTTAGCATACGCAGCAGTAAGCGGGATTTTGGTAGCAAAACCCGATGCTGTACCGAGCGTTGTACCTGACCAGACTTCAGCACCATTTGGTTTAAGGGTTTTCATTACTTTGTTAGCAGCATTGGCCGGGTCGGCAGCTAATGACGACTGGTTATTGCCAAAATCGCTCAAAGTATAATCGTAGTTAGGGTCATCAAAGGTAACCGGCAGGTCTATTTGCTTACCTACTTTAACCGCTTGCGTAAATACCGTTGTTTCGGCACCACCACTTAAAGCGGTTACAGTAACAGTATAGCTGCCGGCACCTGCATAGGCATGCGTTACCGTTTTCCCCTCCAAAAATGATTGGGATGGCACCGGGTTGGTGGCAGTTGAATCACCGTAGGATACTTTAAACAGCGTTTCGTAATCTGCAGTTGCAGATACATTGACGTTAAGGCCATCAGTAGCAAGCGTAACCTTTAAGTTCTCCGGTGCCCTGAATGCCACTGTTAATGGCTGGGTAGCGGTAGTGGTTTTACCGGTAAGGTTATGGCCTACCAACTTTACCGTATAGTTCCCTTCGGCATATTTATGCTGAATATTTTTACCAGCAGCAACTTTTACAAAGGTATCGCCGCTATCGCCAAAGTAAACATCATATGATGTTACTCCCTCGCCGTTTGGGGTAATAGTTACCAGCCCGGTATTATCATGCGTAATGTCAAACAATACGGATAACTTCCCGGGATCGGCGGCGTTTTTAACAAATGAAGTATCGGTAAATTCTTCCTTTTTACAACCGGCCGCTATGGCAAGTAAAAGAGAAATACCTAAAATATATTTCGTTGATTTCATGATCTTTTTCGTTAATGGTTAATGATTAGTATCCCGGATTTTGCGTTAATCCTGAAATATCCACTTCCTGCTGAGGTACAGGGAACACTTCATTTTTACCAGTTTTAAACCCTGTGATCTTGGTAGCAGCCTGCCCGGTACGTACCAGGTCGAAAAAGCGGTCACCTTCCATGCCCAGTTCCAATCTTCTTTCATCCCAAATGGCCTGCTTTAACGTTGCCCCTGTAGCCGTCACATTGTGATTGGCATCCTTAAAAGCACGGGCACGTACCTGGTTCAGGTAACCCTGAGCTTTGGTATCATTGGGTGATCCGGCCCTATTTTCGGCTTCGGCAGCCATCAGTAAAACTTCGGCATAACGCAAAGTCCTGAAATTATTGAGGTAGTTTAACTCCACCTGGCCAGAGGTTTCGCCTTTGCGTGGCAGGTATTTGCCATTATATAAGCCGGTATTTTTATAAGGCGCTACCTGGTAAGTGATATTGAAAGATGGATTAGCAGTTTTATAAGCTTCGATATCAAAAGTGGTGATAGCTTTGCGCTGATCCCCGGCAGAGTAAGCCGCTGCCAAATTCTGTGTAGGCAGGTTGGTGCTCCAGCCAGCCGCATAAGGCATATCAGCCGAGCCATTTAACCCGCGGATACCGCATTGCTGTACCGAGTAATTACCTTGTCCACGCGTAACGCCACCCCAGTTGTAGTAAGGAGAGTTGTTGCTGTACTGAATTTCAAAAACCGATTCGGGGCCGTTTTCACCCGCTGCCAGGAATATCGAGGCAAAATCGGGCACCAAAGTAAATGCGCCTGAACTGATCACGCTCTCAAGTACAGTTTTGGCATCATCAAACTTATTCTCGTACAGATATACTTTACCCAGCATAGCCTGGGCTGCATATTTGGTGATACGGCCTTTTTGATCCTGCGAGGCCGGCAGTACGGCAATGGCACTGTTCAGGTCCGCTTCTATCTGTTTGTAAACATCAGCTTTAGGGTTACGCTTAAGGGTTTTGGAATCGCTTACTTCTAACCTTTTGTCGGTAAACAGCGGCACATCGCCAAACATCCGCACCAGCGAAAAATAGTAGTAAGCGCGTAAAAAGCTAACCTCACCATAAAGGGCATCCTTGCCTGCAAAGGTAACCTGCGTACCGGCCGGGTTCTTGTCTTTATATTGCGTAAGGTAATTGGCGCGGTTTATGCCCTCGTAGGATACCTGCCACAGATCGGTAAGTGTTGAGTTAACCGGGGTGAGGGTATAATCATCCATCTGTTGCAATGAAAGCACATCTGATGCTGCCTCGCCGCCAGCCACCGAGTTATCAGAGGCAATATCGCCTACGGGCACCATCTGGTTTAACCATTGTAAAGGCGTGTAAGCGCTGATCACCATGGTGCGGTAATCGGTTTCGGTTTTAAGGTAATCCTGGTCGGTTACTTTAAAATCTTCGTGCGGGTTATAGTCTACAAATTTTTTACATGAGGTGTTCATGGTCATTAACAGAACCATGCTCACTATCGGTATGTATATCTTCTTCATTTTAGTATCTGTTAGTGGTTATAGTTTAATGTCAAGACCAAAGCTGTACATCCTCGCCTGCGGGTACGCGCCGCGGTCGATACCTGTATCCAACACATCGCCGGCTATTTCCGGATCAAAACCTGTGTATTTGGTAATGGTGAAGGCATTTTTAACCTGTCCGTAAACCCTGATGCTCTTAAATACACCACGTGCAAATGAAGTTGGCAGTGTATAACCCAGCTGCAGATTTTTTATTTTCACGAAGCTGCCATTTTCAACATACCTGTCGGATACGCGGATGTTACTGTTGGGGTCGTTAAATGAATACCTCGGATCTTTAGCATCGTTTGTTGAACCCGGACCAGTCCAGCGGGCCAGCACGTTGCGGAACTTGTTGGTGAAGTTTTGATTACGCTCATAAGCCCGGTAAACATCATTACCTATTGAAGCATAAGTAAACGCGCTGAAATCAAAGCTTTTGTAGGATACACTCAGGTTCCAGCCTAAAGTAAATTTAGGGAAAGGGTTACCGATCTGAGTTTGATCGGCAGCGGTGATCTTTCCGTCGTGGTTAACATCCACATAGCGGATATCACCCGGCTGTGCGCCGTCCTGGGTTGGTGCGGCAGCAATTTCGGCAGCGTTCTGAAATAAGCCATCGGTTTTGTAGCCGTAGAAATAACCCGGAGTATGCCCTTTTTCAAACACGGTAACTGTTTGCGATTGGCCATTGAAATAACTGCCGCCGGTTACTTTAGCAGTACCGTCGGTATTAGTAGCGGTAACAATGTTTTTGCTTGTGGTAAATGTAAAGTTGTTGCTTAATTTAATGTCTTTGCTGATGGTTTCGTTATACCCGAGCGTGATATCAACACCGTTTGTTTTGGTTGAGCCGATATTAGCAGTTGGCGGAGGTATGGTGCCTAAATACAAGGAAATTGAAGGCGTAAACAGCAAACCGCTTACCCTTTTTTCAAAATAATCAGCAGAGAGGGAAAGCTTGCCTTTAAAGAATGTAGCATCAAAACCTACGTTGCTTTGCAGCTGTTTTTCCCAGGCCAAACTGTTGTTGGCTGCCGACCCTACGGTTGAACCCGGATAAAAGATGTTTCCAAAGTTATAACCGTTGCTATTGGCAGTTGGGCCATAATCAGGACCGCCGGTTACTATAGAAACATAAACCGGGTTCACGTTTTCGTTACCGGTTGAGCCATAGCTGCCGCGGATCTTTAAATAATCAATAAAAGGCACTTTGAAAAAGTCTTCGCTGCTTACTACCCAGCCCAATGAACCGGCGTAAAAGTTGGCGAATTTATTGTCCTTACCAAAAGCAGATGAACCATCCTGGCGGGCAGAGAATGATGCAAGATATTTGCCTTTGTAATCATAATTAACGCGACCGAAATAAGAGAGGTTACGTTTAAAATACTGGTAGTATGAACCTGTTAGCGCATTTAGGTTATCGGCAGTGTTATTGCCTGTAGCGGCCGAAAAATCGGCAAACTCCCATGAATTGAAAGGTACATCCTGCCGGGTGGCATTCATGCCGTTACCTGTGGTTTTCGCCATTGAAAAACCAACAACCGTTTCAAAATGGTGATCTTTTTGAATGTTGAAGTTATAATTGGCAAATGATTCCCAGGTATAGTTAAAATTGCTGTTTTTAGTTTGCGATACACTGCTGTGTGAACCGGTTACCGTGCTGCCATCGGCATTCATGGTGTTGTTTACGTTAAGCGGACCATAAAAAATCAGCGGGGTAAAGTTTTTAGAATTGTCATCATACTTGGTGTAGCCAAACCTGCTGTTCAGTTTAAGGCCTTTAATTACATCGTACTGCAATTCAAATTTACCATACAGCTTATTACCTGTGTTTTTGTTGTAGGTATTATCCAGCTTGGTTAGCGGGTTAAACACTTCTGACAGGATCAGGTTACTATAACCGTATTTACCAACGCTATTAGGATCGTTATTGTAAACAGGTACCGTTGGATCAAAGTTGAGGGCACTGCCCAAAATACTGTTAAAGGAGTTTTCCTGTACCGATTTACCTGTCAGGATCACATCGGTAGCATTAACAAGGAATTTGATTTTAGAGGTAAGATCAAAAGACAGGTTAGCCGTAAAGTTTCCCCGGTTAAACCTCGATTTATCATAACCACCTACTATACCGCCCTGGCTCTGGTATCCCGCAGAAAGGAAATACTGCATTTTATCGCTGCCGCCGCTGGCCGAAAGGTTATGCGTTTGCATAGGCGCGGTATGGAAGATCTGGTCCTGCCAGTCGGTACCTACACCAAGTATGGAAAGATCGGGAAAGATGACCGGGCCGCCTGAGGTTACACTGCCTTCGTTAACAATAGCGCCATATTCTGTAGCGTTCAATACACCTATTTTACGCTGCACACTTTGAATACCATAATTGCTATTGATGGAGATCTCGGTTTTCTGGTTCCTTCTGCCCGATTTAGTTGTAACCACGATAACGCCGTTACCGCCCTTTAAACCGTATATAGCAGTAGTAGCTGCATCTTTCAGTACGTTAATCGATTCAATATCCGAAGGGTTAATGGCATTAAAATCGGTCAGTGTTTGTACCGAACCATCCACGATCACGGTTGGGTCATTACCTGAAAATGATGGTATGCCACGCACCTGCACGGTAGGTTTTGAACCCGGCGAACCGCTTTGAATCACCGTTACGCCCGAAGCCTGGCCTTGCAGGGCTTCTTCCGCACGTAAAGGCGTAAGCTTTTTAATATCCGAAGCCTTAACTACAGATATAGCGCCCGATATATTGGTTACTTTTTGGGTGCCATAGCCTACAACAACAACCTCGCTAAGGGTATTGGCGGCGTTATCTTCCAGCGCGAAGTTTACTTCGCCGGCCTGGCTTACCTGCTGCTCAATCTTATTCATACCGATAAAGGATACTACCAAGGTTGCGCCGCTCTGTGGTATTTGCAGTACGTACTTTCCGTTGATATCCGTTACCGTACCATTGGTGGTGCCTTTAATAGCAACGGTGGCCCCGGGCAGCGGATCGCCGGATTTCTTTTCGGTAACCTTACCGGTTACACGAAGTGTTTGTGAATAAGCCCTGTCAACAAAGCAAAAGAGCAGTGCGAGGGCTATACAAAACGTAAGTTTTTTTTGCATAAAGTTTAATTTTAGGTTGATACTATTTTGATTTTTGGAGGGATGAAAGCCTTTGCAGGCACTCATTACACACTACGTGGGGCAGTGTATTGTAAATTGGTTCACCTTTTCAGGGTGGAAATCGCGGAAGCACCTCATGTGCAGCTGCCATAAAGCAACTGCAGGCCTGCACAAGCGCAAAGCCAGGTGTACATAAGTTTAAATAACTCATTTACAGGTTTATACTTTTGGTTAAATAATAATGCCGGGGCATCAGGTTTATGGCACCAAATGTATAGGCAGATTAACCCACAGTGAAATTTCGGACTACATCACTACCACACAGGTTGAAATTTTTATTGTAATGCTTGATATTCGCGGCATCTTTGATACATTTAATAAAATGTTGGGCTTTCGCCTGCAAAACCTATATGCGCTCACTTATTGTTTTTTTTATAATCCTGCTTGCGGGTAACCTATCCTCGTATTCACAGACCTATATCGGCCAGCGGGAAACGGTTAATTATGAAAAAAAACAATACAATGCCGGCACCCAAAACTGGAAGATCATTCAGGACGCGCAGGGCCGCATGTATTTTGCCAATAACGAAGGTGTGCTGGTATTTGACGGCGCTTACTGGCAGCTTTATCCCCTGCCCAATAAAACTATTGTATGGTCTATAGAATTTGGAAAAGATAAAAAGCTGTATGCCGGCGGGCAGGATGAGATGGGTTATTTTTCGCCCGGCAAAAATGGACTGCTTCAATTTACTTCACTAAAAACACTGCTGCCCAAAGCCGACAGGCAGTTTTCAGATATATGGGATATTGCCTGTTATGACGATGATGTTTTCTTCCGGTCGCGGAACAAGATCTTCCGGTATCATCATGGTAAAATTAACTCATATGCCCCCTACTCGGCATGGCTTTCACTGGGCATATATCAAAAGCAATTAATAGCCCATGACGAGCAAAGGGGCCTGGTTACTTTCAAGAACAATAGCTGGCAAAAATTCATTGATAAGAAAGACTTACCTGCCGGCTTTTTCATTACCGGAATTGCGACTATTAATAAGGATTCGAGCCTGGTTACTACGGCTAAAAATGGTGTTTATATACTCAATGGGAACCAGCTTAAAAGCTGCAATATCAATGGTTTCGGAATTGATAACCACGAGCATTTTTCGGGCGTGGTGGTACTTGGCGATGGCAGCTTTTTGATAGGCACCTACGCTAACGGCGTTTACCAGGTAAATAAACAGGGGAATGTAATTGAAAATATCTCCAAGAAAGAGGGACTGCAAAACAGCAATGTACGCAGCATGTTTTTGGATAATAACCATAATGTGTGGCTCGGACTTGATAACGGGATAGATTTTATCGCCTACAATAATGCCGTTAAACACATTAACCCGGCAGTATTTAAAGACGGGGGCGGCTTTTCGGTTGCAGCTTTTAGCAATAAGCTATACTTCGCCCTGTCAAACGGTATTTACGAGTTACCTGCTGGCAATAATAGCGATCTGAGTTATACACCTAATAATTTCAGGGTGCTGTCACAAAGCCTCTCCTGGAACCTTTCTGTAGTTGACAATAAATTGCTTTCGGGCGTGGATGACGGAGCTTACCAGATCAAGGACGGCAAATTGCAACCGGTAGATAAAAGCGCCGGCTACTGGCTTTATCGCCCCATAAAACTAAATGCAGGGCAATATATAGCAGCCGGTAATTACAACGGCGTAAGGTTATTTGAGGATAAAAACAATGGCCTCGTTAATAAAGGTAGTGTAAACAACAGCTATGATGAGTCGGCCCGTTTTGTGGAGATCGACGATAATAATAATATCTGGACTTCGCATCCTTATCGCGGCGTTTATAAACTTGTGCCGGGTTCATCAAAATTAAGGGTTTACACCCAGGCCGATGGTTTGCCTTCAACGCTGGATAACTTTGTATTCCGGATCAAAAACAGGGTGGTAATAGCTACGCAGAAAGGCATTTACGAATACGATAACAAAACCGACCGTTTTCATCAGTCGGCTTTATTTAAAAGCGTTTTCGGCAATATGGCGTTGCGCTACCTTAAAGAGGATCAGGCAGGTAATATCTGGTTCGTTCAGGAAAAAAACATCGGTGTCGCTGATTATTCAACACCTACCCCATCAATCATTTATATCCCCGAACTTAGCCGCAGGATCCTGAGCGGGTTTGAAAATGTATTCCCGGTAAATGAAAACAACATTTTTGTAGGTGGTGAAAATGGCTTCTATCATATCAATTATGCCAAATACAAGCAGAATATTCATCCGCTAAAAACTTATATCCGTAAGGTTAAAGCTATTGCCGGTATGGATAGCCTTTTATTTGGAGGTTATTTCAGCAATGTTAATGATAATGACAAGCAACCTGCAGCCGCTATACCTTCGCTAAGCCATATCTGGAATTCACTGCATTTTGAATATTCAACCCCAACATTTGAAGAGCAATCAAACGTTGAGTACAGCTACTATTTGGTTGGTTTTGACAACGAATGGTCAGAGTGGTCGAAGAAAACTGAGAAGGATTACACCAACCTATCGGCAGGCAATTACACCTTTAAAGTAAGGGCCCGCAACCACCATGATAATATTTCGCCGGAGGCAAGTTATTCATTTACTATAAATCCGCCCTGGTACCAAACCATCTGGGCCTACCTGGTTTACCTGCTGATATTTGTTTACCTGATCTATTATTTTTACCAGTTGCAGGAAAAACGTCACATCCGCAATAACGAAAAACGATTGCTTGCGCAGCAACAAAAAAATGAGGAAGAACAGCGCCAAATGGCCTACCAGCACCAAATTGAGCTTGAACGATCAGAAAAAGAGGTCGTAAAACTTAAAAACGAAAAACTGGAAAGTGAAATAGAATTTAAGAACTCAGAGCTGGCCTCATCAGCAATGAACCTGGTGCAAAAGAAAGAGTTCCTGTTAAAAGTAAAAGAAGAACTGCAGCGCCTGAATAAATCGGGTACAGAAATGGTTGAAGCTGTAGAGATCAAGAAACTCCTCCGCCTGCTTACCGAAGAAAAAAAGATAAACGAGGAATGGGAACAATTCAGCATGCATTTTAATAAAGTACATGCCGATTTCCTCACCGTGATCAAAGACAGATACCCGACCATCAATCAGCAGGAACTCAAACTGTGCGCTTACCTCATCATGAACCTGTCGAGCAAGGAAATAGCACAGTTAATGGCAATATCGGTTCGCGGAGTAGAGATCAGCCGGTACCGTCTGCGCAAAAAACTACAGATCCCAACCGAAGTTAACCTGTTTGAATTTTTGTTTGAGATACAACGGGAATGCATGAAATAAGAAAGTCATAGCCCAAAACTCTATACTGATCAATTACCCGGAGACACTTCCCCCTTACTTTAATAATAAAAAAGACTGCCCGGTGATGGAGCAGTCTTTTCAATATTTTAAATGAGTAGTTAATTAGTCAACCTTGCTTACCCTGCCTGAACCGGCGTAGCGTGTTTCGCCTGTTGTTGCGGTACCAGAGTAGTTCACACTGCCTGAGCCTGAAATCCGGGCCGAAACCGTTTTACTGGCAGTAATGTTAATGTTCCCTGAACCGGCAATTGATGCTTCGACAGTTTCAGTCTTCAATGCTTTACCGTTGATTTCTCCTGAGCCAGAAATATGACAATCGGCCATGCCGGTACCGCCCTTGATATCAATTGACCCCGATCCGCTGATTCTCAAATCCAATGTACCCGATTTAACAGCAGTTTTGATATTTCCAGATCCGCTTAAGGCGATCTTAGCGTTCTCGCCAGTCATTGTACCATCGACAGTTGAATTGCCTGAACCACTGTTGGCCAGATACTCTACAGTTTTAGCAGAGATGTAAATGTTGGCGCGCTGAATATTACGATGATTTTTGAAGTGATTTTTAAATTCAACTTTCAATATACCGTTTTCCACTTCAGTTTTAATATCATCAACAATGTTTGCGTCAACATCAAGCTTAACGCTTTCGGTTCCGTCAATTTTAATGAACACGTTGAATGGGCCACCGCAGGCAATGCCTTTATAACCCGAAACATTGCGGGTAACTGTTTGGGCAGATGCATTAAAGGCAATCGCAACCGTAAGTAACGAAGCCATCATTGAGAAGATTATTTTTTTCATGATTGCGTGTTTAAGTATATGACGCTTTTTTAAAAAAAACGTTGCAATCTTTATTATTTTTCTTCAGATCCAAACTATCTCAGGATAGTCACCGAGCCCGATAAAGGTGGCTTGCCCGTTTTAAGATCAACAATATAGAAATAGGTCCCCGCCGGTAGCTGCCGCCCGTTAAAATTACCATCCCAGGGTACACCATAACCTATCGAATGGTATAAACGTTCGCCATACCTGTTAAATACATCTACTGTCGAGTTTTCATATGCCACTAATCCCTTCACTTCCCAAAAATCGTTAAAACCATCCCCGTTAGGGGTAAAAGTATTAGGTACGGTAATATCCGGCGATACCTTAATAATAGTTTGGCTTTGATTAACGCAGCCTCTAACATCTGTAACATAAAGTGTATAAATAATATCCAAATCACCGGTGACTACAGGTTCTTTTATTTTGTTATTGCTCAAACCTGCATCAGGCAGCCATAAGTATTGAACGTTTTCGTCACTTACAGTTGGCGTTAAGTTGATGGTATGATTTTTAAGTACGTATCTTATGCCACCTGCGTTAACAGCCGGCGGTGGTATAAATTTAATTACCATATCATCACTGGCTGTATAACACTGTCCCGGCGCATTCGCGGTAAGTGTAAGGGTAACCGATCCATTTTTCACATCTTCTTCGGATGGTGTATACACAGTCTCCTGCGCATTTTCTGCATAGAGCAACGTACCCGTGCCTGAGCTTGTCCACTTACCGCCGCCCGCTATCAACACGTTACCATCCAGCTTAATCGGATCTCGGCGGGAGCAAACTTCCAGATCGGAACCGGCGTTTGTACCAGGTGTTTTGCCAAAGGTTATAGTCAATTCGGACGTGGCATTGTTGCAATTATCCGGACTGGTGGACGTTAGGATCAAAGTAACCGAACCGGCAGCCTTATCTTCGGCAGTGGGCTCATACCTTGCATTAAGTTCATTGCTTGAAGGAAAAAACTGCCCGGGGTTGGTACCTTTTTTTGACCATAGCCCTGTCTTTGTACCTCCACCAATTTTACCAGCCAGTTGAATGTACTGATCGGTAACACAAGCAAGTACATTTGTACCTGCGTACGCTGTTGGCAGTTTGTTTACCACAACCTCTTTAGAAGCTACCGGGCTACTACAACCATTAACTGTAACATACACCGAATAAGTACCCGTCATATCAGCAGTAGCATTTTCAATTACAGGATTTGGTAACGATGATTTATAGCCATTAGGCCCAGCCCAGGTATAAACCGCATTCGGTGTAATTGGTACATTTAATTTAATAGGCGTATTTATACATACCGGTGAATTTGTCCTGATATCGGGCAATGGTACCCCGGGGTTAACCTTTACCACATAGGCAAATGGCACACCATCGCAGCCAAAAGCGGAAGGCGTGATAACATAAAGCACATTTATGGCATTTGTTCCTTTATTAACAAGCGCTTCATCAATCTTATTGCCAGTTTTATTTGCCACGGCAGCATTGCTGATACCAGCCACAGCCGCTCTGCTCCAGGTAAATGTTGCCGACTGCACATTGGAAGTAATAGTATAATCAACCGGCTCCCCGCTGCAGGCCACGCCCGATGGTTTACTGGTAACATTAACCGAAGGATTAACGGTTACAACCCACTTAAAAGGTGGCCCCGAACAGTTACTTGTTTGATAATTATACGTATAAGTAACATCAACAGGAACATTTGTTGTATTAAATAATACCTCGCGGATAACGCCTGCCATTTGCCCGGATACAGGCTGATTGCTGATACCGGAAACCGCATCCCTTGCCCAGCTGAAACCTACTCCCGGGATATTGAATGCAATGGCGTAATTAGCGGTAGTCATATTACACAATGTTGTAGTTGGTGCACTTGTAACCTGAGGCGACGGATATACCGTAACTACATAGCTAAATGGTGTACCCTGACAATTTTTAGATACAGGCGTAATTAGATAAGTAACATCAACAGGGCCGCTCCTTGCACTGATCAGTGTTTCTGTTATCCGGGCAGATGTTTGGTTGGCAACCGCTATGTTATTAATTCCCTCAACTACTGCACGCGACCATAAAAAAGTTGTGCCGGGCTGATCGGCTGTAATGGTATAATTTTGAGGTACCCCGCTGCAAACATTATCGGCAGAACCACTGGTGATAACCGCCAAAGGATTAACGGTAACATCAACCTTAGTGCGCGCACTTACACAACCATCAACAACAGCCTGTACATAATAGCTTGTGTTGGTAATCAAAGCAGGTGTCGTATAGGTGTTATTAATAGATAGCAAAGTGCCCCCAACCGGGGCATCATACCATTGATAAGTACCTTTTGAGCCGGTAGCAGTTAAAGTTGAGTGGCTGCCTTCGCAGGCTGGCACATTGTTAACTACCGGAGCCTGTGGCGGCTCATTAACCGTTACCGTTACAACAGTCATACTGCTGGTAATATCATTTACAGTTGTATTTACATAATACGTTGTTGTTTGCGTAAGCGCAGGGGTAATAAAATTAGGCCCCGTTGATAGCAACGTACCGTTTTCGGCGGCGCTATACCAGCGGTAGGTACCGCCTGGGCCTGTAGCCGATACCGTAGCTATACTTCCCATACAGGTTGATGTGCCGGATGCTGTTGGTGCCGATAAAACAGAGCCGATATTAATAACAACCCTCCCAATGCCTGGCCCGCAATTCCCGGGAGGATCGTTAGAGGTTAAGGTAAGTGTTACCTGCTTTTCGCCGGCAGCAGGGGTATAAGTGGTATTGGGATCTGTTGCATTAGCAAATTTACCTAAACCTCCCGACCATTTGCCGCCGTTAACACCGTTTATGGTGCCCTCCAGTTGAACGATTTCACCAGGCTGTAGAGTTTGGTCAGAACCAACGGTTACCGTTGCGCCCGGATCTATCGTTACTTTTGCGGTAGCAGTGCTGCCCACTGTTCCGTTGGGATTATGAATGGTATTGGTAACCTCATATGTACCCGGAGTAGTTTTCCTTAAATTAATTTCGCCGGTTGCCGTACTCAAAAAGGTCAAACCTGAAGGAGACGCCGAAAAAATACCCGCACTTGCATTGGGCGGAAACATTGGTTTAGGGTTAGTGCCGTACTGGCAAAACGGCCCGCCGTAAGTGAACTTTGCATTGAATATAGAAACGATCTCCACTCCGGCGCTGTAAGTTGAGGTACAAGGGCCATTGCCTGTTATGGTAATAATATATTTACCTGGTGCGCTGGCCTTTACGTCGATCTCGCCGGTATGAATATCGACAAATACCAGCCCTGCCGGCGAGGAGCTGAAAGTTCCGCCCGATGGATTATTGATTATGGGGTTGGGGTTGGGGCTAAGGGGACTAAAAGTGCCTGATGTATAAAGGAATTGTGTTTCATCGGCCGAATTGATTGAAACCGTTACAGGTACACGGCTGCTTACACAATCGCCAACCCTGCTTTGCATGTAATAAGTTGTTTTTTGGGAAATAATTGGTGTGTTGAATGTACTCCCTGTAAACAAAGGGCTACCAGAGTTAGGTGTTGCAAACCAAAGGATATTGCCATCGCCGGTAGCCGTAAGCTTCGCCGATGTACCGGAACAAACCGATGTATTGGAAGCTATTGGTGGCGATGGCTGCGGATTCACCCTAACAATGACGGCAGTACGCACACTGATACAATCATTTGATGAATTTTCAACATAATATGTTGCCGGTGCGGTTAAATTAGGAGTAACAAAGGTTGGCCCTGATGATAAGATCTTACCACTAACAGCGCTGTCATACCATGTGAAACCTGCGCCGCTACCCGTCGCGGTTAACACAGCCGATCCGTTATAACAAACAGTTGTGGCAGGTACCTGCGGGGCCGTTACCGGCGGGATCACAGTTACCGGCACAGCAGTTCTGGCACTGGTGCAGCCATCAACAGCAGCTTGTACATAATAGGTTGTGCTTGTTGTTAACGCCGGTGTTGTATATCCCGCCTGGGATGATAAAAGATTGCCGCCTGCAGGCGCATCATACCATTGATAGCTGCCATTTGCTGATGATGCTGTTAATGAAACCACCGAACCGGAGCAGATCACCGCCCCTGCCGCAACGGGCGTAGCTACAGGCGGATTAACAATTACTTTTACCGGCGCGCGGTCGCTTGTGCAACCTGATGCTGAAGTATTTTCAAGGTAATAAGTAGTTGTTTTAGTTAGCGCCGGCGTTATAAACTTTAAGCCCGATTTCAATAACCGTCCGCCTGTTGGAGCATCATACCAGGTATACGTGCCGGCCGGGTTTACAGCGGCTGTTAATGTAATTGCCGAGCCGTAACAAATGCTTGTTGTTTGAGGTACGGGTGCAGCAGGGATCGCGTTAACAGATACAGTTACAGCCACACGTGGACTTTCGCAATCATTAAGTACAGTTTGTACATAATACGTTTTGCTGGCAGTTAGTACCGGCGTGGTATAATCAGGGCTCGAAATAAGAGGGGTGCCGCCTGTCGGCACATCAAACCATTGAAAATAACCGGCCGTTGCATCAGCATGTAAGGTTGCTGCCGAACCCGAACAAATACTACTGATATTTGAAACCACGGGGGTAGCCGGCGGCGCGTTAACTTTAGCCACAACAGGGGTAGGTACACTTGTGCAACCATTAATTACAGCAACAACATAATAAGTGGTAGTTTTAGATAGTGGCGGCGTAACAAATGACGGCCCTGTTCCTAAAATCGCCCCGCCTGCTGCAGAAGCATACCAGGTATAGCTTTGGCCGCCACTCGCTGTTAACGTAGCTGTTCCGCCAGAACATACGGCTGCGCCTGTAACATTCGGATTGCCGGTTATATATACAACAACGGCCGTACGCGGGCTTGTACAGCCGGCTATTGTGGCTTGTACGTAATAAGTAGTTGACGATGTTACCGGCGGTGTGGTAAAGCTATTTGAACTTGCTAAAAAATTACCGCCAACAGGGGCGTCAAACCATTGATAATCCCCACCCGGCCCGGTGGCAGTAAGCGTTGCCGGGCTGTTTTGACAAACAACTACACTTTTAGCAGTAGGTGCAGCTGGTGTATTGGCATCGGCAATGGTTATACTTTTTACAACGCCTTTACATCCTGTTGTTTTATCGGTAACTGTTATCGTATAAATACCTGATTTATTTACGCTGATGGCAGGGCCGGTTTCCCCGGTGCTCCATAAATAAGTAAAAGGCCCTGTCCCAGCGGTAGCAGCGGCTGTTAACACCACCGAACTGCCCGAACAGATGGTGGTTGATGAGGCTGTTAAATTAACACTCAAAGTGCAGTTTTGCGCCTTTGCTTTGGACGACAATAACAGGAGCAGTAATACTAATAAACGGTTGTTCATGAACCTTTAAAAAAACCTTAAAAATCAAATCCATAAATGATGAGGTTGCTAAAGCTTCTATTTGCGAAACCATTTATATTCAGGGTAATAAATGATTTTGCTACCGCCCTAACAATAATCAGGTAGGCTTTTATACGACAGGTTTGTTACAATAGTTCCGTTTACTGTATCTTAAAATTAACTTTTTAGAAATTTTATTTCAACATAATATAAATTAACTAAAAATCCTCCGACTATTAATTAAAAGGAAATAAATTAACACAAAGTAATTTGCCTGAATTTAGTAAGCGAAGATTCAGATCACCGGCGAATCTGACTTAAAATAGTGGGGTCTTGTATTTTATCATCGTCGGCCAGCAAAAAAGCCTTACTTATAATAACCGAAAGGCCATTATCCCCTTCAAAAGGCAGGAACACATTTTCAGTTATGTTTTTCTTTGACTGATCGGGGACTATACATAAGTACTGGTCGTTAGGTTCCATCAAGATATTAGTACTACCCAGATGAATTTTATAAGTTCGTTTCTTACCTGTTACCACCAGGAATTTATCTTTAATTTCAGCAACTTTTGCAATTCTCAAACGTGGAAGTAATCGTTCTAAAATTTCTTTACGGCCTTTAGCTACTTCTGTGAGATTGCCAAATGAGTAAGCCTGCCAGTAATCACGATAAGCGGGTAAGCCCCCATTGTCTCGCCAATTTGGATCATTACCAACACTGGTTACCCCCACAAAAAGATCAACATCGCGCATCACTTCCGAGAACAATTCAGCGGGTACATCGATCAATTGTACGGCTTCCAACTGTCGGCTATGAGTAAACCTTACCTGATCTGTAGCCACATAATTGAATACCCCGCTACTGCTTACGCCGTCGCCCGCTTCAACCGCATTGGTCCAATATTCAGCTATCATATCAAACGCAGGTAGTTTGATTGTTGCAATCCCGTTAGCGCCGTTATCAAACTGTCCCTGCAAGGTATACTTCCAGCCCCTCACGCCGGCCAGCGAATTAAATTGATGTTGTTTAAGTATATGACCAGCCATGCGGTTACTGTATGTTCGCGTATTTATTTCCGCGTCTGTAAGCAGATATACTTCCCTGAAAGCCTGCTTTATCGGTTGTTGTATTTGCCTGTCGAGGAAAAAAGTCCGCCATTCATTCACCGTTTCTGCCAAAGCTGTTGATGGGTGCCAAAGCGATACCGTTTCCGCGCCAGTTATATCAACCGCTTGTCCCAACCGGTTTATCCAGGCTCCCTCCAACCAATATCCTTCTGTTTCGATATCATTTTTCCTGAATCTCCAGATAAGCTTACGGCTTATGTATGATAATAAACCATGATTAAAATAATAGGTTTCAAAATGGCTCCAGACCAGTTTTCGTCCCTGCTTAAAGCTTGCATCAATACGGTCGCGCTGGGCGCTCAAACTCAATTCAATTTGCTTGACGATAAGCTTGATCTCTTTTAGCTCGGCGGGGTGATTTTCTTTAACAGAAACGGGGTCTGATTTTTGCGTGGTGCCATCAGGTTTAACCCAACGCAGGCTTACTTTACCTATCTTTTCAATTCGCAAAATCGCTTCAAACTCTCCTATCTTAAAAGCCCGTTCATCGTTCACCAGCTTATGGTCGTCTATTGCAAGGTCTTCAATGTCGTCAACAGGGAGCATCCTGTCTTCAGCTGCTTGTACAAGATACTTTTCGATCAGGTTAAGGGTACTGGCGAGCTTGATTTTTACTTTAAGCCTTGATAAATGTCCTATCCCCTCTAAGCCCTCGGTTTTATATAATGCAAACAAACAGGCATTACCAATAGCGGTTGATGTTTGACCATGACCCGGTATTTTACGATAAGCGCGATCTGCCATCATCGCAACACGATTAAGCAAAGTAGTATCATTGAGTGTGCCACACAACCAGATCAACCCCTTAAAACACTCTGTTGCGGGTGCAGAGAGAAATTCGTGGAATAAAACATTATAAGTGGCATATCCGTAGTTTACAGCGTTTGTAACCTGTTTTTCTTTATGGTTGATCAAATGATCGATCCATGGAATGAAAGTTTGCTTAAACTTTTCTACTCCAAGTTGATCAATTAGCAATTCCCCCTCCTGAAGATACTTCTTTGAAGGTTTGGCACCGCCCCCTTTTTTCACTGCTTCAAAAAGCCGATACCAAACAATCTTATCATGACCGGATAATGAAGCTATTTCATTATTGATCATTTTAGGAAAATCATCATTGCCCGGAAAAAGAACGATTTGGGATTTATTGCCAGGAGCCAAAATAGCCTGGGCCTGTTCTTTAAGTTTAGATGTTTCTAATTCATTATAAGTGTTTGCCGAAGCCTTCAGCTTAACGAGTAACTTTTTTAACGCATTAGTGGCTACCGGGGATAACTCCTTATTTTCATGTTTTTTCTGAAACTGATTGAGGATAGATTTAAGCGGTACTTTTACTCCCCAGTACTTTTGACTATATGAAATTGCTGTGTTGATTATGTCCGCAAAATCATCATCATCCATTTCTATCCGTGTTTTGAACAGGTACTTTAGGAAACCCTGGCGGATCTGGGTTACTTGAAAACTCCTGTCGGCAGATGACATAGAACTTGTTGAGGCATAATAATCATGCACCAGTTTAACGTTGTATATGATAAAAGCAACTTTATGCTTATCCGGCAACGACAGCACCTCTTGCTTAAATACTTCCGAATCAGACGCTTTGAAATCCCACCATCTTCTGTAATCTGCAAGTTCATTTCTTACCTTGTTTACTACCTCATCAAAAAAGGCTTCCTCGGCGCTCATCGCACCTGTAGCTACAGCCACCTTAGGTAAAAATCGTTTAAATAGGTCCCCCAATCCCATATCAACCTCCTACAAGGGGTGTCAGTTTAATGAAACTTACAGTACTTTCATTATTTACCAGCACTTCTTCTTCCAACAGCTCTGCCTGCTTATTATCAATCAGTACAAAAAAACCATTTTTTTGAAACGCGTCCAGCGCGGCATACAACTGTTTTTCGGCATCTATTTTCTTTGGCTTTTTTATCCTGAAGCCGTTTAGAAACACTTCCGTATCTGTTGGCTGCACCAGACCATAAAATGTTTGCGGCGACTTATTATTATAATCCTCAACCTCCTGGTAAACACGTGCCTCTATGATATCCTTTACTGTTATGCGTTCGCCGGATACGGCAATACTTATTTCATTCAATATTTTTCCGGCGAAGGTTTCATCGGTTATTTTAAGGCTTATGGTACTCATTTAATGTTGCATTTAACAGGCATTGAAGTTATGTATTGCTTTTAACTAAAGCAATAATTGGATTTATAATTTAATATAATACTTACAATTATTTAACCTGACGATACTATCCCAGACATTTATGTTTAGGTACTTTTGAAACCTACTATTTAACAATTACCCTAATAAATGAAACGTCGCGACTTTCTTAAAAACACTACTATTACCGCCTTAGGCGCGTCATTAATAACCCCGATAACAGCTTTAGCCGGCGAAAACATAACACATCTTGAGAGTGATGACCTTTCATCAAAAGCAGCTTTAAAAGACGAATTTGATGTTCATTTTATGGCGATAGGCGACTGGGGCCGGAATGGAGAATATGACCAAACTGAAGTAGCTAAACAAATGGGGCTATGGGGAGCGGCCAATCCTAATGATTTTGTAATCTCCGTTGGTGATAACTTTTATCCATTAGGTGTTGTAAGCGAAAACGACCCGCTTTGGCATTATTCGTTCGAAAACATTTATACAGCACATTCACTGCAATGTAACTGGTACCCGGTTCTGGGCAATCATGATTATGGCGCTGATCCACATGCCCAGATCCGTTATAGTAAAGTGAGCCGCCGTTGGAACATGCCTTCGCTTTATTATAAAAAGGAGTTTTCCCTGGGGAAAAATGGCGATAAAGTATTAATGCTGATGATTGATACAGACCCAATGTTGCACGAAGACAAAAAGCAACAGGTTGAAGAGCAAATGGTATGGATCAATGAACAACTAAAAAACGTATCGCCCGGCGTAAAATGGAAAATGATCATCGGCCATCACCCCTATTATACAGTTGGCCCCCGTATCAAAAACTACGACACTTTAACGGTGAGAGAAAAGATGGCCGGCATTTTTGAAAAATATAAAGTAGATGTATACTTGTCAGGCCACGATCATTCACTTCAGCACCTTAAACCCGAAGGATATACCCACCAGTTTATTACGGGTGCAGGTTCGGAGCTTACCCCAGTTACCGCGGGGATACCCTACAGCCGTTTTGAGGCATCGGAGCATGGCTTTATGTATTTTGCTATAAACAGCAATAAGTTGCATGTTAAAGCTATTAATATGGCGGGCAAGATTTTGTATGAAACTGAATTAACGAAGTAGTTGCGCGCGGCCCGGTGAAGGGTACTTTTGATTAATTAGAAGCTGCGAAAAACAAAAGAAAGCCGTCATTGCTGTACGAATCAATGACGGCTTTATCTACTATTTTTAAATTCTTAATCCAGAAACTTAGCTTTTAATGCAGTGATATCTTTATCAGTTAAACCTACTTGAGTTTTGAGATAGTTATCGATAGATCCATATTGTTTCTTGATAGCAGTGAAGGTGGCATCAAGGTATTCTTTTTTAACAGCAACAACATCTTTAGCAACGCCCTCATTAATCTTCATAAACTGAACCATCTGTTTAGCCATTTTTTCATTCTCAGCAGCGCGGTAATAATTCGATGCTTCATAATCCTTCATAATGGTTTCATAAGGTACGCCTAAACTGTACAATAACAGCGCAGCGCCTATCCCTGTGCGGTCTTTCCCGGCAGTGCAATGAAATACGAGGCTTTTATCTTCGGGCATTGCTAATAATTTACCAAAAAATGGCTTGTACCTGTCGGCAAGGAAAGTAGTGTTACTGTAGTACGCTTCCATAACCGAATCACCGCGCGTTTTGCCTTTAAAGCTTTGAAGCATATTGCCAACATTATCACTTCCGGCGGGGCATAAGATGTAGTCGGTATTAGGGTTCATACGGTCAGGTGCCTGCTTTGATTCCTGTGTACCCCGCAAATCCACATCGTAGGCTATTTTACGTTCGGCTAATACCGCCAGGTCCTGGTCTGTAAGCTTGCTCATATCGGCACTGCGGTAAACCTTGCCCCATTTTACATGGTGTCCGTCTTTAGTGGTATATCCCCCCAGATCCCTGAAGTTTACCGCTCCCTGCAGTTCAACTTTTCGTTTAGTGCTATCGGCAATTTGCGCATTAACACTTCCGGCGAGACAAACGATTGCCAGTAATAAATGTAGTTTTTTCATATTCTTTCTAAATGGAAAAACAGGGCCCCGAAACCAGGGCCCTGTTTTTTTATATTGATTAAAATTATTTAGTAAGCCATGTATCTTTAAATACATCATCAGTACCACCAAACTGGCTTGCTAACGCCTTTTGATAGTTAACATTATTGGCGTTGATCTCATCCAGAGGATATAACCAACGGCGAGGCAATTTACCGCCGGGGGTGCCTAAACCTGTACCACCTTCGCTAAATGCAGGCAAGCCGGTACGGCGATGGTTAAAATACGCTTCCCAACCCGAGTTCATGAAGAAAGCAACATACTTTTGCTGTAAAATCTGGGCAAGGGCAGCAGATGAGGAGCCGAGGTTATAACTAACATTAGCAAGAAATGTAGCATTATCTGTAGTTACAGAACCAATGCTTTTACCGCCTACTTCAGATATTGAGACTGTTGAATTTGCAGCAACATTTAAACCAAAGTTGCTAAATGAAGCAGCAATACCTTTGTCATACCAGGTCTTAGCATCAGTTGCGGCAAGTGCCGGTGCCCATCCTCTATTGATCCCCTCAGCAATATTGAAGCATAATTCGGGATACCCAATAAAAATAAATGGTTCGACAGTAGCACCCGTAGCAGACCCAAAGTAACGCATACCATTAAAGTTTGAATATTTAGCGGCGTCGTTTTGCAATGTTGATAAAGGAGTACCAGGATCGGCACCTATGTAATTTGCAAAATCGCTAATATTTGTGGTGCCCACCGGAGTAGCCATTAAAAAAGTACGCGGATCCTTTGTAGACGTGGTAATATCCAACACGGTTTTACCAACATTCATAAAGTTGTTATATGAATTACTACCCGAAGCAAAAACCGGATAAGGAGTTGCCGTGGTATATTTATAAACAACGTTATCACTATTTGCCGTCATTACAGGATAAGTAGCCGCATTGCCAACAATAGCTGCAAACTGCGATTTGATGTTTAAATCTGCATTATCGTCAGCCCTTTTGCTTAAGCTGATCAATATTCTTAACCTGTATGAATTAATTACTTTTTGCCATTGCAGATTGGTTAATCCAAAAATATCACCGCTATCTAAAATAGTGCCCGGCGAACCTAACGCGGCAAGTATCTTATTGGCATCATCCAACAACTGTAATGAGTTTTTGTAAACATCATGTTGGGGATCAAAAACGGGTGTAAGGAAGTTGATATCGCCAGCCTGGCTCATCGGAATATCGCCTACCCTTTGTGATAACCAGATTGCTGAATATGCGCGAAAGAATTTAGATATAGCAAAATATTTATTTGTTGTATTGCCAAATTGCGATTTTGCCTGCAACTCCAGTTGCACAGCATATTTCAATAACTCATAACTGTGGGCGCTGTACGACCACGAATCTTCGTTGGTACCCCAGTATTTTGCGTAGTTAGAAACCTGGAACTGGTTTGATTTATTTACGTCGCCGAAAGGGGCTTCTTCCGAACGTACCAATACGGCGGTAAGGTGGTTAACGATCAATGAAACCGGGATCACCGAATTAGCGTTTACGGCGTTCGGGTTTAAATTGAGGTTACCTTTTTGACAGCTCGTTATCGACATAGTCAATACTACCGCTGCTGTAATTACTTTTAAAGCTTTCATCTTTATAAATAGGTTTTATAAAATATTTTAGAATGTAACGTTTAGGTTAAAACCGTACCTGCGCGCGGTTGTACTTTGCAATGCTCCGTTTGAAGGGGCACCACCGGTTGTACCGTCGGCCGAGTTATAACCAGAAGCATATTGATCTATGTCAAAATCTTTGCGGGCTGCAAAATATAATAGGTTACGGCCAACCAATGAGAATGATACCGCTTTAACAGCCGAGTTTTTCAGGTACCTTGCCGGAAGATTATAACCTATAGTCACCTCGCGTAGTTTCGCGAATGACCTGCTGATCATGAACGATTCGTCAATACTTTTCACGTTGCCATTCAAATATCCCTGAACAGTAATAGGAGTTGTATTTGGGGCGAAAGTAAGCTCGCTCATGTTTGAGATAACACCATTTTGAAACTTAGGTGTACCACTTACAATTTTAACACCCGCGCCGCTTTCGTTACCTAATAATGAAGGAGTTGGAGCTTGTGTACCAACTTTTGTTGAATTCCACTCTGCTAAACGCGCCGCACCAATAACACCCTGAACTGTTGAAAGATCGGTACCACCTTGCCTGGCCGCGTAGTAGTTATAATCATAAATAACGCCACCTATACGACCATCAACCTGGAAACTAAAGCTGAAACTTTTGTATGAAAACCTGTTATTGATACCAAAGGTAAAATCAGGGTTTAAGTGACCTAATGATCCGTATACCTGGCTGTTTGAACCAGATGCTTTTAATAATGCACCACCTGCATCATAAACTATATTTCCGTTACCATCTCTTAAAAACTTGGTACCAAATACTTCATCAACCCTATCGCCGATAGCAAAGTTGTGATTGGCTACCAGTGCAATGGACTGAACATTATTATAACCAATATCCTTTAGTGTTTCTTTAAATGTAGAATAGTTAACGTTCACATCCCATGAAAATCCATCTTTGTTACGGAAAGGAGAACCAGTTAGTGAAAGTTCCCAACCCGCTCTTTTCGTAGTTACCGCGTTTTGGTTATAAGCGTTATAACCGGTTGCCGGATCTATTGGGAATTGATAGATCTGAGGACCATTCTGTGTATCAAAATAGGTAACATCCAAACCTAAGCGATTTTTAAGGAATTTAATATCCATACCAGCCTCGTAAGATATTCTTTTAAGAGAATGCAGGTTTGAATTAGCTTTAGTGTTTGAGTAAAGAACCGATGAAGTGTTATTATAAAGCGATATATATGAGGCAAGATCCTGGTTAGTGTAGCTTGGTCCATCGTATGAACTGTATAGTTCGGTACCATAACCAAGTAATGTATTCGTGTTCTGGCCAGGAGTATTCTGAACCTGAGTATAAGCGCTGGCTATAGTTGACTGGGTTAAACCTGCTTTAAGCACAGCCTCAGATGCCCTGAATTTCAAGAAACTGATGGCTTCGGGTAGTTTAACATAATCAGAAACGGCGGTTGATACCGAGACAGACGGATAAAAGAACGTATCATGACCCGGAGCAAAAGTTGATAATTTATCAACACGGCCGGTGGTATTAACGTTTATGTATTTATCATATCCGATATCAAATGAGTAGTAACCGCTGTAAACCTGCATTTTTGAATCCCAGGTATAAGTAAGCGGTGCCTGTTGTGAGTTTGATAAAACATACGCGTTAGGTAAAGCCAAAGCACGCGTGGTACCGTAAAATGAATTATAGGTAAATGAGCGGGAGTTGCCACCTAATAAAGCTGATACATTGAATTTATCAAAAGTTTTGTTGTAGTTCAGCTGTAAATCGGTATTGTTTTCAAACAACTTACGATCGTCCTGGCGATAATCGCCATACCAGCCAAAATAATACCATTTGGTATAAGCATTTAAGTTCGCCGATGAAGGCACCTGCTCAGTTCTTTGTTGGTTCCAGGTAGAGATTTGCGAACGCAAGCTTACATTCAAATCAGGTGTGATTTTATAATTTAAACGCAGGTAGGCATAAATATCTGTTTTATCATGGCCTCGCAACCATTTTTGAGCCATAAACCAAGGGTTATTCAAACGGCCATACTCCTGTGCGTATTGAACCAAACCAGGAACCCCCATCGGACCTTTGTAAATATCTTCCAGGTCGCGCACGTCGTAATCTGCCGAACCGTACACCTTAAACATATAAATATAGCTATTAGGGCCATAGCTCACATCCGGGATATTGGGAGTATATTGTTTGTTGAAATTGATGTTTCCATCGATAGTCAACTTAGATGTGATATTATAACTGGCGTTAAGACTGAAGTTATCAGCGTTTAACTTTGTATTAGGGAACATACCCTTTTGATACAAGTGAGTATATGAAAACCTTGTATTATAATTTTGACCACTTGCCGCAACAGCTAAGTTGTTTGTAGAAATAATACCTGTTTGTTTAAAATTAGCAAAGTTATCTTTACCACGGGCTACCCATGGCGTAGGTGTACGTTTACCGGTAGCAGGATCATAAGGGCTATCATACTGGCGCAATAGTTGGCCTTCAAAACGAGGACCATATTCACCTAAACGGTTTCCATTATCATACAAAGCATCAGCAGCGGGCAAATAAACGTTGCTATTGTCTTTAGCCTGATACTCATAGTGATAACCATTACCGCGGCCATATTCAGTTTGAGCCTCAGGTGAAGCAATCAAACCACCTTCAAATAAGGTACTGCTGTTAACGTTAACTTCCCAGCCTTTTTTATCGGTAGTACCTTTTTTAGTTGTGATGATGATTGCACCGTTGATACCTCTTGAACCGTACAATGCCGCAGCGTTAGGGCCTTTTAACACAGTGTAGGTGTCGATATCATCCGGGCTGATATTCCAGGTATCCGAGTTGATCGGGCTGCCATCAACCACAAAAAGTAAATCCTTGCTACCACGTAAAACAATTTCCGGACGGCCCAATAATTCGGCGTTGGTACCTACTGTTAAACCTGCAACTTTACCTGCCAATGAGTTAATGGGATTAGGCTCACGGGCTTTAACAAGCTCCGGGCCTTTAACTTCCTGAACTGTATAACCAAGTCTCCTGGTTTCTTTTTTAACACCGTAAGCTGTTACAACAACTTCAGATAATGCTTTTGAATCGGATTTTAATTGAACGGAAATATTGGTTTCGGTACCAATGGTTACTTCCTGCGGCGCATATCCAATAAATTTGAAAGTTAGTACCTGGCCTTTAGCAACCGCAAGGGTAAAGCGGCCTTCGGTACCGGTTACTACACCAATAGTGGTACCTTTAACCTGCACATTTACGCCGGGCAAAGGCTGATTGGCTTCGTCTAATACGATACCTCTGATAGTTAAATTCTGTGCGTATGAGCTGCCATAAGCAAGCATACATACTGCAAAAAGAATTAACAATCTTGAAATTTTAAGTAAATTTTGTTTCATTGCAATACAGTTAGTTTGCAACGAAATTATTACAGAGGTATTAAGAGAAGGTTCTCAGATCAACAACATAGGAATAAGGAATTATAAAGAAATGTTTTTTTCAGGCCTATTTCACCACTTAATGTTAAATAGGCTTTAACTCTTTTTGCATTGATGCAATTTGGCACACATCAACCATAACTAACTCAATGCCAAATATTAACAAAAAAGAGCCAAAGCCTTTTGGATTCGGCACCGGCTCTTTTCTTTATACTTTATATTGATTTTCCCAAAGGTTAATTACAGCCTGAAATTAAGCGATATGTATGGGTACCAACCTTCGCTTGAATGCCCGGCTAATATTTGCAGCACTGTTAAACTGGCAGGTGCAAAATACAAGCCGCCGCCGGTACCTGTATGCCACTTATCTGAATGTTCATCATCAATCCAAACACGGCCTGCATCATAAAAACCTACTAAACCCAACTGACCCGGTAAAATATAGCTGGCTATATCGGCAAGTTTAATCCGTCCCTGCAAATTATTAAACACCATATGCTTGCCCGCGAAACGGTTTTGCAGGTAGCCAAGCAGGTTTCCCTGCCCACCCAAAAACATAGATTGATAAAAGGCAGGCTGACCGAAGCTTACACCTCCCCCAACACGATCGGACAATACAATTGCTCCTCCGGGGGTTAGCTTTTGATAATAGGTAAACTCTGGCTTGATCTGTACAAATGATTTTGAGTAACTGTTAAGGCCTGTATACCCCTGAGCCGTAACAGTAAAAAAGAAACCTTTTGTAGGAAGGATATTATTATCCCGCTGATTGGTAGTATAATTGATCAAAGCTCCAAGGTGTGCTTTGTCTTTTCCAACTGTTAAGCTATCGTATGAATTGATGAGCGACGCTTGGTTAATAAATCGCCCGGTGTTGTCTGCAAGACTAAGATGATAAAACTGGAAAGATGGCCCAACACTAATATTACTGTTTTTACCTGTATGCCAGCGTACAGCCGGGTCAAACTGGTAAATATCAAACCGGGTACGATAAAACCTACGGTAACCTTCAAATTTGTTCAGTACACTTTCGTTACCGAGACCAAAAAAGTTCACGGTGTTATCCGGGGATTGAATATTGGCCCTCATAACAAAGTCGGCTTTACCAAAGGCATCGATCCATTCGCCATTATACTTTATTCTGAATGCGTCGGTGGCGAAAGAATGGGTGATCATTACCTGCTGTAAGGTTGAGTAAGGAAGTTTCCGAAAACCATCGTGCCCAGTGTATTGAAAGCCCAGGCCGAGTAGAAAGCCGTCATCCTTATTCAAAGCGGCTGTTGCAAGCGGCATCCATACATTATATAGGTTGGTAGATAAAAACTGAGTGTTTGATGTGTCATTAGATAAATGCTTGCTTAACCTACCGGTATTGCCTTTAAATGTTACGCTATCCCGACGGCCATAAAACGAAACCCTTTTGCTCGAACTTTTCACATCAACTGTTTTGCTGCCGATGCTATCTATAAGCCTCAATTTTATTGGTGAATTTCCATTGTTGATCACAACCTGGTCATCGCCTGCTGAAACATACAGCCTGATCTCCTGCGTAATTTCGGACTTGTAAACCATATCCATAAAGCGGTTTTTAGTTTCCCCATCTTTATTTAGCTTATCTATCGTTATCCTTGTCGCCTTATCAGGGGCATCTGAAATAGTTATCAGCTCATTTTTGTCAGTAGTGCGGATATCAACTATCCGGTTGATGAACTTATAATACTGGCTCATAGCAGCGGGAATATTGTCCCGGCGCTTTTTTAGTATGGCCAATAGTTCATTGTGCCTGAATTTATAGCTTTCGGCAGGCAAACGCTTTAAACCCTCTTCAAGCACCGCATCAGTTTCGGCTTTAACAAACTCATTGGCAATTTGCATCCATCGCTCATAGCCTATTTGCGCGTCCGGATACTCTTTCATGAAGCGCGTTTTAAAAAGAGAATATTTCACATGCGGAATGTCTCCGGTAAAATCTTCAAGTAAGGGATCAATCCAGGGCAAGGCCGCAATGCTTGGAAACACACCCTGTGTAACGTGAAATACCTGGTCCCGGTCGCGTGGTACAGCTGCATAAGTTTTTCCTTTACCATTTTTGGTATCGGCCCAGCGCCATTGATCTTCGTGCCTGTCCCAATCACCCGTTAAAAGGTCAAGCATGCGGGCCCGCAAAAAGCCTTCGCCATCCAGCCTGTTGTCATAGCTTTTAAGTAGTTGCGCCTCCGTTTTTAAAGTATTGTCTGACGATCCGGTAGGCTCCCTTTCCTCTATCAAACAAACCGTACCAACAAACAACTTACTGTATTGACCAAGCGCGGGATCTTCACCAACAACACCTATAACCGGGTTTGCATGCGGTACATGTGCAGCTTCGGCAAGCGGAGGTACTATTAATGCCGAATACGGATGCTGCCCGCTAAATTCATCGCCAACCCAATCAACCGCAAAAGTACCTTGTAAATTTTCGGGCAACAACTTATCTGGTGTTTTTTCAACGCTGCGCAATACCCATTCCCGACCGCTTTTATCTTCAAGACGCAGCGATTTTGATTCCATGCCACCACCTTGTTTAATAGGTGTTAGCCCTCCATTTATTTGCGATAATTTTATAATCGGCAGCTTAACTTTCATGGCCCAATCCTTACGGTAATTTTCACCAAACAACCAACGATGTATGCCGGTTACATCATCATATGAAGCGTGAACACTTACAACGGTACTATCCTGAAATTTTTGCCAGGCCGCCGGAGCGATGGCCTGCGCATTGGCATACACCACCGAACCTGTAAGGAATAAAAAACTGAGTAACTTTTTTGTCATGAGGCAATGTGCTTAAGATGTAGGGACTTAAAATGCTAAACTGATTGCAAGATGCATACCAAAAATACAACTATTTGTTTTGCAATAACTTACAAACTAAAATACAAAAAAAACTGACGATATATCGTTATTTAACCCAAAATAAGCCTAAATAACGCAGCTGTGGTGCAACAGCTCTCGATCCCCGGTTAATGATATTCTAATATTTTGATAAAAATAAACAATCCTCAATTATTTTGCACATTGGGCCGGAGGTTATGTTACTACATTGTTGATATTGACCGATAAACATTTTAAAGGTAAACGGCTTCGGTACGGTAGATTTTATTAGTTTTATAACAATATGTCACGCAACGATAAATCACCTCACATCCTTAATGCAGCATCAAATTTATTAGGGTTATGTTTTGTAGTACTTACCTCATTGAAATTTCTTAAACTTTCCGAACGGACTTATATCGATGAAACAGTTACAATAGCACTGGTTTTCTTTATGCTGAGCTGCATCTTATCGTTTCTTTCAATCAGGGGTAATATTAAACCAGGTGGCCGGTCAGAAGCCGTGGCCGATTATCTTTTTCTTGGCGGGATGATGGTATTGTTTGTTACCGCCATACTTATTATATTTAATATCATGGTTTAGGTTTAGCATACACAATCTTGTTTCTGGCTTAAAAAAAACACAAACCATCCTAAACATTTATACAATACCGATAATTACTTGCATGGAGCCCATTAGCTTCCGGCATTGCATTATCATCTCTACGCACTTGTCATTGGCAAAATCAGTAAATTTAGTTTTTACCACTATCAAAAATACTTTGTAAAAAAAATTTTGCAATGGTGTAAATTGGTCGTAACTTGTATATCAATTAACCTTACTGCAATTTAATACGCTCTTTTTATTTCTCTCCTGCGCTATCACACTCTGTTTAAATTAATTAACAGAACGTAATGATTGTTAATAAATAATTTACTGCAAATTATGGCTTAACGATTTGATAACCCAGGGTTCTCATTATTTAAAAGTTACCCTCCTACATTTATCAAATCATAAGTTTTAGCCGGATATGGTTGCCTCCTGTTATTGAAATTCTGAATAAGGAATTTGCAGGAGTTTACACTTATGGTATTTTAATATTTGATATGATAATTACTCAACCTGACAATATTACTGTGCTCTCCGGCCAATTTCTTTTCACGATGGTTAATTACAGAATCTTTCCAAAATCGGTTCATAACTTAATGCCTTTCACAAACACAATTTCAGGAATTAAAGCTAATTGAAATAAAAGGATGAAGAAAATACTATTCATTACCGGTTCAATTAACCAAACCACGCAAATGCACCAGATAGCCAATGAGCTGCCTGAATTTGATTGCTGGTTTAGCCAGTTGTTTACTGATAACACAACGCTCAATTACATTATTAATAATACTACGGTACTAAGCGGCACGGTGCTTTCTACCAAGTTTAGGCTTATCTCTGAAGAGTACCTTAAAAACAACAATCTGCAAATAGATTTTCAAGCCAGAAAAAACAAATATGACCTGGTTGTTTATTGTAGCGACCTGGTTGTACCTCAACGGATGCAAAACACCAAAACCATTTGGGTTCAGGAAGGAATGATTGACCGTTATACCCCGTGGAGCCGGGTTGTAAGGAGCCTCAAGCTCCCCCCTACACTATGTGGTAATACTTCACTGAACGGATCATCAAATATCTGTGATGTATACTGTGCAGCATCTCAAGGTTATAAACAATATTTTATGGGCAAAGGTACCGAAGGGCGGAAAATTGCCGTTACGGGCATGCCTAACTATGATAACCTGGTTCAGCACGTAAGCAATGATTTTCCACATCATAATTATGTAATGGTTGCCACTACCGATATGCGTGAAACCTTCCGCATTGAAAACAGGATAGCTTTCATTAAAAAGGCAGTAAAAATCGCTAACGGCAGGCCTTTACTCTTCAAACTTCACCCAAACGAAAATTTTGTCCGGGCCGAAAAGGAGATCCGTGCCAACACTCCTGCCAATACCCTGGTGTACAGTAAAGGTAATACCAACCAAATGATAGCCAATTGCTGCGAGCTCATTACACAATATTCAACCGTGGTGTATACCGGCATTGCTTTAGGCAAAAAAGTTCATTCACTTTTTGATGTTGATGAACTTAAACGGCTTGCACCAATACAAAACGATGGTGTATCGGCAAAAAATATAGCAGCCATTTGCCGCGGCTATTTAAATCATACCGGTAGTGGCGAAAGCTTTGATCCGCAACTGGCTATGAATAAACACCTGGTTAATAAGGCGGAATTTCAATTAACCGAAGAATTGATTGCTAACTGGTAATAATTTTACCGTGAAAAACAAGATACTAATAGTAGTACAAGCCCGCATGGCATCGAGCCGGTTACCGGGTAAGGTAATGCTTCCAATATTGGGTAAAAGCCTGCTTGCCCGGATGGTTGAGCGGCTTCAAATGATCAGTCATAAAGCCGAGATTATCATCGCCACATCCGAAACGCCGGATGATGACATCATTATAAATGAGGCTATAAACATAGGTATCCCCTATTATCGTGGTAGTCTGAACAACCTGCTCGACAGGCATTACCAGGTAGCGAAACTTCATGATGCCGATATCATATTAAAGATCCCATCTGATTGTCCACTGATTGACCCGCGCATTGTTGATCATGTATTGGATTATTTTTTTGCCAACCGCGAGTCTTTCGATTTTGTGAGCAACCTGCACCCGGCTACTTACCCCGATGGCAACGATGTTGAGATAATGACCATGCAATGCCTCACCAAGGCATGGGAAGGTGCAAACCGCCCTTTAGAGTTAGAACACACTACGCCTTATATATGGGAAAACCCGCAATTGTTCAGGATAAATAATGTAGCCTGGCCTGCGGGATTGGATTATTCCATGTCGCATAGGTTTACTATTGATTACGCTGAAGATTATTACTTTATAGAGCGTGTATTCCGGGAATTATACGCTGATAATAATCAGTTCTCCTGCGATGATATTCTTAACCTGCTTAATGAAAAGCCCGAGATCTATAACATTAACGCACAATACGCTGGTGTAAACTGGTATAGGCATCATATGGATGAACTAAAAACTATCGCGCCTGACCAAACTAAACAGGCGCCCACAAAAAACTTACAGGAATTATAACAAGCGAATGATAACAGTGGAGAATAACAATTACCAGGAATTAACGGATACCGCTCTGAAAGTAAGGGAGCATATCATCCGCATGTCTACCGATGGCGGGTGTTTTACAGGGGCATCGCTATCTGCGGTCGACCTGATCGTTTATTTATATAGTCGTTTTTTGAACATTAATAAAGATAACCTTGATGATCCAAACCGCGACTACCTTTTTCTATCTAAAGGCCATGATGTACCTGCCCTGTACGGCACCTTTGCCGAACTGGGTTTATTGGAAAAAGAGCGCCTTAAAAATCACCTCCTGCTTAATGATCATATTTACTGGCACCCAAATACTAAAATTCCGGGCATTGAATTTCACTCTGGTTCATTAGGTCATTTACCTTCGGTGGCTATTGGTGTTGCTATGGACCTGAAGATCAGCGGCAGCACAAACAAAGTAGTTTGTATTTTAGGCGATGGCGAGCTGAACGAAGGCACCTGCTGGGAAGCCATGCTGGTGGCTAACGCCTATAAATTGGATAACCTGCTTTTCGTGGTAGACCGTAACCACTTCCAGGCCAATATGCGTACGGAGGATCTGATTCCGCTGGAGCCGCTTGCCGATAAGTTTGAGGCTTTTGGTGCGGCAGTTAAAAGAATAAACGGACACAGCTTTGCCCAACTCAACGAAACTTTTAATGCCTTCCCTTTCCAGGCCGGAAAACTGAATGTAATTATTGCCGATACCGTACGTGGTAAAGGTTTGCCAAGTATCCAGGAACGTGCCGACAGATGGTTCTGCAATTTCAATGCAGACGAGATTGAGCAGCTTTTACTGGAGCTGCATGGCCAGCACAATACAACATTAACATCAGAAACTTTAGTGGTGCGATAAGATGAGTTACGAAGAACTTTTAACCCAAACAGCCCTTGCCAACGAGCGGGTGATTGTAATGACTGCCGAAAACCGAGCACTGGTACGTAACCTGCCCGGCATATTAGGCAAACGTTTTATTGATACCGGCATTACCGAGCAAACTATGATCGGCGCAGCGGCTGGTCTGGCTTTGCGTGGCCGGACGCCGGTTGTACACGCACTTGCCGCATTTTTAACTATGCGCGCTTTTGAGTTTGTACGCACCGATGTTGGTATAGCCAATTTACCGGTTAAACTAAGCTCCTTTATCCCCGGTTTTTTATCGGACGGTAACGGCCCAACTCACCAGGCTATCGAGGATATTTCTATCATGCGTGGCATCCCTAATGTAACGGTTTTTACCCCTGCCGACGAGGACGACCTGGTAAAGATGCTGCCGCAGATCTGGGAAAGCAAAAGCCCGGCTTACACCCGCATCAATACCCGCAAAACCACTTATATCCACGAGCCTTTTACCATGGGCAAGGCCGAAATAATAGCCGAGGGTACCGACGTAACCATTTTAACCTATGGGCTACTGTTTGAACAGGCGTTAATTGCTGTTGAAATGCTGAAAAGCGAAGGCCTTTCTGCTGGTTTGATCAATATGCGCAGCCTTAAACCGGTTGATGAGCAGGCTATATTAAAAGCATCGGCACAAAGCAAACTGGTAGTTACACTTGAAGATCATTTTTTAACAGGCGGTCTTTACACTATTGTAGCCGAGGTTTTATTAAAAAACCGCACTACGGCCAATGTGCTGCCTATGGCACTGAATGAAAAATGGTTCAGGCCAACTCTGCTTCCTTCTGTGCTTGAGCACGAAGGTTTTACAGGCAAACAAATTGCCGAAAAAATACTGGGCTATCAAACTGCCCATCACCAACCACAAATTTTAACACCTGAATTTTCAGAATAAAAATATTGATCATGGCTAATAAAATAGAGCTTAACAACGATTTTCCGAACATCACCGAATCGGATAAATTATATGAACGCGCTTTAAAAGTTCAAAAACCGGTTACCCAAACCCTGGCTAAAGGCCCGGGACAATTTACCAAAGGTGTAGCGCCGAAATATCTTGTAAAAGGTAAAGGATCGCATGTATGGGATGTTGACGGTAACGAATATATCGACTTAAACTCGGCCATCGGCCCTATTTCGTTGGGTTATGCTTACCCGGCAGTTGATGAGGCTATCCGTCAGCAACTGAACGACGGTATTACCTTTTCATTAATGCACCCTTTGGAAGTTGAACTTTCTGAACTGGTGCAACAAGTCGTACCTAATGCCGAAGCGGTAAAGATCTCTAAAACAGGTGCTGATGTTTGTTCAGCTGCTATCCGCGTGGCGCGGGCATTTACAGGTCGCGATAAAATATTTTGCTGTGGATATCACGGCTGGCATGACTGGTACATTGGTATCACCAGCCGTAATGCGGGCATACCGGAAGCAATCCAGGACCTTACCTATACTTTTGAATATAACGATATTGAATCTGTAAAAGCCGCTTTGGATGAAACCGTTGCAGCTTTAATATTGGAGCCTTTCATCTTTGAGGCACCAAAACCGGGTTACCTGCAGGAGCTGGCCGAAGTATGTAAAGCCAACGGCACCCTGCTCATTTTTGACGAAATGTGGACTGGCTTCCGCGTGGCCGTAGGCGGTGCACAGGAGTATTTTAATGTTAAAGCAGATCTGGCCGTGTTTTCAAAAGCATGCGCTAACGGAATGCCTATAGCCTTGCTGACCGGCCGCGCAGATGTAATGGAACTTTTCAACTCCGAAGTGTTTAGCTATACCACCTTTGGCGGCGAGGCACTATCATTAGCTGCCTGTATTGCTACCATCAATGAGCTTCGCGATAAAAAAGTACCGCAATACCTTGACGAACATGGCGCTTTATTGAAAGATGGCTACAACAGCCTTGCCATTGAATTGGGTGTTGACAAATACACTCGCTGCGTTGGATTTAACTGCCGCAGTATGGTAACCTTTACCCCCGATGCCGGTAACGGACTGGAAGTAAAAACCTTTATGCAGCAGGAAATGATCAAACGCGGGGTGCTTTGGGCTGGTTTTCACAATATGTGCTACAGCCATACTACCGAAGATATGGATTATATCCTTGCTGCCTACCGCGATGTATTGCCTTTGGTAAAAGAAGCCATTGAAAGTGGCAATATCAAAGATCAGTTAAAAGGCGAAGTACTTGAAGCAGTTTTCCGTAAGGTGAGCAACTACAACATCAAACCAAAAAGCATAGCCTAAGCATGGAGCTGTTTTCATTAAAGGGAAAAACCGCTGTGGTAACGGGCGCTTTAGGGCTTATCGGTCGTAAACATTGCGAAGCTCTGGCTGCAGCCGGCGCTAATGTTATCGTAGCGGATATCGATATCGCGCAAACACAGCAATTTGCTGCCGAACTGGGCGATAACCATTTGGGCCTGGGCGTTGATGTAACCAGCAAAGAATCATTGATTGATGCGCTCAACGCAGTGCTTGATAAATATGATTCGGTTGATGTATTGGTGAACAATGCCGCTATTAACGATAAGTTCGAGAACCCGGCCATGGCCAAGGAGCTATCGGCGTTTGAAAACTATCCCTTAGAGGCTTTCCAGCAATCGCTTAATGTAAATATTACCGGGGTGTTCTTATGCTCGCAGGTGTTTGGCACGCAGATGGCGCTGCACCGCAGCGGCAGCATCATCAACATAGCGTCGACCTATGGCATGGTTGGCCCCGATCAAAGCATTTACCGCGATTCGCGTGGCCAGCAAACGTTCTACAAATCAGCAGCTTACCCGGTAACCAAGGGTGCTATCATCAATTTCACCCGCTTTTTGGCCGCCTATTGGGGGCATACCGGTGTGAGGGTAAATACCCTTTCGCCCGGCGGTGTTGAAGCCGGCCAAACCGAGGATTTTATCGGAAACTATTCAGCAAAAACTTTATTAGGCCGCATGGCCAAAGCGTCAGACTATCAGGGCGCGCTTATATTCCTTGCCAGCGAGGCATCGGCATACATGACCGGCGCCAACCTGGTTGTTGACGGAGGATGGACAGCTATTTAATTTAAACCAACTATTATGAACGAGATTTTGAAACAAAAAGCGGCGGGCATTAAACTATTGCTGACCGACAACGATGGGGTTTTAACAGATGCCGGAGTATACTACAATCACGAAGGCGAGCTTTTAAAAAAATTCAGCATGCGCGATGGTATGGGGGTTGAACGCCTTCGCAAATTTGCTGATGTAAATACAGGTATCATCACCGGTGAAAATTCACCTTCATTAATTAAAAGGGCTGAAAAGCTGCAAATAACCGAGTTGCACTTAGGGATAAAAGATAAAGTAGCTTCTTTTAAGGAGATCTGCAGCCGCTTAAATCTGCAACCAAACGAAGTTGCATTTATTGGTGATGATTACAACGATCTGGAAGTAATGAAGCTGGCTGGTCTTACCGCTTCCCCTGCCGATGCTTTACCACATGTTAAAGCACAGGTAGATTTTGTAAGTGCCTTAAACGGCGGTGATGGCTGTTTCCGCGAATTTGCAGAACTCATCATTGAAGCCAAAAGCGATAAATATTTATCAGGCAAAAGAGACGGTACTATTACCCTGCAAAACGGCCGCGTTATTGGCAAAGGCCAGCCAAGTTATATCATTGCCGAAATTGGCATTAACCATAACGGCTCACTTGAGATTTGTAAAAAATTAATTGATGAAGCTGTAGCAGCCAAAGCTGACGCGGTTAAATTTCAGAAACGCACCCCGGAGATCTGCGTACCGTTAGATCAGTGGAATATTATGCGTGATACCCCATGGGGCCGTATTACCTACATCGACTACAAACGCAAAACTGAATTTGGCATAGCCGAATACGCCACTATCGATCAATATTGTAAAAAAGTAGGCATCGATTGGTTTGTATCTGCCTGGGATGCACCTTCTGTTGATTTTATGGAGCAGTTTGACACCATCCTTTACAAACTGGCATCGGCTTCGTTGACTGACTTTGCTTTGATCCAGCGTATATTGGAAACTGGTAAACCATTAATGCTTTCAACCGGTATGTCAACAATGAAAGAGATCGAAACAACTATGGATTATATCAATGCTTTTGATGAAAACTATCCATTGTTCATCGCTCATTCTACTTCGGCTTATCCATGCCCTCCGCAGGAGCTTAACCTTAAAATGATCCAGACACTGGAAAACAAATATCCGGGCATCCCAATCGGCTACTCTGGTCACGAAACTGGTTTGGCAACTACAGTAGGTGCAGTAGCTATGGGTGCTACCTTTGTTGAGCGCCACTTTACGCTTGACCGCGCTATGTGGGGATCAGACCATGCAGCATCAGTTGAACCACAGGGATTGCAACGTTTGGTGCGTGATATCAGGGATGTAGAAACCGCAGCCGGCGATGGTGAAAAAAGGGTTTACGAATCAGAACTGGCACCGATGAAACGTTTGAGAGTTAACATCAGCGACGAATACAAGGAAAAACCAACAGCTAAATAATAATAAATGTCTCGGCAGGATTTAACTACCTTAATTACATCCATTATCCTTTTTTGCTGGATAGCATTCATCATAGCCTGGGAAAGGATTTCACCTTACAGAAAAGGTTTGAAATTTTTCAGGGAAGGCTTTTGGATTGATTTGGTGTGGTATACACTGATACAAAGCTACTTTTTGAAGATCATTATTTTCGATTATATCATTACGCCGTTAAAAGCGCATTTTGATCTGTCGCATTTTCAATTTGTAAGTAGCTGGCCGGTGGTACTGCAAGTGTTATTCTTCCTGTTTACGCATGACCTTTATATTTATTTGTTTCACCGCTTTCAGCACTCCAATAAATTTTTTTGGCGCATTCATGAGGCGCACCACTCGGGCAAAGAAGTTGATTTTCTGGCCGGTTCGCGTTCGCACATCATGGAGATCGTCATCAATCAAACTATTGAGTTTGCACCTATCATATTGTTAGGTGCAGACCCAATAGTTATACCTATTAAAGCCATGTTAGATGCTATGTTCGGCATGTTCATACACGGCAATATCAAGGTAAATATGGGCAAGCTTAAGTACATTATTAACTCGCCCCAGCTGCATTTATGGCACCATGCCAATTACCAGGAGGTTTTTCACGCCAACTTCGCGACGAAGTTTTCATTTTGGGATTACCTGTTCGGCACCGTTTATGACCCTGGTCATGCGCCCGGCAATAAACCCGAAAACTGGGGGCTTTACTATGATTACCCCAAAGATTACTTTATGCAGCATGCCTTCAGTGTAAAACGCTTTGATGAAAAAACGCTACTCAAATACCGGTGGTTTAACTGGTATTATAATTTAAGGCCACGGTTTATGAATTGGTTGATAACAATCATACCGGCAAGGTTAAAAACTCTCATTACCGTTAAAATAAACAGCACTCCCAAATTGGAGATTGAGCAACAACCCGTTACCTTAGTAACTGAACAAGAAAACGTACTACAACAAAACTAACATATTGGCCTGGTTATATCTTTTTATTGCCGCCGCGTTTGAAGCGGCCTGGACCTTCTCATTGAAGTTCATGAAATTCAGCGATTTGAAAGCGCTCCGCATCAATTCTGTGTTAAGCCTGCAGCATGGCTTACCGGTTTGGCTACCCTTTGTGGGCTACATTGTTTTTGGCATCGGAAATATCTATTTCTTTTCGTTAGCTATAAAACTGGTACCTACCGCGGTAGCTTATGCAGTATGGACAGCCGTAACCCTGATCCTGATCAAATTAGTTGAGGTTTCGTTTTTGAACCAACGCCTCTCCTATGTAGAGATATTTTTCATGCTCCTCATCATGACCGGGGTTTTAGGTTTGAAATTTTATGGCCCTGAAGTGAAGTAAAGCCCAATGCTATTTACTGAAAGCTTCCTTTTTTAATTTAGCTTTCAAAGCATCAAACCGTACCCAGTACAGGTGGCAATCCTTTTCGCCGGTACCTTTAGTATAAAACAGGTATTTGCCATCAGGAGTAACATATTCACCCCAGCGGTGCGCGTCACCGTCATTGATCAGCGGACCAAGGTTTTGCGGTGTTGTCCAGCTATGATCAGACTTGCGGAAAGTGATGCCAAGTTCACATTCAAAATCAGGCTTTTCCTTATAACTGATGATCATATATGATTCATCAGGCGCAATATAAAAATCGCCGTCAAAGCCAGGTGTGTTAATAACCGGGCCCAGGCTTTTAACAACTGTATCTGTTTTGGTGACGGTAAGGGTACAAAAATCATAATTAGTATAATCTTTCATTTTACCCGGGCTTACATTGCTGCCTATATAAAAAGTACCGCTGTATGTGGGCATAAGGTCATACAAGCCATAATCCTTCTTTAAATAAGTTACGGGGCTTGTCCAACCTGTTTTGGTGCGGTGCGATACCCAAACAATAGCATGGCGGCCATCGCCCTTACCACCTAAAAAGTACATGCTTTTACCATCGATAGAGAAAGTTGGCGCATAATAGCCATAGTTGAGTACAAAGGGCCCCCGCCACTTATTACCTTCAAATTTAAAATAACGAATCCTATTACCCTTTGAGGTAAACCAATGCATAGCATTACAATAATAAAATTCTTTTCCATCTGCCGAAAAAGCCGACCTATCCATAGCTATGCCGCTATCTGGCACCAGCATTTGCTGCGCGAAAATCCGTGGCGTATCATTGGGCAGGCGTTGGCCTAAATAAGCATTTTTACTATTGAAAAAATTATTTTGAGCTAACAAGCTGGTGCAAAAGCAACAAGCCAGAAACAGGGAAAGTACAAAGCTTTTCATAACGCGGTGGTTAAGTTTATTTTAATGGTGATTTTGTTATATACAGATCTGCAAAACAAAATTAGCGGGGTGAGTTACATTCCCCGGTTCAAACCCGTTCAAGTTTGATTCAATTAAAATCAAGCCGGTTTATGCGCACCATATTTCTCCAGATTGGTGCATTACATTAGTATAAATCAAATAAAAGCACTTATGAAAAAGATCACCTTATTAACCATCACTGCCGCCCTGCTTGGCACTGGTGCTATTGCAAATGCAGCCATTGGTTTAGAAGTACCTGCGGCAGTAAAACAAGGCCTCGCCAAAAAATATCCGAATGCAACAAAAGTCACCTGGGAAAAAGAGAAAGGAAATTATGAAGCCAATTGGGGCGGTAAATCGGGTGAGGATACTTCGGTAACATTTACCCCAGCGGGCGAATTTGTTGAAGAAGTTGATGCGATGCCGGTTAGCCAACTGCCTTCCGCTGTTTTTGAATACATTAAAACCAATTACAAAGGCGCAAAAGTTAAGGAAGCCGGACATGTAACCAATGCTGCGGGCAAAAAGACGTTTGAAGCAGAAATAAAAGGAAAAGACCTGTTATTTGACGAAAGCGGCAGGTTTATTAAAGTTGATTGAGTTCGGTCGTCACAATCCAGTTAATCTTAAAATAATACTATCTTTTGTAACAATTCAAATTTAATTTGTACGTTTAAGACAATTGTAAAGCATATTCCGGGTTCACGCCCGGAATATGAATAAAACCGGACTCTTTTTGTATTTTTAATCTACCACAATTTGCTATCCTCTTTTGAGATTTATTCCCGAACGTCAAGCTCAACAAGACTGTTATTTTCCAATATTTTAACACCGTTGCTTATTTTCATATTGTTTCCGCTGTGCGGCACAGCGCAGCAACCGGACAGCGTTAAGAAAACACAATCCTCGGTAATAACAAGCGTTAAAGGGCAAGTGGTAGATGATGTCTCCGGGCAAGCGCTTCCCGGTATTAATGTTAAACTTACCGGCGGTAAATACGGAACAATTGCAGACCCGGATGGAAAATTTGAGTTAAACGCCCCGGGAGCGTTTACACATATTTCCTTCTCTTACATTGGCTATCAAACCATTGTCAAAGTAATTAAACCCGGACAGGTCAACGTTCTTCACATAAGGCTTCATGGCAGTCAAACCCAGCTAAAAGAAGTTACTGTGGTTTCAGGCAAAAAACAGCGTTATCGCAACAAAGGCAATCCGGCAGTCGAACTCATTCAGCAGGTTATCGACCATAAAAAACAAAACCGGATGGAAAGTGCCGATTACCTGCAATATGATCAATATGAACGGATCAATCTGTCATTTATCGACGTTCCCGCCAAATTAATGAACAGCCGTTATTTTAAAATGTATCAGTTTATGCTTGATACGATCAAAAACAACGGACAAACACAGGTGCTGCTCCCCGCCTATTTTAGCGAAAAGCAATACCAAAATTATTACCGTAAAAATCCGGCTAAATCTATACGGGTGCTGAAAGCGCAAAAAGAAGCCAATGTGCTTAAATTTCTTGATACTGCAGGTTTGGACGTTTATATGAACAGGCTTTATGGTAATGACATCGATATTTACGAAAACAACGTTTTCATTATAACCAACCAGTTCCTCAGCCCCATTGCCGATCACTCTCCTAACTACTACAAATTCTTTATTACCGACACTATACAAACAGGCAAGGAAAAACTGATAGAGCTAAGCTTTACACCACGCACAAAAGGCGATTTGCTTTTTGAAGGTAAACTAATGGTGAGCATGACCGGCAACTATGCAGTACGATCGTGCGAGCTGGATGTAAACAAGCAGATCAACATTAATTTTATGCGAACGCTTAAGATCACGCTTGATTTTGAGCAAAATCCCGGTGGCAAATATTTTTTAAGTAAAAGTGATGTTAAAGCCGACTTTGGTATTTTAAAAAACAAAGGGCTGGGTCTGATGGGTGAACGAACGGTGTTTTTATCAAACTACGTTGCAGATAAACCACTTAGCGCCACTTTTTACGATGGCAAAGAATTACAGATAGCAGCCGATGCCAACAAACCAGATACCGCGTACTGGACACAGCAACGGCCCGATACCTTGTCAGATCATCAATCGAAGATCTATCCGCGCATTTCCAGGTTAGAAAAAATGCCGCAATTTAAAAGAGCGACCTGGGTTGCGGCTACCTTCACTGGCGGTTATGCTAAGGTGGGGCCTGTAATGATTGGCCCCATTGGAACAATTTACTCGCGTGACAGTCAGGAAGGATCTCGTTTTCAGCTCGGCGGGCGTACCAATCCCGAATTAAGCAAATCAATATATTTTGAGGGCTTTGGCGCTTACGGGGTACGTGATAAAGCATTTAAATACAATATCGCTACTTTCTACTCATTTAATAAAACACCTTTTTACCGCTACCCTAACGACTACCTTAAGGCAAGTTATCAGAACGATGTCGACGTACCTGGAAGGGATCTTTCAACCATCAATCAGCAAGCTGCACTTTCCTCATTTTCCACAGGGAAAACAACATACTGGCTTTATAGTAAGATTGCCAAAATTGAATATGTAAAGGATTTTGAAAACCACTTTTCGTTCGATCTGGCATTCAGAAACTGGAACCAACGTCCGGCCGCGTCACTGGCATTTCAATACAACGATGAGGCTAACACCTTGCTGCATGACCTGACAACCAGCGAGCTGAACCTCGCCTTCAGGTATGCACCTCATGAACAGATCTTACAGGGAACGGTATACCGCCGCACCGTCTACAGCAAATACCCGATCATGAATTTGCAGATCAATCACGGTTTTAAGGGCCTGTTCAACGGTGCGTATGATTTCACAAGCGTTAAAGCAAGCATTTTCAAGCGTTTCTACCTCTCTCAGCTTGGTTATACTGATATTACTATACTTGGAAATTATTTAATGGGTAAAGTGCCCTTTCCACTCCTGAACATCGCCCCGGCAAACCAATCGCTGGCTTATAACGAGGATGCGTATAACCAACAGACGTACCTTGAGTTTGTAAGCGACCATTACGCGGGTATCAACTTAACTCATAGCTTCAACGGCTTTTTGCTGAATAAATTCCCATTGATAAAACATCTGAAATGGAGAGAATACCTATCAGCCAAAGTATTATATGGTGGTTTACGCAATGAGAACAACCCGCTTTATTCATCTAATTTATTCCGATTCCCGGTAGGCGGTGATGGTGCAAACGGTACTTACGCCTTAGGCACTAAGCCTTACGTAGAGGCTGGCGTAGGCATAGGTAATATATTTAAATTTTTGAGGGTGGATGGGATCAAAAGGTTTAACTACCTTGACCATCCGGGCGCCGCGGAATATGGCGTTAAATTTAGTTTCAACCCGGATTTTTAAAACAAGTTCCGGTTATAGCCGGAACTCATCAGTAACAATTAAAAATTGCAATCTTTTCCCGGATCGATATTTTCCTTATCACGCGAAAGAACAGCCATGCCATTTTTAAAGGTCACGATCCAAATGCTGTCATAATCGTCATCAGGCCATTTTAAGTTGTCTTGTTTTACACTCAATGAACGCACAATCGGCGCTATACCGCCATGCTCCCATACTACCAGTATTACACCTGTACGGCTCTTTAAATCGGCAGCCAAACCTAAAGAGTCCTTTTCTGTGCGGGAACTATTTACAGTTAAATTGTACTTAGCTGCAAGCGGCACAATAGTTTGAAACATCCTGGCATGCTTGGTAGCCTCTCCCAGTCCTAAGCCGGGAACAAATATTTTATCAGGGACACCAAATTTGGCTGTTATTACGGCGGGCAGTTTCAACGACCTGTTTATGCCCTGGCAATTCAAATTATCGCCCTTAAGCGGTTTCTCGGCGTGGCGGATAAAGACAATCTTTAAATCAGCTGACTGGGCCTTAACCGACAGTATGGCTAAGGGAGATATGATAGATAAAAAAAGGATACAAATGATTTTTTTCATTTTGTAATTGAGTTTATAAAAAGGATGAGGCTGTACCATAAGTCAAATTGACCACCCCTCGGTGTTGTGTTACCTGTAAATTGAAATTTAGCCGATAATATCTATACAAAAGGGAGTTAACATGTTTTTTGATAAAATACACTCAACTAACTGATTATTAGCTAAATAAATAAATATTAACCCCGAATTGTGTTAACCCTGTTAACCCCCTTTTTTTAAGTAGAGTCAACCCGAAACTATATATCGCTTAAGTATCTGAATAAGTAAAAAAATGAGGCTGATCATGATTTGTGATACAGCCTCATCCTTAGTTAAATAGTTAAAAAATTATTAGTGCTGATTCCCAGAACCGTTTAACTGGTATGCACCAAGATCAACACCTGGTAATGTTGCATCCGATAAACCGTATATTTTATCAAGCGGCACAGTAATTAATGGTTTTATAGTGGTATTACCTTTACCAATCAGTGGCGAATTAGCCAGCAAATGGAAATTAAAGTTTCCGATTGCACTATATTGATATAACGGGTGGCCAACTGTAGGAAGCGGAAAATTCAGGAACATCGGGTTATTCTTCTGCACAACATCGGTGCCATCATAAATAGAGCCTAATGTATAATTTGCAGGCAGGTATTTTGCCGATGTTGTAATTGAAGGAATATCCGTGCTTTGTGGTTGTGTAATATAGCCCGTAGGATAAAACTGGTTTGCTACGCTCAATGAATCGGCCCACTGGTAGTTGTTACCGTATGAGAGGTGGGCAACATCCGCAACAGGGCTGCCAACTACGCGATAACCAAACTTACAATTGATGGCTACGTTGTTGTAATACATACCCGCTGCACCTTCTTCAAAGTTGATACAACCACCACGACCGCTTTGCACCTGCCTGTAGCCGCCGCTAACGAATGTATTGTTGTACATCACGATATTGGTTTGCGGGGCACCTGTTGCCTGGCCTTTGTTTGAAGCTTTTTGTCCGTTGGTTGCGGTACCCATAAAAATATTATAGGCCATAGTACCTACAGTACCGCCCTTAGCATTTAAACAGTCGCCTCCGCTAACGCCATTTTTTTCAAAAGTATTTCTGAAGATGGCAATTTTACCCGCCGAGATCCGGATCGGGTCATCCACACCACCGTACAGCCAGGAATCTTCCATAATAAAGTTGCCGTTGTAATTGGCAAATAAAATACTGTACTGGTTGCCGGTGCCTGCACCTGCAATAGTTGATGTGGCTTTACCTTCTGTTAAACCAGCATATTCAACGTGTGTCCAGCGTAATACGAGCAAATTACAGGTAGGGCCGCCAATAATCCCTTTCCACTTGCCTGCATAGGCTGGATCGGCTGCGGCAGTAAGGCCACCCGGTGCATCATTTTTCACAATACCCGGAACGGTGATCCAGTTTGGCTGATCTTTTGAACCGTTGCTTACCAATGTACCAAGAGCTATAAGGCTGCTTCCAACGCCCATATTTAACCTGACACCAGGCTGCATTAATAAAGTATCGGTTGGGTTGATCACCAGGTCGCAACCATCTTCAACAGTGTAAGTTTTGCCGCTAAGCATGGTACCTTTTACCGGGATAACACTTGTACCGCTTGCGCTGCATGATAGCGGGGCTTTATCACTTACCGGGTTTGCTGCCGGCGGTGTATAGCTGTAAATATCGGAGTGTTCACCTTTCCATTTCTGACAGCCGGAAAATGCCGCTGCCATCAGGATACAAATAACTGGGATTATATATTTTTTCATCGTTACGTTTATTATAATTTATACCTGAAACCACCAAGGAACAGTGTTTTGTAATAGTCGCTTTGAACAAGCGTTTGCCCTGCAATATCCTGTTTGCCTAAAAACTCCTGTTGTTTTGCATCAAGGCTGCCATGCGGGAATTTTAAATAGATTTTACTGGCCGCATTAGTTATGTTATTAACCTTGCCATAAAAGGATAGCTTTTTAGCAATAGTTTTTTCAAAAGAAAAATCTAACTGATTGTAGGCATGCTGGTAAAAATCGAGGTTATAATATGGGGATACCTGTGCCAGGCGCTCGCCGGTATAAACAAAGGCCAGCTGCATGTCTAAACCTAACTTTGCACTCTTGTATAACACAGATGCATTACCCACGTGATCTGCCTGACCTTGCAGCGGACGTGTTTCATTCACATTGGTTTGCTGTAAACCTAAAACCGGATCATTTGAGTACAATAATTTATTGGTAGTTATCCTTGAGTGGGTATAGGTATAGTTAACAGAAAAACCTATCACACCAAAAAACTTAGTGGCCAAAGCCTCAAAACCATAGTTGGTAGCATTCCCCGGATCATTTTGAGGTTTAATAACCTGATCGCTCGGACCACCGTTACGCACAACAAAGTACTCAATAGGGTTATAGATCTTTTTGTAGAATGAACCTAACAATAACTGATCAGCACCACCAGGAAAAAACTCGTATCGCACATCGTAATTATCGGCAGTGATATGTTTTAACAAAGGATTACCAACCTGGTCATAATACTCGCCCGTAACTTTATATGGCACCTGTTCGCCAAAACCAGGGCGACTAATTGCTGCAAAGTATGATGCACGGATATTTTGGTTGTCAGTTAGTTGATACCGTAAGTGGATACTTGGCAATACATCAGTATACTTGATATTGCCGCTTCTTTGAGTAACCGTTTCGGGCGATTGTGTAGCATAGGTCAAATCGGTATTTTCGACACGTACACCGCCTAATACCTGGAGTTTCGGGAACAGATCAAACTTAACTTGCAAATATTCGGCATTGTCATTTTCCCTTACATGGTAGTTGTTTTGCAGATCGGGGTTATTACTACCAATACCATCGGCTGCTGAATTAAATGCAAAAGGAATGGCATTAAAATTATTGTTAAACAAGGTTGATTTACCACCGGTTAACGAATAAGTGATATAATCAGCATCTCTTACCTTGTGGCGATATAAACCACCCGCCGAAAATTCAACGTCTTTACCGGCAATTTTGGGTGTATAGATCAGGTTTGCATATCCCGAAAGGTCTTTATCCCTGTTATTTTCCCAATGATGATCTAACTGGGTGTTGTTATCTACCTCAGCGGTTACAGCTCCTGAATTATTAAGGGTTTTATTGGCATCATAGAAAAACTCGGTCCTGTCAGGCTGGTGCCTGGTAGCTTCTGAATATACTCCATCCCAGTTTAAACGCCATTCGTTACCAAGCCAATGCTCACCATGCAAGGTTGAGTTGTAAATATTTTGCTTGGTTAAAGTGCTTCTGTTTGAAATGGTGATTTGTTTGCTTAAACCTGTTGAGTTTAAACCAAGGCCCAGGGTATCTGAAGTAAAGCGCGATTCAAATTCGCTTTGATGGATGTAAAGGTTATATAACGAGATCTTGTTTTTGTCGTTAAACGCGTAATCTATTTTATTGTGGATGCCAACACGTTCTGTCTGGGTTGAATAAGTACGGTCATAAGCATCAGAAAACTGCGGCGAGTTAGGCAATGGAATAGCCGATGGCTGCGCATTTGGCGTAAGTTGCTTTGAGTTAGAGCCACGGTATATATTCTGATAACTTGCCGATACAATAACGCCTAATTTTTTATCCAAAAACCTATCACCTATGGTGATACCTGCGGTTGAGCTAAATGGAGTTGAGATGTTTTTATCGCTTGTGAGTGCTTTATTACTGAAGTCAGCATAAGTAGCAGCATAGCTGTTGCCATTAATAGCTGCCGGAGATTTGCTGTTAGGCGATGCGTTAAAACCAACAAATGGTCTGCTTGATGAAAACAATGTAGAAAAGCCACCTGATACGTTAGCGCTGAACGTAAATTGGCTTGGTGCGCTTTTCATCACCAGGTTCATTACGCCGCCAATAGCGTCACCTTCCATGCTTGGGGTAAGTGCTTTGATCACTTCAAGCCTTTCCAGCATTTCTGAAGGAAATATATCCATCGGCACAAAACGGTACTGGGCGTCTGGACTTGGTATTTTAATACCATTTACCAGGGTTGAGTTGTAACGCTGGTCCATGCCCCTGATGATAGCGTAACGCCCTTCTCCACTTGCCGAGCGCTGAATAGTTACACCACTAACACGCTGTAAGGCATTGGCCACGGTAACATCGGGCAGTAGTTTAATGGTATTTGCCGAAAGCACGTTGATAACCATCGGCGCGTTTTTTTCGATGCCGCGTACCGCGCCATCAGATTCTTTATTGCCCTGGCCTTTAACCTGTATTTCCGTCATTTGCATACTGGCGTCCTGCAGAGCAATATTTACTGTAGTTACATCACTGCTTGAGGTAATACTACCTTCGCTAATTTTAGAGGGGCCATAGCCAACATAATTAGCCTGTATTTTGTAAGGCCCATTCTTTAAGTTTTTAAAACTGTAAGACCCATTCAGGTTAACAGCTACAAACTTGCTAAGCCCATCTTGGGTTAAGTGCACAGTTGCACCGGTAAGGGGTTCGCCGGTTTTAGCATCGGTTACCTTTCCTTTTATGGTTTGGGCCATTGCCGAAAAGGAAAATAGCAGGCATATTGAAAATAATAGTAATAGCCTGTTAAGAAAGTAAGGGTATTTCATGAACAACGGGTTTAATTTTCCGCAAAGAAACCCGCTGAAAGTTGGAGAAAAATTGAATAAAGAGACCTATGAATAATCCATAACTTAAACTTAATACAAACTTAACATCACAGGCTAATTAAGTGCTCCAAGTCTTTTAATTATTAAAAACGGCTTCCAATAATCTTTGGCAAAACGCGTATAGGAATCCAATAATTACGGCAATATTACGTTTGCTGGATGATGCGAAAATTAATGCTGATCTGCAGGTTTTATTCTGGTTTTTTCTTTGCCGATTTTTGTGTGACGCTAAGTACGCTGATCCTGCTTCTTTTTTATGGGGCTAAAGCGCATTTCATCTTAACCACATTGATCTGGTATAAAATAATAACTATGTCTGTCATACTTTATTTAACTATTAACGGCAAAAAACATACGCTTTATTATTATCAAAACCTTGGCGTATCCAAAGGGACATTAATCATAGCGACCTCGACAATTGACTTCATTTTGTTTTTGATATTATTTACCTCAACTTATATGGCCATATGACTCATACCCTTCAGATTGATAGTATTGAGCTCCAATTCAACAATCACCGGCTACTTGCCGGTATTTTCATGAAATGCCATACCAACGAGATAATAGGTTTGCTGGGAAGAAACGGAACAGGAAAAACGTGTTTAATGCACATTATCCTTGGTAACCTAAAAGTCACCAATAGCTATATCGGTTTTGACGGTGTAAAGATCACCAATGCCTTCAAACATCCGGATTTATTAATGTACCTTCCGCAATTTCATTTTATACCTGCACATTTAAAATTGAGCCAGGTTTTCAGAGATTTTAAACTGGATTATAAACACTTTCAGAATAAATTCCCCGAGACAGGAATGATACAGGAAAACAGGGTAAAAACACTGTCCGGTGGCCAGCGGCGTTTGCTTGAAATTTATGTAATAGCCAAATCACCCGCCCGGTTCATTATGTTAGATGAGCCTTTTACACATTTAAACCCTTTACAGATTGAAAATGTAAAACTGTTTTTACAACAAGAGAGAGCCAATAAAGGGATTATGATAACCGATCATATGTATAACCATATTTTAGAGATCAGCGATCGTGTTTATTGTTTATCAAACGGTAAAACCCATTTAATAAACAATAAACACGAGCTGAAAAACCTGGGTTATGCACGGATAGCTCCCTGATCCTATCTATTTTTATTTAGTAAGTTCCGTTTGATAAAGTATCTCACCCTGGTAATTTATCGCCCTTACATTTAATCGTTTCTCATCTATGGCAAAATACATAAACCCATGCGCTGAAGCCTGGAAACGGCTATAAGGAACACCTTCCGTGACCTTTGTGAGTTCAGATCCCGCACCTGAAATAAACTGATGTGTAAACCCTTCGGGTTTCAGGTGTTGCAATGAATGCTCATGTCCCGAAAGATAAACGTCGACTTTATGTTCTTCAAAAGTTTTAGTCAATGCTTTTCTCATGGTTAACGTATCGTAGTTATCGATACGGGGTCCTACAGAATAACAAGGATGATGACCGATCACGATCTTCCATTTTACATCTTCAGATGCATTCGCCAGTGTTTCATTAAGCCATTGCATTTGCTTTTCAACGTATTGGGCTTGTGCTTCATGTAAAAAAGGATCGGTATCAAATAAATATCAAAAGAGCTTTCGCTTTAGCCTGCTGCTTCTTTTCCTTTGGTTCTTTCTTGACAGCCTCGTCTTCGTTATTTTTAGCCTTGTTCAGGCTTATTTCTTTCGAGTAATACCGTGCCGGCATACTCCAGCGGCGGCTTATTTTGCTATACCTGATCTGGGCATCAACATCCGAGTGATAGTCGTGGTTGCCAAAAACCGGGTACCAGTCGCACTGCAATGAATGCGCGGTATAAATATTCTCGAACGAATAATGCCACAATGGGTCAAACTCACTTACAACACCTTTGGGGTAAAAGTTATCACCAACCGAAATAACAAAATCATTTGGATGTGCTGCCCCCCAAAGGCCCATTTGCTTACCAACTTCCACCTGGTCATATTCGCCGTTACGGCCCCAGTCGCCCAATGCCATAAAATGCAGGGAATAATCATCTTTGATTGCAGGCAGCAATGTCAGCTCTTCGCTTGTTAAATGTGTTACCCTGTTTGCCGCAAAAGCACCTAAGGGTGCAATAAGCGAAGCACCAATTGCGGATAGGGTTGTGTTTTTTACAAAATCTCTTCTTTTCATATTTATGTTATTGCTGACGGTAAACAAGCAACTTAAAAGTACCGGGCATCAAGGTTTTGGTTCCCTGCTCATAATCAGCAACCGGGAAGTAAAGTTTATGTGTACTCAGGTCAACAGCCATAGTTTTAGCACGGTATTGCGTGGTTAATGTTTGCACAGGGCTATAAGTACCGGGAGCATCCTGTTTAAAAATACTGGCGGTTCCATCACCATTTGAAGCCACGAGCATTTTTTTAGCCGGATCATACACAACAGCGTCAACACCCGCGCCAATTGGCAGGGTTTGGATTACTTTACCCGTTGGGATATCAACCACACTGAGGCCCTTGTTTTCGCGGCATACAGTGAATAATTTTTGATTCTCTTTATCCATAGCTATCCCTGTTGGTCCGCCGCAAGGGTTTAGGTTATAGTTTTTGGAAACCTTTAATGTTTTTGTATCAATTACATTCAGGCTGCTTTTATCCTCCAGGTTATTGTAGATAGTCCCTTTACCATCGGCCACAGCAAACTCAGGGGCACCTCCCATGTCAATTGCCGCAATTTGTTTCATTGACACCGGATCAATCACACATGAACTGCTGCTATGGCCATTAAACGTGAATATCTTTTTTGAATAGGGATCAAAAATAATGGCATCAGCACCCTTATGATCTAATGGAATATGGGTAATCACGGCCAGCGTTTTGATATCAAACACAATAACCTCATCGGCTTTGCCATCGCTGATAAAACCTTTGTTAAGTTCATTATCAACCGCAATACCGTGCACACCTTTCATATCGCCAATGGTACCTTTAACGGTTTCGGTTTTCAGGTCAACCACATTTACTTCGGTCCCATGCGATGCATATAACATATGATTAGGCTGATCAATAAACACATAATCATAGCCACCATTACCGGGTAAGGCGATGGTTTTATCCAATACATAATTTTGAGCAAATACCTTTGCCCCTGAAAACAGGCCGGCATTTAAAAGAAACAATAACACTATTTTTTTCATGATGTTTTTTATAATTGAGTTATATTAAGATATAGGTGCTTAATGTTTATTCCCCTTGCCGTCACTGGTATAAGCACCCAGATCAAGGTTATATTGCGTATTGCCTGCACTAAACGCTGGTGATGTACTTTGAAGGTGAAAATCGTTGGTATTAGGAAATCCGTTAGGTGCAGCCACCGTACCATCAAACTTCACAAACAGCGGATCTTTATCGCCAATCTTTTTTGAGATCAAATCGGTAGCTTGAGGTTTACCTAAACCTGATGCGGGGTAAAAGCCATCCCTGATATTGATCTTTAATGTTGGGTCAACCAAATCGGCATAGGTATCAACAGTAGCATAAAACAGGTTATTGCCATAAGTTGTATGTGTGATATCCCCATCGTCAAATAGTTCAATCCCGTGGTAATCATTAACGATAATATTATTGAAAATATGGCCAATAGCATTTACCCCCACAGAAACAGCCCTACCCGGCTCCGCCGAACCTCTTCGCCAACCATTTGAAACCAGGGTATTGTTGTACACATTTACCTCTGTTTGCGGAAAAGGCTTGCTTGAGCTGGTTTCAAGCTTAACACCCGAACCTGCCTGGCTAAAAATCACATTATAAGCCACGGTACCGGTAACACCTGTTTTCAGGTTAATGCCTTCTCCATCGGTACTGCCCGATGAGCTGATCGTGTTTCTTAAAATAGTTACTTTCGCGCCATTGCTTAAAGCCATCAGGTCATCCTGGCCGTTGGTAAACCATGAATCTTCAATATCTACATTTACAGCGGCCTTAACCTTTAAGGTACCTCGTGGACTTCCGGAATCATCGGGTCCGCCTGTGTTATCAACGTGCGTCCAGATTATGGTTATGGCCTGTGCGGTATCACATTGAAAACCACCCCAGGTACCAGGCTTATTTGAATCTGAATTAAAGGATACCGGCTGATCTTTAGTCCCCACTAATTTTAAGACACCCTGGATATTGATCTGTGAATTATTTTTCACAATAACGTTTGCACCGGGCTGAGCATAAAGGGTATCACCCTTTTTTACCGTTATATCAGCTGTTATGGTATAAGTTTCGCCGGTTACCAGGGTACCTTTAATAAAGCCACTAATATTACCAGGCTGTATAGGGCTTGAAGTTGGTATTTTAATTTTAGTAAAAGTAGTTAGCTCAGCTTTTTTACAACTGTTAAACGTTGCAGCCGCCATGAAGCCAACCGCTAACATAATTATATTTTTTGCTTTCATAATTTGATGCTTTTATAATGAATACCTGAAACCTGCATTGAAACTCACGTTGTACAAATCTTTTGATTGTACCAGGTTATTAATAAGCACTGTTGTTGGGGTGTTAAGTATATTGTTTACTTTAACTGTTAAAACAAGGTGCCTGGCAACCTGCTTTTCGCCAGATAAGGCCAGGAACGATTGCGGCTGCTGATAATAATCATAGCCGTAATTTGGATAGATCAGCGAAAGGGTCTTACTGGTGTACGTATAAGCCAGTTGAACAAATGCCTTTTGCTTATCATTTTTGTATAACAATGACAGGTTCAGCACATCGCCTGTTTGCCCCTGCAATGGCCTGCTTTGCAACCTGGGCACCGTTGTAGATACTCCGTTTGCATCGGTAGAAGTATAAAGTTTTGTGGTTTTTATGTTAGAGTAAGTATAGGTGTAGTTGCCTGATACCCCGAGATCGCCAAAATACTTGCTGTAAACTATTTCTGCACCTGTAACCTTGGCTGTACCAAAGTTTTGCGGCGAAGTGTTAAGCTGCCCGTTTTGTGAATCATTTAACGCAAACTCAATTGGGTTGATGATATTTTTGTAAAACCCGCCAATAAACAATTGCTGTTCTTTACCGGGAAACAATTCATAGCGGATATCATAGTTATCGGCCTCGGTATGCTTTACAAGTGGGTTACCTGTAACATCGGTACTTTCGCCAAGGGTTGGTGTAGGTACCAGTTCATACAATGCCGGGCGTGCTATCGATTTGAAGTAAGATGCCCTTAAATTTGAGTTTTCGGTAAGCTTATATTTTAACTGAACACTTGGCAAAATGTCCGTGTAGGTTTTCTTTGCATTACTGCGGATGTCCAGTACCACCGGATGGGTATCATATCCCTGTTGAGTACCTTCAATACGTACACCACCAATAACTGCTAAATTATCCAGTACAAGCTTAACTTCACCGTAACCGGCGGTTATATCTTCATAAGCTGTATAATTGGTTTTGTCGCTTTGGTCGGTACCAGTTTGATTATAAACTACAAAGTTGGCCGAGTATATATCGGTAAAACCGCTTTTACCTCCGTTGGCAGTGGCTGCCGGCCTCAAAATGTATTGGTTTTGGTGGTTGTAGCGTGTACTATGCCTGTAAAGGCCGCCTGCCTTTAATTCAATAGCACTTTTTTCACCCAGCCCGGTTTTGTAGCCGATATTGGCCATAGCGCTCAGGTCCTTATTTCCGCTTTTTTGCCAGATCCTCGATATATTATCAAAATAATCGGGAGTGCTTGTAAAATCAGGATTAATTAAATGGTTGATGGATATATCGGCCCTGTCCGGAGCATTTTGGGTAGCATTACTGTAAACGCCTGCCCAGTCAAAAAGGAAATGCTTTTCAATGACGTGCTTACCGCTTAGCTTAAGGTTTTCGACATACTGGTTTTGAATATTTGACCGGTTATCATTAAACACGGTACCTGTACCCGGCCCTATCCTGCCGCCATTACCTCCCAATATCGAAGTATCGACACTCAAGCGTGTTTGTGCAAGGTGCGTGTAAAGGAACACGTTATCAACGCTGATCTTGTTATTATCGTCAAACTTATAATCCAAATGAGCCGACAACCCATTGTTTAATTGCTGAGTTGAATAGGCCCTATTGGCCACATCTGACAGAACCGGCTGGAAGTTTTTACCCGCCCTGATATCGGGCTGGGCTACATTGAACTCCGAATTTGTACCATAAAACTGGTTTTGGTAGCTATCGGCAATAATAAATCCCAGTTTGTTTTTCAGGAACCTGCGCCCATAGGTAAAGCCGAGCAATGAGGTGGGCGGGGCATTCTTTTTTGTAAAATCGAGATTTGCCCTTGAAAAATAACCCGGAGGGGCATTATAACCTGCTCCAAATCTTTCGGTTGGGCTTTTACTTTGCACCGCACCATGATAAAAATCATCAAACCTGCGGTTAAAGAAAATAGCACTGTAACCTATTGAACCGTTGGCCTTAAAGTACTCATATTCGGGAGCATCTTTAAAAACAAGGTTTACAGTTCCGCCTATTGCATCGCCTTCCATTTCTGGCGTAAGGCTTTTACTTACCTCTACGCTTTCTAACAGATCTGAAGGGACAATACTTAATGAGATGAACCGTGAAACAGGATCGGGACTTGTAACCTTTACGCCATTAATTAATGTATTATTATAACGTGGTTCTAAACCCCTTATAATAGCATAAGCCTCGTCCGAACCACTGTTACGCTGGATAGTAACTGCCGAAACACGTTGCAGGGCGTTTGCGGCATTAATATCCGGCGATCGCTGCATAGCCTGCGCCGAAAGCACATTAATAATATTATCCGCCTTATTTTCCTTATGGCGGGATGATGATTCAGACTCGGCGTTGGTTGTGCCGTAAACTTTAACAGTTTTAAGCTCTTCTGCCTTTTCTGAAAGCCGGATATTAATTACAGATACCTGGCCGGCCGTAATGGTGATATCCTGCTTGTACTCTGTATAGCCTATGTATTTTATTTTAAGCTTATACGTCCCGGGACTAGCCCCGGTAATAGCATAATTACCAAATGCATCGGTAACGGAGCCTCCATTTTTGTTATCGAAATGGACAAAGGCGCCGCTTAACGGTTCTTTTGTTTGCGCGTCAATTATTTGTCCTTTTATTCCGCCGGTTTGTGCCGAGGCAATTGATGTGAAGAAGGTTAACAGAAATAACAGGTAAATTTTATTGATCATATAACACATGTTTTTTGACAAAACACCGTGCTAAATCTGGAGTAATACTGAATAAATGAGCTTTACAAAAATCGTTAACCAATTGATAACCATACATTAACATTAGCAAGGTTAATCATTGGTTTTGTGTATATTTTTAACACATATTGAGAATATGCAGTTAACAAATTATACACCCCGGCCGCATTTTTATTAAGCTGCCGGGGTAGTAATAACTTCAATTAACTGGTTTGCTGATCGGCGGTGATAGCCGGCGGAATCAGCTCGTAAACTATTGGCGTTACAATCCTCGACAATAAAGTAGAACTGATCAATCCCCCAATAAGCACTATAGCCAATGGAGATATCAACGGATTAGTTGAAATAGCTATGGGAATCAAACCACCGATAGCTGTCAACGAAGTTAGTACGATAGGTAAAAACCGCACTTCACCCGCTTCACGAATGGCATCCTGCAAGCTCCTGCCCTGCTGCCTTAGCTGGTTGGTAAAATCAACCAGTAAAATAGTATTCTTAACCTCAATACCGGCCAATGCTATTAAACCTATAATTGCCACGAACGACAGCGAATTACCGGTAACCCAAAGTGCCACAGCCGCCCCTACTACCCCAAGCGGAATAACCGATAGAATGATTAGCGTACTTTTAAAGGTCTTGAATAGCAATACCAATACGGCAACAAATACGAATACAGTTACCAGGATAATACTCATAAAACCACCAAAGGAGTTGTTTCTTGATTCAACCTCACCGCCCATTTCGTAACTATACCCCGGCGGCAGTTTCAGCTTATCCATTTTTTGCGTTACGTCATCAATTACACGGCTCACCAAAAAGCTTTTTTGCACATTAGCCTGTACCGATACTACACGCTTCTTTTCCTGGTGGTTGATAACTGCCGGCGAAGCTTCTAACTGCAGGTTTGCTACCTGGTTAAGCGGTAAAGCACTGCCCTGCGCATTGTTCACATACAAATTGCGGAAAGCATCCATGCTTGGGCGTCCTTCTTTTACTCGGGTAAGCAACACGGTGTAACCGTACTTATTATCGTTATTATAGTAAGTCCCCATATCGAGCCCGGTAACGGCCAACCTCGCAATCTGATCAACGGCTAAGGAGTTAACACCTAATTGCTGCGCTTTTTCTTTATTCACCGCTATGCGGATGTCGCTTTTCAGCAAGCTCACCGGGTTATTTACGTACATGGTACCTGCCGTTTGGTGCAGCAGTTTTTCAACTTTAAGCGAATAGGCACGCAAGGTATCCAGGTTATCGCCAAACAAACGTACTTCTATCGGCGCGACAACCGGCGGGCCCTGTTCAAAGTTTTTCACCTCTACCTTAGCACCCGGATAATGCGCCCAGCGGTTTTGGAGTTTCTGGATGAGTGCGAGCTTTTCATCCGGCCGGGTATCGTTATCAAGCTGCACAAACAACTGCGCAAAATCGCTGCGATTGTTTTCTGAAATTACGTTGTAATAGATCCTTGGATTACCGTGCCCTACGTTTGTTGCGTAGTATTTTATCAACGGCTCCTGCTTTAATTGCTTTTCAATTTCCCGCGTAACAGTATCAGTATAAGGCAGGTTGGATTGATTAGGTGTAGTGATATTGATCAGGAACTGCGGTTTCTCTGAAGATGGGAACAGGCTAAAACCGATAACCCCGAACAAATAGATAGAAGCTGTAAATAACACCACGGCAACGCCAATAGTTAAAAACGGCTTCTGCAACGCCTTATCCAATAAACGTGCATAACTGCCGTGAATCAGTTTTTTCAATCCGCGCATAATCAGGTTACCATCAGGGTGACCGGTATGGTTTTTCAATAACCGGCTCGACAGGAACGGGATAAAAGTTAATGATACCAGCATAGATGCCAGCACGCAAAATATTACAGCCAGCGGCAAACACCTGATGAAATCGCCCGAGCCTTCGGGTAAAAACACCAGCGGCATAAAGGCAATGATCAGGATCACCGTACAGCCTACAACAGCCTTACCTATTTGCCCTGTTGCCTTCAGTGTCGCTTCCAGCCGCGTGTGGCCTTCCAGCATCCAGCGTTCAATGTTTTCGACCACCACAATGCTATCATCCACCAAAAGTCCCAGCGCCACAACCAAACCCACAATACTTAATTGGTTAAGGTTAAATCCGAAAAGCTGCAGCAACACAATACCAATAGCCAATGAAAGCGGGATAGAGATCATCACAATAACCGCCGGGCGAAAACCTAAAGGCATCAACGTAACCGCTACCAGTAATATAGCTATGATAAAATCATGGCTTAAGCCGGTTAGCCGCCTGTTCACATTATCGGCCTGGTCAAAGTTTTGAACAAGGTCGATATTGGCAGGTAGCAGTTTTTTAAAGTTGGCAAGTACCTTGCTGTAATCGGCCTGGGTTTTGTTAATGTTTTCGCCATCCTTTTGGGCGGCCACTACAAATACACAACGATGCCCGTTAAGACGGGTGATGTGCTTTTCTTCGCCATAGCCGTAGTATACATGTGCCACATCTTTTAGCAGGATGTTTTTGCCATTGGCAGCATAAACAACGGTACCGTTCACCGCTTCAAGACTGCGATAGTCATTGCTTTTAATATTGAACGTTAAATGGGCGGCATCAATACTCCCACCGGGGATGCTTGCCATTTCGCTGTGCAAGCTGTTTACAATAGCACTTACAGGCAGATGCATTTGCGCCATTTTTTCCAGGTCGAGCTCAACACGTACCTGCTGACCGGGCAAACCATAAATAGATACCTGTTTAAGCGAAGAAACCTTCTCCAGTTCATCCTGTAATTTTTCGGCAAAATGCTGTAACTGGCTGCGGGCCGCATTTTCTGATACCAACGCAACCTGCAATACGTTTACATCGGTAGGTTGCTGCTTTTGAATCTCGATGCCCGCAACATCTGTTGGCAGTTCGCTCCGTTTATTGTTTACTTCGCGTACTATTTCCTGGTATTTGGAATCAATATTACTGCTGTATTTATACTCAACACGAAGTACTGCAACACCGTTTGAGATAGTGGTACGGATGCGTTTAATATCATCGAGACTACCTATAGTTTTCTCCAAAGGCGTTACCACCCTATCCTCGATATCCCGCGGACTTGTGCCCGGATAATTAACAATAACCAGGAACGAAGGCGGGTGCATTTCCGGATCTTCAGACCGGGGCATGTTCAACATAGTGGTGATCCCTAAAGCGATGATCATGATAAAGATCACGAGGGTAAACTGGCTGTTTTTTACAGCATAATCCGAGATCTTCATTTGGCCGCAGTTTTAGGTGATTGAACGGTTATTGCGCTGTTATCGGTAAGGTAGGCCGAGCCTGATATGATCAATGACTTAGCATCGGCTAATCCGCTGCTGATGATCACTGTGTTTTTGTCGATACCGACAACGGTTACCTTTACTTTATGGGCGGTTTTGTTATCGTCGGTTATAAATACGTAGCCGCTGTTTCCATCACCATCTAACAAAGCATCATACGGGATCTGCCATGTGGCATTACCGGTATTAGTAGGTCGTGCGGGTGTTATGGTGGCTTTACCAAACATACCTGCTGCAATAGCCTGAGGCTTTTTACCGGTAATGGTGATATCTGCGCTAAAAGTACCGGTTGCCGCGTCCACCCCTTCAGATTTGCGGGTTACAACGCCCTGTAACACCTGACCAGGTATAGCGGTAGTTTGAATAGTTGCCTTATCATTGAGTTGCAAAATAGCCCACTCACTATCACTGATGCCAACACGCAGCATCCACTTACCTGCTTCAGCCCCATTGGTTTGCAATACAGCGGTACCGGCGGTAACCTGCTGCCCAACATTGGCCAGCTTATGCAAAATATAACCATCCTTTGGCGCACGGATCTCCGAATACTGACGGTTAAACGAGGCTGTCTTCAACTGCTGCTGGGCCTGCTGTAAAGCGGTTTTACTATTTTGTAATTGTTCCAACGTAGCTACACTGTCTTTATACAGGTTTTGGGTACGCTCATAATCACGTTGTGCTTTTTCAGTTGCAAGGCTGGCTTGCTGTACCTGTGCATTAATTTCGGTGGGATTAAGCGTTGCCAGTAGCTGGCCTTTTTTTACAGCATCGCCTTCCTTTACATTCAGGCTGCTGATGATACCGCCTATCTTAAAGGAAAGCATCACCTCGTCATCAGTAGTAAACTGTCCTGATACAGCCATGGGGGCACTGTTACCCTGTTGCTTTAGCTGTATAACCTGCACAGGAATGGTATCGGCTCCGCCTTCGTTAGTAGCAATGGCGGGATGTGATTTGCAGGCATACATCAATGGTATGAACAGCAATAAACCGGTGTATTTAATTTTTTTCATATCGATCTGTTTTAGTTGGAGTTGTTTATTGGGTAAGTGGCCTGATCACGTTCAAGCTCGGCGAGGGTTATTTGCAGATTAGCCTGTGCACCGGCCATTTGCAGGCGCGCGCCTGTTAGCTGATCCTGCGCGTCTACCAGTTCAAGATAAAGGAGTTGCCCGGCACGGTAGGCCTTTAGCTGATCGTTATAATACTTAGCGGCAAACTGAAGTTGTGCAGTAACACTTTTATAAGCCGCTTTGGCCGACTGATAATTATGATAAGCCTGATCGAGCTGTAATTGAAAGGATTGTTCGGTTTGATCAAGCTGTGCAGTGGCGGCATTAAAATTAGCTTTAGATTGTTCAGCTTTGTATTTACGCTGCCCGCCGGTAAAAATGTCCCATTGCAGGTTTACGCCCCACAAATAATAACGGGTTTTGTCGTTCACATTAAAATCAAATCCCTGCGAACCCAGGTCAATAAATGTATTGAGCTTAGGGATAAAGCCTGATCGCTGCAATTTATAATCGAGCGTATAAACCTGTTGCATGGTACGCAATTGCTTTAGCTCTTCGCGCTGTTTTGTACCTGCGGAAGTATCAGGAGTGGCAATAATATCAGCTATGGCTTCAGGTTCGACAATAATTGTGTCCTGCAAAGGGCGGTTGAGTAAAAAGTTAAAATATGATTTAGCGTTTTGCGTACCATGCTGCGCCTGGATCAGAGCGGCGTTTGTCTTTTCTTTTTCGGTTTGAGATCGCAGTAAAGCAGTTCCGTTCCGTACGCCGTTGCGCAGCATGCTTTCATTCTCGCGGATGTTTTCTTTGATTAAGGTCATCGCGCTGTTATAGGTGGCTATACTTTGCAACGACTGATAATAGCGGTAATAAGCCGTTTTAATATCTTTTACCAAAGCCCTTTTGTAAACGTTTACCGCAGCCTGCTGACTGGTTATCAGTTGCTGTTTGATCAGCTTATTATAACGAATCTCGGCATTGATGAGTGGAAGTGAGGTGCGTACTTTGGCATCATAGAAATTATTAGGATTAAGCAGGAAGGATTCGTTTTTTAACTGCGGAAACTTATTAGAATTGGTTAACTGATTCAATGCTGTGTAAACAGGATTAACCAAATCCCCCACCGGAACATCAATAGTACGCCCACCCGACGACTTTGTATAACTACCTAATAGGCTCACTGTCGGTAAATACATGGCTTGTGCCTCCTTTAATGAAGCCATGGCCCTATCCAAATCAAACTGCTGTTCCTTTAATCCCTGATTTTGGGCAAATGCAGTAGTTATATAGTCATCAAGTTGCCTGTGACTGGTTTGCCCCCATGTGCTTCTGCCGATGAGCATGCACATTGCTATGATTGGTATTGATTTTATTTTGAACGATGTATACATAATGAACAATGTTTAGTATTTAGTTAAAAAATTTTTAATGTTTTATTAATTTCCAAAAGCTCTCACGTTAGCTGAACCTCCATTTTATATTATCCCATGTTTAAACAATGAACAATGTTTAGTGATGGACTAAATTTTTTTTATAATGTTACAGCCGCTAAATAATCTTCCATTGATTTAATCAAAATTTCTGGGATGGCCTCTTCTGCCTGATCCATGATCTTTAGGCGGCAACGCAAATTCAATGATACTAAACCGTGCGCCGTTGYCCATACCAATAACGAAGCTTGCTCCACATTGTTGATGCGCAGCAACTTTTTACTGATACAATCAGAAAGGCAATCAACCAAAAAAGCAAAACAATTACCACCGTTAGCCTTATGTATCTCTTCGTCAACGTTCATCGGCGCGCGGATAATGAACATCAGATCATAGAGCTCTGGATTTTGGAGACCAAAATTGATATAGGACCTACCCACCTGCCTCAGCTTTTCAAGCGGATCGGTACTGGTAGCCTCCTTCTTAAAAACTTCCAGCAACTGGCCGTAGGCTTCACCCTGTACTTCGTATAAAAGCTCGTCTTTATCTTTGAAATAAAGATATATAGTACCAGGGCTATACTCTATCGCTTCAGCAATACTGCGAATAGATGTTTTGGCGTAACCGTCCTCCAGGAACATCTTCATAGCGGTAGCCCTTATGAGCTCCCTCATTTCAGTTTTTTCCCGTTCTTTTCTGTCAGTTACTCCCATGATAAATTAAGTACGCCGCAAATATAATGAACACTGTTCATTATTTACAATCAGGCATTCATTTTACAATTCTAAAACAAAAATACTGATCGCTTTTGGGATACAATTCACACCAAACAACCTGTTTATCAGGCAAAAAATCACATCTCTGTTAAATTTATCATTCGGCAAAAACGCAAACGTTTGCGTAAATAATTAACGGAATTGAAGATGCAAAAGGCAAATCACATACTATAATTGGCAATTGATACGCATATCCTTTTAACCATTTTACTTAAATCTTCTTTTATCCAACCGAATTTAAAAACATTAAACCTTGAAAATATGACGGCATTTAAAACTCTCGGACAATTTATTATTGAGCGGCAAAAAGACTTTCCTTACGCAAAAGGCGAGCTTTCCCGGTTGTTACGTGATATCGGGATAGCAGCCAAAATAGTAAACAGGGAAATTAATAAAGCCGGTTTGGTAGATATTTTAGGAGATGCCGGTTCGTCCAATATTCAGGGCGAATCACAAAAAAAGCTGGATATTTATGCTAACGAGCAGTTTATAGCAGCCTTAAGAAGCGGAGGAGAGTGCTGTATAGTTGTTTCGGAAGAAAATGATGAATACCTGGTTATTGATTCGGATATTTCAAAAGAAGCAAGCTATGTTGTTGCACTTGATCCATTAGATGGTTCATCCAACATTGATGTTAATGTAGGCGTAGGAACCATATTTTCTATTTACAGAAGAAAATCAGAGAACGGTAAATCATCTACCAACGAAGATGTATTACAACTTGGTACCGAACAGGTGGCTGCGGGATATGTTATTTACGGGTCTTCAACCATGCTGGTTTATACTACGGGGAAAGGTGTTAACGGCTTTACCCTTGATCCATCCATCGGAGAGTTTTGCCTTTCACATCCTAACATGACTGTGCCGGCAACAGGAACAATTTACTCTATAAACGAGGGTAATTATATCCATTTTCCGGATGGGGTAAAAAAATACATTAAATACTGCCAGGTAGAAGATCCTAATACTCAACGGCCGTATACTTCCAGATATACAGGATCGATGGTAGCGGATATACACCGAACCTTAATAAAAGGTGGTATCTTTATCTACCCTCCTACTACCGGTGCCAAGAAAGGGAAACTACGGCTTATTTATGAATGCAACCCGATGGCATACATTGTTGAACAAGCAGGGGGCAAGGCATCAGACGGATACAAACGAATTATGGAGATTGAAGTAAAGGAGTTGCACCAACGCTCTTCCATATTCATCGGCTCAATGGATATGGTACTCAAAGCTGAAGAATTTATGGCATCCTTTTCACCGAAATTGTTTGTAAAATCGTTTGAAGGAGAAGTTAAAATTCAATAAGCAAGTCAAAAATGCAATAGCGATCAGGTTAAGCAACAGTTTTTTGTAAAGCTGCCTTCACAATTTAACGCTTTAATTGCAAGTTAAAAATACTGGATAAAACTTAAATTTGAAGTATCACCAGACAATAAATGACGAAAATTGTTTTTTCGTTTGAACTAAAATTGTCATTTAAATGTCATGAAGTGTGAAATTCTTTACAACTATACGTGTTACAAATACACACAATTTTATACGTTTAAACAACAGAATAGGCACTTTTGAACTATCTAAGCTTTTAGTCTATATCTTTAGATAAAAATTAACGGTAATTTTTAATATAAGACCACGTTTCGAGGGCTTAATTAAAAATTATAACATGCAAAAAACAAAATCCTTAAAAAAAATGACTCTTGGCAGTTTGGCATTGAGTACGCTTATCCTCATTGGAAGTTGCTCCAAAAATGCAGAGACACCAGCAACCGTTCCAATTAATGATTTAAACGCCAGCGCAAGCTTGGCAACAACAGCCACAACTCCCACCGTTTACACGATGGACGTTGCTTCGATCAGGAAAGACGAAGGCTACTCTTACAAAGTTAGCCCTATTTCCGTAAGCGGAGATTCAAATTCACAGCCAACCGTATCAACACTTAAAGTTTACGAAAACGGTGTTGCATTAGGCCCGGCCCACTCAGTTCACGCTGACATCAGGGACCTTGGTAAAGGTCGCTTCAGTCACTGGGAAACTGGATTGTACTTTTCAACTTCCGACAACAGCAGCCCTCTGACAAACGGAAGAAAGTACACTTACACTCTTACCGGAACCGCAGGCAGCGGTACAACTACCCCACCCGCTTCAAGCACCCCGGTTACCACACCAGCATCCGGCTCTGTATTAAGTACAGTATTAACCGGTTACGCTGCCGTTAACGGAACTACAACCGGCGGTAAAGGTGCATCCGCAGTAACTGTAACCACACTTGCCGGGTTCAAAAATGCAGTAGCAGGAAATGCGGCCAAGATTGTGTATGTTTCCGGAACAATTAGCGGATCAGGTTTAACTCCTGTGTATGTTGGTTCAAATACCACCATCATTGGTAAAACCGGCGCTGTTTTACAGAGCATGAACCTTTACCTTTTCACCGTTAGTAATATCATCATTCAAAACGTTACGTTTAGAAACTATGTAACCGAATGTGGTATATACGTTAAATTCCAATCACACCACGTTTGGATTGACCATTGCGATTTTGCTACAGATCGTAGCCATGGCTGGGATTACTGGGGTAAAGACGTCGGTGTTGCAGAAGGTTCTGACTACGTAACCATTTCATGGAACAAATTCCATGACACCAACCTGTCAGTGCTTATTGGTTCGGTAACAAGCGATGCAGTTGCAGCCAACACAGGCAAATTACACGTTACCCTGCACCACAACTACTGGTATAATGTGGGTGAAAGGGAACCAACACTGGTATTCGGAAGTATCCACATGTACAACAACTATCACTTAAATAATAGTGGTTATTCAATAGGTGCACGATACGGTGGTATGGTAAGGACAGATAACGAGTATTTCTCAGGCTGTCAAAAACCGCTTACTACTAATTTAGATGGCGACCCTGTAGGCTATTTCAGCGGGGTATCAACCAATATTTATTCTAATTGCGGTGCCAACAATATTACCACATCTTTATCAACCTGGGTGCCGTCATATGCTTACAGCACACTGCTTGACGCTGCTGCAAACGTTCCGGCAGTAGTAACAGCAGGAGCAGGTGTTAAAACAGTTAATTAATTAATTTATTCACCCCCAACTTAAGTAAAAGGCTGCTTTTATGAATGATCATAAAAGCAGCCTTTTACTTTTTTGTTTACACAAATTACGGTGTAACATTAATTGTGAGATATTGGAATTTGGTTTTCACTCAGATATTGAACGTTAACTGCGGATGCTAACCTTTTCTTCATGAAAGCCACAATAGTATCTGTATACAAATTGGCCCCCCTGCTGTTTAAATGTGCCCTATCCGAATAATACTCCGGATTTTTAAAGGACATATCATTCGTAAAATCATGAAAAATAACCTTATTGATACTACAAATACTTTTCAATTTTAAATAAGAATTTTGCTTGGTATCATCGTTATATCTTGGCGATACAAAAACAAACAACTGGATTTTTTGCCGCTTACATTTGGTTATAAGTAAATTCAAAGCATCCACATTATCAGCAGCTATACTATCCGAGTATGGTTTAAGTGAAGTATGTTTTGAAACTCTGCTTGCATCCATTTTATTATCTAAAGGGTTAAAACCCATAATTGTGTTACCCGATGATAAAAAATAATGCTGAAATATGGAAACTACCTGGCCATTGTAACGGTAAGTTTGAAGATAGCTTTTTAATAACTCCAGCCGCCCTTTCTTTTCAATCACATTTCCAATAACGTCCGATTGTTTTAAATAAGGCAGCAAAATGGAAAGCCTGTTTTTTTCATCTTCCTTTTCGCTTAATACATCACTGGTAACGTCTAAAACAATCACTTTAGGTACATGACGCTGCAATGCCAGCTCAAATATGGCGGTACTGTATAAAAGCCCTTCTCCGTCCCTGCCTCCATTGAAACAGCTTAGTTTCAAGCTATCCTTTATAAGCGACGAGTTATAGTGGTGTGAAGCCCTCGAGCTTCCCAACACCAACACATCCTCATTTAAACTATAAACCACATGATTAGCCACAGCATATTCGCCCGAAACCTGGTGTGTAAAAAAATAATAAAGGCAAGCGCCAGTTACCTGATCAACGGCAACAAAAGCTGCAAGCACCATAAACAACCTAATAAAGAACCTATTGTTGTTTCCTTTTAACTGCTTCATAGTTTAAAATTGAAAATAAATGAACTGCCCCCCGTCAAAAACACCAAATAGGAGGATGATAAAAACCAATCCCAAATAGGAAGCCATCCGGATCCCCCAATTTTCGCTATGCAGAAACCGCAATGAGTGAAGGCCGTATTCCTGCTTTAATTCGTAAAAAAACAAGGCAGCAATAGCCATAAAATCATACAGGAAGTAAGCTGGTTCGCCGATGAAGAAACCTGGTTTATAAACAAAAATCCCTTTTAACAAGCCCCAGGCCTGCTGTAACGACACAGCCCGAAAAAAGATCCAGCTGATAGTAACCAGTATAATTGTAAAGGATATATTTAAAAAGTTGGCAAATCGCCCGCTGCCTAAGCCCAGTTTACCCGCTGTTGCGGCCCTCCACTTCTGCGTTGCCATCCCGCAGATCAGATAAAAACCGTGTAAAGCCCCCCAAATAATAAACGTCCAGTTGGCGCCATGCCATAAGCCGCTTATCATAAAAACAGCAAATAAGTTTAAATACAACCTGCCCCTGCTAACCCGGTTGCCTCCCAACGGGATATACACATAATCTTTAAACCAGGTTGAAAGGGAAATATGCCATCTGCTCCAAAACTCGCTTATACTTTTTGCAAAATAAGGCCGCTTAAAATTTTCCATTAAATTAAAACCCATAACCTTTGCGCTGCCAATGGCTATATCCGAGTAACCTGAAAAGTCGCAATAAATCTGGACGGCAAAAAACAGTGCAGCAAGCACAATTGTAGCAGATCCGTGTTCTGGATAATTACTAAAAATAGTTTTTGTGTATATAGCTAACCTATCGGCAACAACAACCTTTTTAAAAAAACCGATCAGCATCCTTTTTAGCCCTTCAGAAACATCCAGAGCATTAAAACGGTGCACAGCTTTGAACTGAGGTAGCAGGTTTTGAGGCCGTTCTATTGGCCCTGCTACTAATTGGGGGTAGAACATAACATATAAGGCATAAATACCAAAGTGACGTTCGGCCTTTTGATGGCCGCGATAAACCTCAATGGTATAGCTCATAGCCTGGAAAGTGTGAAATGACAATCCAATAGGGAGCAGGATCTGTAAAAAAGGAATCGGGTTGGTGTACCCCATCCAATATAATATACCCGATAAATTGGCATTAAAAAAATTAAAGTATTTGAATACCGCCAATACACCAATATTTGCAGTAAGGCTCAGAATTAGCAAAAGTTTTTTCTTTTTAGGATCATTAACTTTTTCAAGATAAATCCCGGCTGTATAATCAATAATTATCGTAAAAAACAGGATAAGGATGTATATGGCCTTAAAGAACATATAAAAATAGCAGCTTGCTGTAAGCAGCAGCAGCCATCTGAATTTATGAGGTACCAGGAAATATAAAACTGTTACCACCGGAAAAAAAAGAAGAAAAGTAAATGAGTTGAATATCATTGTCAGGTTCTTTTTGGTTAATTAAACCTAACTTAAAATAAAATGATATAAAATAGCAGGGCCTCAATCGTATATCATTCTGTAAAATCACGCAACAAACTTCACAGCCGGAACCATTTAATAACCTTGCAAAATTAAGAAGATCTTCATAGGGAAAACCGGTGTAATATCTGTATCCCAACTGTTTTATACAAAATGACGCCTTAACCGCGTGCTACAATGACACAGGCAACTAAAATGTGAACTAATTTATATCCTTTTACAGTTTAAACGTGTAAAACGGCGTCTTATTTACAATTTCCGGGCAATTGAACAGGGCTCATACTTTATTGATAATCAATTAAATAATTTTACTTACCAAGTAACATATAAACTTATTTTATTATTTAAAGCCTTAAAACTATGTGCGGAATTGTTGGTTACATCGGATCGAGAGATGCGTGGCCCGTTGTCTTAAACGGCCTCAAACGATTAGAATATCGTGGTTATGATAGCGCCGGTATTGCTATTATAAATGGTGATGGTTTCAATGTATATAAAAAAACCGGAAAAGTGGCCTGTCTTGAGGAGCACACGGCTAACAAGGATAAAAGTGGCCATATTGCCATTGGGCATACCAGGTGGGCCACACATGGTGTCCCGTCTGATGCAAATTCGCACCCGCATAGTTCAAATGATAACCGGCTGCATATTATTCACAATGGCATTATCGAAAACTATCTGATACTTAAGGAAGAACTTCTTGCCAGGGGGCATACCTTTAAAAGTGAAACAGATACCGAAGTCCTGATCCATTTAATTGAAGAAATTCAAAATATCGAACAAACAGATTTGTTAGAGGCTGTCCGTTTAGCTTTAAATACTGTGATAGGTGCTTATGCCATTGTTATCCTGGACAGGGAAAACCCGGATCAGCTGATTGCCGCACGGAAAGGCAGCCCCTTGGTTATTGGTGTTGGCGAAGGTGAATATTTTATCGCGTCAGACGCTACCCCAATTATCCAATACACTAAAAACGTAGTGTATTTAAAGGACAACGAAATAGTACTCGTGAAACCCAGCGGGCTTTTGATAAAGAAACTGGATAACGTTGTACAAACCCCTTTGATCCAGGAACTGGAATTAAAGCTCGAATCATTAGAGAAAGGCGGCTTTGAACATTTCATGATGAAGGAGATCTTTGAACAACCCCGTTCAATACGGGATTGTATGCGCGGCCGCATTTTCCCGCTTGAAGGAAAAGTGGAGTTAGGAGGTATTAAACAATATACAGATAAGCTTAAAAATGCCGAGCGCATAATTATTATTGCCTGTGGTACCTCATGGCACGCTGGTTTAACGGGCGAATACCTTATTGAAGAATATGGGCGCATTAAAGTAGAAGTTGAATATGCTTCCGAATTCAGGTACCGTAACCCAATAATTACCGAAAAGGATATCGTGATCGCGGTATCACAATCGGGCGAAACAGCCGACACATTAGCCGCCATTGAAATAGCGAAAGAACGGGGCGCGACAATCCTGGGGATTTGCAACGTTGTGGGATCTTCAATTCCACGTATCACCGATGCTGGGGTTTACACCCATGCCGGACCTGAGATAGGTGTAGCATCGACCAAGGCCTTTACCGCACAGGTTACTGTTTTAACTTTAATAGCATTATATATAGCGCAGCACAAGGGTACCCTAACGCCGGCCAAGCTCACTAACTTATTAACAGAACTTGATACCATACCCGATAAAATACAAACGTTGCTGCAGGATAACGAATTGATTGAAGACATTGCATCCAAAATAAAAAATGCGCCTAACTGCCTGTTCCTTGGCAGGGGCTTCGGCTTCCCGGTTGCGCTGGAGGGTGCCTTAAAATTAAAGGAGATCTCCTACATCCACGCCGAAGGCTACCCCGCCGCCGAAATGAAGCACGGCCCCATCGCGTTAATTGATGAGCAGATGCCGGTGATCTTCATAGCTACAAAAAACTCATCTTATGAAAAAGTGATCAGCAATATACAGGAGGTTAAGGCCCGGAAAGGAATAGTGATAGCTATTGTTACCCAGGGCGATGTCAAAGTAAAAAACATGGCCGATTACTGTATTGAAATCCCCGATGCCGACGAAGCTTTTTTACCATTGCTGGCTACTGTCCCGTTACAACTTCTTGCCTATCATATAGCCGTAAAACGAGGCTGTAATGTTGATCAGCCCCGTAACCTGGCTAAGTCAGTTACGGTAGAATAATTTGCAACAATTGATCCAAACAAACACAAAAAAGCAGGCCTGAAAACCTGCTTTTTTTATGCGATACTCTCCGTAGTTGTAACCCTTATTATATGAAAATGTTGCTTAAATACCGTAAATAAGACACTTTTTTCTCAACCCTTTACACATGTCCGCTTTACCGCTTTACATGTTCTGTGAAGACTAAGATACATGTTTACAAAAAAGTGGCAATCGACTAAAACCGTATACTATCAATACCCAAATAGATAAATTTGATTAACCAAATAAACCAGTTCAAATAGTTCCCTAAACTCTTTAAACTATTGATGATGAAAAAAATTAATATATACTGTTTCATTACAGCACTACTTTTAATAACAGGCTGTGCCGGGAGCCGTAATCTCGTTTATTTCAGTGACATGGCAAATACCGGCGCTGTAAATAACAACATAGGCGGAGCAGTGATCATTCATCAGAAAGATATTTTGAGCGTTACCGTTAACAGCTTAAATCCTGAATCAAACCTATTATTTAATGGCAACAAGAATGCGGGATCTGGTGTTCCGTTAACCAAAACCGGATACAAAGTAAATGAAAATGGTTTTGTGAGTTTGCCATTGGTAGGCGACTATAAAATTGAAGGGCAAACCATAGAGGAAGCCCAGGTTGAAATAGCTAAAAAGTTAGCTGCATTTGTTAAAAGTCCGGTAGTTGATATCCAACTTTTGAATTTTAAAATAAGTGTAATAGGCGAGGTTAACAGGCCATCAACATTTACCATAACTGATGAAAATGTAAACTTACTTGAAGCTTTGGGTATGGCGGGAGATATGACAGTTTACGGAAAAAGACAAAACGTACTGGTGATCCGCACCGAAAACGGGCGCAGAACAATGAACAGGCTTAATCTGAATAAGATAGAATCAATGGATTCTCCTTATTTCAACCTTAAACAAAATGATATCGTGTACGTAGAGCCGGATAAGTCAAAGGCGGTTGAGTATAGCCAAAACACACGGTTAGCGCCAATAATTGTTGCCTCGATTTCGGCACTGGCCGTATTGGCGGCAGTACTTTTAAAGAGATAAAATACAGTTTTAAAGATACCTAACATTGGTTGATATGGATAGCAATTTTATTTTAAGGGAGCCTTTACCAGGCAACAAGTTCAGGAGCAACATTATGCCATATTTAAATGGTTGGTATTTATTCCTGATTAGCATGGTTATTTGCTTAGCTGCTGCATGGGCATACTTAAACTACGTTACCCCATTGTATAAAATAACAAGTACCCTCCAAATACCGGACGATAAAAAAGGCGACGGCATTTTAAAAGCTACCGCATTCAGCGACCTAAACATGTTCCAGGAAACCAAAACGGTAGATAACGAAATGGAGGTGCTGCGTTCAAAAGATCTTATCTATAAAGTATTCAAAAAACTCAACATGGAAACCGCTTACTTTGATGAAAGCGGCATTACAACCAAAGAACTTTATGGCGATGAACGGCCTTTTAATGTTACTGTACAGCGCCTCGGCAAAACCGCATATTTGAAAAAGCTGTACCTCCAGCCGTATACGCAAGACAAATTTTTGCTCAAAGAAGAAAATAAAACATGGATCTATAATTATAACCAAACGATAGATCACAAGGATTATTCATTTAAAGTAGAAAAAGGTCCGGCCCGTGCTGATGGTGAAACCCCTATCCTCATCCAATTTAAAAACTTAACCAGGCTGGCAGCCGCTTATAGTGCAGGATTACTGCAGGTTAACCCCGTTATTAAAGAGTCAAACACATTAACTTTAAGCCTGGTTGATGCAGTGCCGGAAAGGGGTGTTGATATCCTAAACAATATCATATCTACTTACAACGCCGAAAATGTTGTTAAGAAAAACGTTACCGCGGTAAACACGATATTATTTATTGATAAAAGGCTTCATGATTTAGAGCAGGACCTGTCATATACTGAAAGTGATATCGAAACTTTCAAACAAAGGAATGGAGCTGCTGAGATCAACGCAAGCACACAGGTAAACCTGACAAAATCTGCAGAGTATAATCAGTTAATTGAAGAATCGAACACTCAATTGAGTATAGTGAAATCCATTGAGACGTATCTAAGAAACTCGGCTAACCAATATAATGCTGTACCCAGCACTATGGGATTAAAAGACCCGGCATTAAACGCGTTGGTTAGCCGTTTCAATGATATGCAGTTGGAAAGAAACCGGATGCTTAGCAGCGCAAACCTTGCCAACCCACTTGTTCAAAACCTGAGCAGCCAGATAGCCACACTTCGTGTAAACATCATGGAAAACCTGAGTAATATCAAAAAGGGTTTCTCTATCGGCCACAATTTACTCAGGGAAAATTCTGCCCAATATGATTCGCGCATCCGTTCGGTTCCTTCAATTGAACGGGGGTTGTTACAACGCAGCAGGGAGCAGGGGGTAAAAACCAACTTGTACCAATACCTGCTGCAAAAAAGAGAGGAAACAGCTTTGTCTCTGTCAGCTACAATTCCTTCATCACAATTGATTGATAAGCCTGCTGCTAACCCTATGGCCGAATTTCCCAAACAACAGCTTACCTATTTGTTCGCTATCATAGCCGGATTGTTCTTACCCGGGGTTTTCATTTTCCTGAAAGACAAATTCAGCCTGAAAATCAAGGATCAATCAAGCCTGCTAAATATAAAAGGAGTAAAGATCCTGGGCGAATTATGCCACAATTACGAAGACAAAAACTCCGTAGTGATATCTAACGGAAGCAATACCAACATCTCAGAACTATTCAGGTACATCAGGAGTAATATAGGTTTCCTGAACCAGGGAACACAGCATAAAACCATGCTGGTTACATCGTCAATGAAAGGCGAGGGCAAAACCTTTTTCAGCATCAACCTCGGGTTAACGCTTGCGATGCTCAATAAACGAGTATTAATTATGGAGTTTGACCTGCGTAAGCCTGATTTGCTTAAAAACATCAACATGGAGCAAACCTTAGGTATAAACGACTTCCTGACCGGTGACACTAATTCGCCAGCCGAATGTGTTCAGCCTTACAACGGCTCGGAAAACCTGTTTGTAATGGGCAGTGGGACAAAAGCCGTAAACCCGGCCGAAATGCTGGCCGATAAACGGCTCGACCTGTTATTTAGCTGGTGTAAAACTCAATTTGATTACATCGTGCTTGATACCTCGCCGGTTGGTGCTGTTGCTGATGCTTTTAGCCTGGCTAAATATGCGGAATTGAGCATTTATATTGTACGCTATAACTATACAAACACTGAGCAATTGACCATTCTGAGAGATATTTATGATAATGACAAACTAAATAACCTAATGGTAGTGTTTAACGATGCGAAGAAAGAAAACCGCCAGGCATATGCATACGGTGGCTATGGGTACGCATCAGCTTATGGTAGTTAATAAACACCATTTTCACAATAGCAGAAAGTTATACCATTATTTGTGTTATAAATTTTAATCAGGCTGTTTTATTAAATGCGAGGCTCCATGTGACCGGATTGGCGGAGCCGCAAGCAACCTTAAGTTGCAACTGTTATGAACCAATTTACCGGGCAAAACCGGAGTACTATTATAAACCGAGTTCGACTATTTTTTTACTTACCGCCTAACCATGTGACTGGATTGGCGGAGCCACGGACACCGTAAGCTACTGGCTATTTCGCCAATAAAAACTGGTAAAACCGGGGATGTTATTGTAAACCATTAGTTCAACTATTATTTCAATTACCGCTACACCATGTGACTGGGATGGCGGAGCCACAGGCAGCCTAAGCTGTAGCTGTGATAAACCAAATAACCGGATAAAACCGGGAGTATTAACCATATAGTTCAAGTGTTTTTATTTACCGCCTAACCATGTGACTGGACTGGCGGAGCCACGACCAACACAGCTTGAGGCTATTAGAAACCAGAAAACCAGGTTAATAATTTTCAAATACTATGCTTCTGCATAAACAATCATCACTCTGCCTGTGTGAGTGAGTTGGCGAAGCTATAGTAGATAGTCAGTATCCCGATCCAACTTTATTCATTTTATGGAAACCCAATTAAGAGCACCGCAATTTCGCATGACAAACTATCGTGAAAAAAAATGGCTTGTAATTTACACCAAGCCCCGATGGGAAAAAAAGGTGGACAAGCTTTTAAAGCAAAATGGCATTGAATGCTATTGCCCGGTCAGAGATGTAGTCAATCAATGGTCGGACAGGAAAAAGGAGATTAGTGTCCCCCTGTTTAGCTCCTACGTATTTGTTCATGTTGATGCCTACGAGCAATCAAGGGCACTCTACGTAATGGGGGTATTAGGTTTTGTTTACTATATGGGTAAACCCGCCATAGTGAGAGACAACGTGATAGATGAGATCAGGACAAACCTGATGCATTATAAAGACATGGAAATTGTAAGCTTGCAAAATCTCGCTATTGGTGATACGGTTAAAATAAAAGATGGCGCTCTTGTAAATCAGATGGGTAAAGTGCTGCAGATACAAGGTAAAAATGTGTTAATGGTTTTTGAAACCATCAATTGCGCCTTAGTAACACGCGTTTCAATCCAAAACTTATCAGTTCATAACATCAGCGAAAATCATGAAAATTGAGAATTATCAACCTAAATTAGGCATTATCGGTCTTGGTTATGTAGGCTTGCCCCTGGCAGTTGAATTTGCGAAAAAATACAAAGTCATTGGCTTTGACATTAACTTAAATCGCATTAATGAACTAAAATCAGGTATTGACCACACCCTTGAGATCGACTCCGAACAACTGAACGCAGTAATTACCCCCGTTTGTACAACCGCAACTGGGTTATACGTTACTGACGAGGTTGAAAAACTAAGGCAATGTTCTGTATACATTGTCACAGTGCCCACCCCTGTTGATAAAAACAACCGGCCAGATCTTTCTCCGCTTATAAGTGCCAGCCGGGTTGTGGGCAAGGTTTTAGAAAAGGGTGATATCGTGGTTTATGAGTCTACAGTATACCCGGGGGTAACCGAAGATGAGTGTATGCCTATTTTAGAAAAAGTATCAGGGCTAACCTATAATGTAGATTTTTTTGCAGGCTATTCACCTGAACGAATCAACCCCGGCGATAAATTACACACCGTGTCAAAGATCAGGAAGATCACCTCTGGCTCAACTCCTGAAACCGCCGAAACCGTGGATAAGCTTTACCAGTCAGTTATCACCGCCGGTACATTTAAAGCCCATTCAATAAAGGTAGCTGAAGCTGCCAAGGTAATTGAAAACGCGCAACGAGATATCAACATCGCGTTTGTAAATGAGCTGGCGATGATCTTTAATAAACTGGGTATTGATACACACAAGGTATTGGAAGCGGCTGGTACCAAATGGAACTTTTTAAATTTCAGGCCGGGTCTTGTTGGGGGGCATTGCATAGGAGTTGACCCATATTATCTGGCTCAAAAAGCCCAGGAAGCAGGCTATCACCCCGAAATTATTTTGGCTGGCCGGCGCATTAACGACTCGATGGGCGGCTACGTTGCCGATCAGTTTATTAAGCAGATGATTTGCCGCGGCACTTCAATAACCGACAGCGAGGTACTGATACTTGGCTTCACCTTTAAAGAAAACTGTCCCGATGTAAGGAATACCCGGGTAATTGATATCGTAAAACGATTGAAGGAGTATAAAGTAAAAGTACACATTCATGACCCCTGGGCCAACGCGGCACATGCTAAAAAAGAATATGGCATTATCTGCGAAAACGGAGAATCAAAAACCCGCACCTACGATGGGGTTTTACTGGCTGTTGCCCACGATGAGTTTAAAAAATTGGATGTAAAAGCGCTTTGCAAACCCAACGCCGTTTTGTACGATTTGAAGGCCTTTTTACCTGAAGATGTTGTTAACGCCCGGCTTTAAAAATTATGAGCTATAAACAAAGAGCCGTATCAGGCATAGTATGGGCGTTGTGGCAGCAACTAAGTTCAAAGGTGGTGAGCTTTGGCATATCCATATTTCTTGCACGGATCCTGGAACCTTCACAATTCGGTTTGTTAGCCATGCTGTCGCTTTTTATTTCAGTAGGTAACAGCCTTTTGGATGGCGGCCTTACAGCTTCATTGATCCGCACTACCGATGCCAATCAACGCGATTACTCAACTGTTTTCTATTTTAACATCATTGGCAGTAGTATCCTTTATTTATTGCTCTTTTTAACAGCGCCGCTCATTGCAGCATTTTATCATCAGCCGTTATTAACTTCAGTAGTACGTGTATACACTTTAATTTTGATCATAAACGCCTTTTTTGGAGTACAAAGCACACTACTGGTCAAGGACTTGAAATTTAAAAAACAAACTAATATTCAAATCCCTTCGGCCATTGGCGGCGGTATATTAGGCATTATACTTGCAAAATTAGGATACGGTGTTTGGAGCCTTGTGTGGATGGGATTATGCACATCATTTTTATCAACAGCTATACACTGGATTACATCAGACTGGAGACCGGCGTTAATATTTGATAAGGCGTGCTTTAAAAAACATATCCACTTTGGTTACAAAATGACGCTGTCAAGTTTAATTGATACTGTTTATCAAAATATCTACCTGATCATCATAGGTAAGTTCTTTTCGGCAGCACAGCTTGGCTATTACAGCCGGGCCGACTCGATAAGCCAGCTGCCCATCAGCAACATATCGGCAGCTATAAATAAAGTTACCTACCCCATGTTCGCGGAAATATCAAACGACCCGGTGCAGTTAAAAAACGTTTATAAGCGGCTTATGCAGCAGGTGGTATTTTGGAATGCACCGGCGCTTATACTACTGTGTATAATTGCCAAGCCACTGTTTCACATCCTGCTAACAGACAAATGGCTGCCCGCTGTTCCGATTTTCCAATTATTGTGCATAGGCGGCATCATGTACCCTTTGCACTCGTACAACTTAAACGTGTTAAAAGTAATGGGACAAAGCGCGTTGTTTTTAAAGTTAGAAGTGATCAAAAAGGTTTTGAGCGTTATCGGCATACTGTGCTTTATTCCTTTCGGTATTTATGGCTTATTATACTTCCAGTTGTTTTTTAATGTGATAGCATACTATATCAATTCCATTTACAGCGGACGCCTAATTAACTACCCCGTTACGGAACAGGTAAAAGATATTTTACCAACAGTAGCTTTAGCCGGAAGCATCGGCCTCTGCTGTTATTTTCTCGACAAGCTGCTCATTAATGATTCTTTCATCCCTACTATGCAAATTGGCATATTACTCATAGTTTTTACTGCGGTTTACTATGGTGCCAGTTTATTAATTAAGCTTTCTGCAATTAAAGATTTTAACCAATTAATCCTAAAAAGATGATTCCTGTAACCAAACCATTTCTCCCCGCCGAAAAGGAGTTCAGAGCTTATGTTAAAAGTATTTGGGAAAGACAATGGCTCACCAACAATGGCCCCCTTGTAAACACCCTCGAGTTAAAGTTAAAACAATACCTGGGTGTTAACCATATGCTGTTTGTTACAAACGGGACAATAGCTTTACAACTGGCTATTAAAGCGCTTAATTTAAGCGGGGAGATCATCACAACACCGTTTTCATTTGTGGCCACTACAAGCACTATTGTTTGGCAGGGCTGCGAACCTGTATTTGTAGATATCGATCCGGGAACACTGAACATAGACCCTGCCAAGATCGAAGCAGCCATCACGCCAAGAACATCAGCAATTTTGGCAACCCATGTATTTGGTAACCCCTGCGATATAACAGCCATACAAGCTATCGCCGACAGGCATAATCTCAAAGTAATTTATGATGCAGCACACTGTTTTGGTACATTTTATAAAAACCGCTCCGTATTTGAATATGGCGACATCAGCGTAACCAGCTTTCACTCAACCAAATTATACCATACTATTGAAGGCGGCGCTGTGTTTACCCAGGACCCGGAACTATTAAGAACCATGGCCCTGATGCGTAATTTTGGATATTCGGGGGTTGATACTTTCTCTGAAGAAGGTATCAATGCAAAAAACAGCGAATTTCATGCAGCTATGGGCTTATGCAACCTGCGCCATGTTGATGAAATACTTAAAAAAAGAAAGTACTTGTATGATCAATACCTGCAACGCCTGAGCAATTTGAATGTCCAGTTCCAAAAACTTGAAAATGAGCAGGATTATAATTACGCTTACTTTCCTATAGTTTTTGAAACCGAAGCATTAATGCATCAGAGTAAAGCAAAACTTGAACTGGCACAGATTTATTGCAGGAGATATTTTTATCCGTCGCTGTCATCATTGCCGTATGTAAAAAAACAGCCGATGCCGGTTTGCGATTCTATTGCGTCGCGTGTGGTTTGCCTCCCGCTGTACCATACGCTGTCACTTTCAGATCTCGACCTCATTTGCAGGCTATTACTTCGCGCGCAAAACTTCGACAACGACTTTAAACCTAAACATTTTGGCAGCCTGGTTACAGATAAAATCGAATCTGAAATAAACGTAACGGCAGTGAATGTAAACGGATCAGTATGAATGGTGAAGCAATAATGGTAAGTATTTGCTGTATTACTTACAACCATGAAAAATTTATAGCCGAAGCTATCCGAAGCTTTTTGATGCAAAAAACCAACTTTAAGTTTGAGATCATCATTGGTGACGATTGCTCGGCAGATAAAACCCAATCAATAATTAAATTTTATTCAGAAATCTATCCGGGTAGGATAAAGCTTGTGGCCTCCCCTACCAATTTAGGTACGCATAAAAACTTAATTAGTTGTATTACACAATGCAAGGGTAAGTATATAGCACTTTGCGAGGGCGACGATTACTGGATAAACGAACATAAGCTGCAAAAACAGGTTGATTTTTTAGAAAACAATGCCGATTTTGTTATTTGCTGTCATTATCACAAAGTAATAAACTCCAGCAATAAAACACTTTATGTACATCCTAACCCAACACCGCTGGTGCATACATATGCCGATTTGCTGGCCGGGAAACAGGAAGAAACCAAAACAGCAACTGTGGTTTATCGTAACATTCCCGAAACAATACAACTGTTTTCTGTACCCTGGTTTTTTGAATGTTTTGCCGGCGATAAAATGTTCAAATTATGGGCTACTCAGAACACCGGCGGCAAAATTTATGTAATACCTGAGGTAATGAGTTGTTACCGCACTCACGAAGGTGGTGTATGGAGTATGATCAATGCAAAAGCGCGCACGGAAATGGTTATAAGTGATTTCAACCTGATCATAAAAAACTTCACTTATTCGGCTATTGCTAAAAAAAAACTTTTGCTGCTCTATATTAAACGCTATCTCCTATTTGAATTACAAAACAAACGGTTTCGCAAAGCTTACGATACACTAAAATACCTGCTTTAACAGACAGGAACTTAACACCACAATGAAAATACAAGCCGCATCCTTTTCAAAGCCCGTTCTGTTTTTCATCATACCATCGCTTAAAGGCGGAGGAGCAGAAAGAGTTATTATATCGCTTGCTAATTATTTTAACAAAAACAATTTCCAGTCGGTACTTATTTCCTTAAACAATGATGTCCCGGCGTATGAGATCGAAAAGGGCGTTAAAGTATTTTACCTAACAGATCGTCAGAAAAGTAGGTCTGTAGATAGAGTATACCATATCGTTGAAACCTTTTTTAAGCTTATAAAGCTGTTGCGCACAGAAAAACCGGCTTGTGTTTTATCATTCATTACCTCGGCCAATATCTGGACAGGGATCACCTGCTGGTTAACCCGCGTACCTTACATTGTTTCAGAGCGCACATCGCCTGACAGGAGTGTTAACAGCTTTAATTATTTACATAAGCACCTGGCTTTAAGTTTGTATAAAAAAGCGGCGGCAGTAGTAGTTAGTGCTAAAGGAGTTGAAGACTGCCTGCTAAAAGATACAGATTTTAGGGTTCTTAACAATATCCAGCGCATCACTAACGCCGTTACCCTTTTCCAGCCATCTTCTGATGAAAAGGTGCATAACCGCAGGTTCATTTTAGGCGTTGGCCGCCTGGCTTATGTAAAAGGGTTTGACATCCTTATTGAAGCTTACGCAAAAACCGGTCTTGAGGATATTGATCTGATCATTATAGGTGATGGCGAAGAGCGGGCAAACCTGGTTGCCCAGATCTTCAATCATGGATTAAAAGAAAGAGTGCTGCTACCAGGCAGCCGGAACAACCTACAGGACTATTATAGCCAGGCCGAAATGTATGTACTACCATCGCGCAATGAAGGCTATCCTAACGCATTGGTTGAGGCTATGAGCTTTGGATGTCCATCTGTTGCTTTCGATTGCAATTTTGGACCTTCAGAAATCATCGCCAATAATGAAAACGGCATATTAGTAAACAATGGCTCAGTAGCCGGTTTAAGTGATGCTATGTTGAGCCTTGCAAACGAACCGGCTTTAAGAAATGAGCTTGGAATTAAAGCTCGCATCATATCACAAACCAACCACCCTGATAAAATACTGGGTGAATGGGAGACTCTGATTAAAAAACATGCTGCTTCATCAGTGGTCCCTGCTCAATTAACAAGCAGCCAACCAGCTTTGTAACCCCCTATCAAACTGATATTATGTTACGGTATTTAATTCGTTTAGATGATTTGTGCCCAACAAATAACCTCGCTAAATGGGAACGTTTTTTCACCCTGTTTGACAGGTATGGCATAAAACCAATAATAGCTGTTATACCTGCCAATAAAGACCCTAAATTAAAGGCATGCGGCAATTTTAACCCTTACTATTGGCAATTGGTGCGCGAACTCCAAAATAAAAATTACGTGATAGGCATGCATGGTTTTGATCATTATTACATAAATCATAACTCAGGTTTGCTTAAGATGAATAAAAGGTCGGAGTTTGCCGGAGTACCATTGCAAACTCAAAAAGAGAAAATAAGAAAAGCGGCTGAAATTTTCAAGCGCGAAAATATCCATCCAACGGTTTTTATCGCTCCGGCACATACCTTCGACCGCAATACACTATTAGCGTTACATGAGTACACTAACATCAAAATAATTAGCGACGGATTGCTCAGATCGCCCTACATGAGGTTTGGATTTAACTGGGTTCCTGTTCAACTATCTGAAGTTGAACAAAAAACAAAACATACCTGGACATTCAATTACCATCCTGAAACCTGCCCGGCCAAATCCTTTAAAGAGCTTGAACTTTTTATAGAAAAGAACCATCACCTTTTTGTATCGCTTGATAGTTTGGATTTTTCAAACTACACGCTGGCAAATGCCATTTACGAAAAATATAGCATTTATAAAAGGTTAGCCCGCGATTATGCTCAGAAAATGATCGCTTTTATGGAACGGATCCCTGCCGGAAACTAAAACTATTAAACCCGATATGAAAATTCCTTTTGCCCCCCCATACATTGACCAGGCTGTTATAAACGAGGTTATGGATACGCTTAACTCGGGCTGGATAACCACAGGCCCTAAAGTAGCCGCCCTTGAGCAACAAATGAAACAGCTTACAGCTACTGATGCAGCTGTTTGTGTAAACTCATGGACATCCGGAGCCATCCTGATGCTAAAATGGTTTGGTATAAAAGAAGGCGATGAGATTATTATCCCTGCCTACACCTATTGTGCAACTGCATTGAGCGTGTTACATTGTGGTGCTATCCCGGTTATTGTTGATGTGTACAATGATTGCTGCATTTCTACAGATGCCGTGGTTAACGCCATAACCCCAAAAACCAAGGCCATTATTGCCGTGGACATAGCCGGCTGGCCCTGTGATTATGAGGAGTTAAAAGCTGCTATCAATAAACCGGAAACTAAAAAGCTGTTTGTTCCGGAAAGCCCGAAACAAAATATTTTAGGCAGAATCCTGTTAATTGCCGATTCAGCGCACTCAATAGGTGCAACCATACATGAATTACCGGCAGCAAGGTATAGTGACGTTTCAATTTTTTCCTTCCACGCAGTAAAGAATGTTACCACGGCCGAGGGCGGTTGCATCTGTATTAACCTCCCCTCCGATTTCAACCCAGCCGATGAATACCGTTATTTAAAGCTGTATACCCTAAACGGCCAAACCAAAGATGCTTTCACCAAAAGTAATGGCGGCGGCTGGAAATACGATATCCTATTTATGGGCCTCAAGATCAACATGCCCGACATTTGCGCAGCAATAGGCATTGGCCAGCTCAGGAATTATAATGATAAGCTGCTTCCCATGCGTAAACGTGTTGCAGCTATATATTGCGACAGTTTTAAAGCAATGGATTGGTTTATTGAACCAGCTTTAAAAAATGAACAGAGGGAATCCTCATATCATTTGTTTGCACTTAGGGTTAAAGGTATAACTGAAACCCAACGCGATCAGATCATTGATTTGATCATGAGCGAAGGGATAATGGCCAATGTGCACTTTACACCGCTGCCCATGTTAACCCTTTTTAAGGATTTAGGTTATGATATATTAAAATATCCATCGGCCTATTCACTTTTTGCTAATGAAATCTCACTCCCAATCTATCCACAGCTTTCTGACGAGCAGTTAGATTTCATCGTCACAACCGTCATCAATTCGGTTAATGCTGTATTGGAAGAGTGTAAGGAACCTGCAAAAGTTGAATTATAGATACCATTATGCTTAAACGACATTTTGATATCGGCTTTTCAGTTATAACGCTGATAATTCTGATACCTCTGTTTCTGTTGATAGCAATCGCTATTAAAATTAACTCAAGAGGGGGCGCATTTTATAAACAAGCCCGGGTTGGAAAAAATGGCGATGAGTTTAAACTCTTCAAGTTCCGTACCATGTATGTAGATTCAGACAGAGCCGGATTATTGACAATAGGAAGTAAAGATTACCGGATAACCAGCGTTGGTTACTGGCTCCGAAAATATAAACTTGATGAACTGCCGCAATTGCTAAATGTGTTAAAAGGCGATATGAGCTTTGTTGGCCCACGCCCCGAGGTAAGGAAATATGTTAATATGTATACCCCGGCCCAGTTACGGGTGCTGAGCGTAAAACCAGGCGTAACCGACTGGGCATCTATTAAATACTTCGATGAAAACGACATCCTTGCTGGCAGCGAAGATCCGGAAGCGATGTACATCAGCGTGATCGTCCCTTCAAAGATCAGTAAAAACCTCGAATACATTGACAACCAGGGTATTTTAATGGACGTCAAAATTATACTATCCACAATAAAACGGATTTTTCAATAATATCAGAACCACTTTATTATGCTGCTTAAAAAGAGCCTCTTTTATAGTTTAATGTTCTTCTATCTGTATACACTTGCCTTTGGCATTTTCATGACAGATACATTAAGGATCCCTGCACCTGTAATTTTTTGCATACTGCTATTTTTTGTACAAAAACCCATATTAGATTTTGGTTATTACAACGAGCTGATAATTTTTGTTATAGGCGTTTTTTTTTACCAGGTAGTAGGTATGAGCAATTATATCGGCTTTTTTGCCATACTCCTTACAGTAATACCCTGCGCGCTATACTTTAATTATTTTGTAGGCTCAAATAAATTACGCTATTATTCATCATTGTTGATGTTCTTTTTCCTGCTGGCGGGCTCAATGGTCATCATGGTGTTGGATCACAGTATGGCCGGCATTATTGATCCGATAAGGAGTATGTTACTTGGTGAGCCGGTAAAACAAAGTCCTTCAGGTTTGGCTGTAACTCAATTTAACTTTGGATACCAGGTTGTTTCACTTAGCACATTTGCCTTTATTGCATCATGTACCACCAGGCAATATCTAATAGTGAGGGTTTTAGTTTTAGCGGCCTGTGTTATTTGCATTTATCTTGGTATGAACAGGTCTGCATTTATAAGCTTCGGCATTGCTGTAACCTTGTTTCTATTCATTTATTATCGCTACAAGGCAGTTTTCCTGGTCGCAGCAACAGTGATCATATGTTTCGGGCTATACACTTATGTGTTAAAAGACAACATGGATGAGAAAAACAACATCTTATCCAAAAACCAGGCTAAACAAGCCAATGATTTTAACAGGATCAATATGGCGGCCGAAAATCTTAAAATATTTGCAGATTATCCTTTCGGCCTTGTATTTTATGGCAAAACGTGGGATGAGGTAACGTATCGAAACCCGATGTTTACATTCGGCTTATCATCGCACAATGCTTACCTGATGTTTATAACCCTGCTCGGCCCATTTTTAGGACTTGGCATACTATGGGCCATATATTATAAAACTGTTCGCCTGTTTTGGCAAACCATCAAAAATGTAAAACATAAAGGGAATGCAATTTATGTGGCTTTATTCTTTTCATTCATAGCAGTTTCGCTAAACGCGTTATCACATAACGGATGGTTAATGAGTGTTGATGGCCCTACTCTATTCATTTATTTTGCAGTATTACACCATAGCAAACTGAAAGATCCCATAATTCAGGCCGAACCAGTGCAGGAAGAATTAGCTGTTGCTTAAAACTTACTTCTAATCTTTAGTTTATAATGAGAAAGAAAATTTTCCTTATCCTTAGTTCGCTTGGTGCAGGTGGTTCTGAGCGCGTTTACTGGCTGTTGTCTCAATATTTCAACAAACCCGACTATGAAGTAGTTGTAGTGCTTTTGAATGGAAACGAATGCAGTTTCTCAACAGAAATAGCAGGTATAAGGTTTGTAGATCTGGGAACAATAAAAGCTTCGCGTTCATTTTTTAAGCTTCAAAAACTTTTGAAAGATGAAAAACCATATGCCGTTTTCTCAACTACCGATCATATCAATATCCTGGTAGCCCTTGTTTCCATATTAATTAAAATACCGAATTTAATAGCCAGGGCATCCAATAATCCGCAGCAAATGAGGCAGTTTTATGGATTTAAAGCCCGCTTTTACAATTACTTTTCAAGGTTTTTATTTGTTCGCTTTAACTCAATTGTTTGCCAATCGGAAGAAATGAGGCAATCAATAGCCAAACTATATAACATCAACTTAAATAAACTGATAGTTATTCATAACCCGGTTATTACAACAGATGTTTTAAAACCTAAAAACAACATTTCCGGCTTAAAAAGGCTTATTGCAGTTAACCGCCTGATCAAAGAGAAAGGATTATTTCGTCTACTGGAAGTAATGAAAGCGTTGCCACAAAACTATGTTTTAACTATTGCCGGTGATGGCCCGCTGATGGATACATTAAAAGCAGAAGCAGAAAATACCGGCATTAAAAACCGTGTAGTGTTTACTGGCGAGATCAGCAATGTTACAGAAGTTATAGCCAAACACGATGTGCTGGTTTTAAGTTCGTTTACTGAAGGTTTCCCCAACGTGGTACTTGAATCCCTATCGGTTGGCGTACCTGTTGTTACATTCAGGGTTGGCGGGGTAAATGAACTGATAAGAGAAGGCTTTAACGGCTTTATAGCCGAGCAGAACGATCTGTGCGAGCTACGCCACCAAATTATCCGCGCATGCAATCAAACCTGGCAGCATCCCAATATCAAAGCAGATATCATTGAACGCTTTGGGCTTAATAAAATAGGCCAGGCATACGAAACGCTGCTTGCTAATTAAACAAACCATTAACCATATTACTTTTTTATATGTGCGGCATTTATGGATCAACAGTGGGGTATGACGATGAGGTCATATTTAAGAAACTGGCAAGGGCCGATTTCAGGGGTCCGGATTATTCTGGGTTTGAGCGTAACGGACCTGTTATTTTAGGCCATAACCGCCTGGCTATTGTTGATCTGGATCACCGGTCAGATCAGCCATTTACCTACGAGCACCTTAAAATTGTATTTAACGGCGAGATCTACAATTACAAACCCTTAAGGGTTAAATTAACCGCGTTGGGTTACAGTTTCACTACCGATTCGGATACCGAGGTAATTACTGCTGCCTTCCTCGAATACGGCGAAAATTGCGTCAATCATTTCAACGGCATGTTTGCCTTTGTAATTTATGATAGCCACACCCGTAAGCTTTTTGGCGCACGCGACAGGCTTGGCAAAAAGCCATTTTATTACGCGCACTGCGGCTTTGATTTTGAATTTGCCAGTCAACCCTCGCAAATATGCATAGGCAGGGATGTAACCATTAATGAACAAGCTATTAATGAGTACTTTATATGGGGATATGTCCCTGAACCAAAATCGGCGTGGAACGAAATTAAAAAGCTTGAAGCCGGGCATTCATTTTGTTTTGATTGTAATACAGGCACTTTCAGGTCAAAAAAATATTGGGAACTGGATTTAACTCACTCCGGGCACTATGAAGGTTCATATGCCGAAGCTCAAACGGATTTAACCCGGCTGATCTCCAACGCGGTTGATATACGTATGCATGCCGATGTACCCCTGGGGGTTTATCTTTCAGGAGGTATTGACTCATCACTGGTGGCTGCATTGGCTGCAAAGAATTACAAAAACGTAAAAACATTTTGTATAAAATTCAGAGAAAAAGGGTTTGATGAGAGTGTGTTTGCACAAAAAATTGCAGCGCATCTGCAAACAGATCACCATACAATTGAATGCAACAAAGAGGAAGGTATTGAACTAATTGAGAGTTTTGGGCGATATTATGATGAACCCTTTGCCGACTCAAGCGCTATACCTACTTTGCTGTTGAGCAAATACACTAAAAAACATGTTACTGTAGTTTTAAGCGGAGATGGCGGTGATGAAAGCTTTTTGGGATATAGCCGTTACAAATGGTTTAATATGGTTGATCAGCTGTTTAAATGTCCGCTGGCTGTACGTAAAAAAATTGCAGATGTTATCAGCATCTCGCCTAACTATCGTCATAAGCTTATTGCCTTAGGTATTTGCAACTCAGAAATTAAATCACTTTACGGGCTTATGATGGGCGGGCTCGAATATTCCTGGCTTAATAACCCTAACGTTGGGCTGCAGGTGCCATTCATGGATATCTGGTCATCAAAATCAACAAGTATGCTCCAGAAGCTCTCTGCCTTTGACACCAAGACATATCTGAACGGCGACATAAACACCAAGGTTGATCGTGGCACAATGGCCTTTTCATTAGAGGCAAGGGCTCCGCTAATGGACCACCGGGTAGTTGCTTTTGCCCAAAACTTGCCCGATAACTACAAATTTAAATACGGCGTACAAAAACGGATTTTGAAGGATATTTTATACCAATACGCTCCCGCTCAACTGTTTGACAGGCCAAAATCAGGTTTTACCATGCCACTCAATCATTGGTTTAAAAATGAATTGAAAGATCACGTAATGGATCATCTTTCAATCAGCGAACTAAAGAACATCCCGGGTATTAATGTACAAAAATCATATGCTATGATAAACGACCATATGAGTGGTAAATGGAACCGGTCCACCCAGATCTGGAAGCTGCTGGTATTTACCCAATGGCTGAAAGATCAGCATTCAAAACCAATTTCAACTTACCAGGTAGCTTAAACATATTAAACCTTATGATCCAGATTAACAACAGGGCTATGCGCATAGTTCCGTACACTGTGGTGTGGTTCGCTTCAAAACCTAATTTATGGGGCTGTCTTTTAAAATATTACAAACAAAGCAATAGCTGTGATGAAGTTCCCGGATATCGTAAAGAAGATTTTTTCACCAAGGTAATTGATATCAATGCACCCATAACTGCCATTGAAGCCAATTTTGAAAAGAACACATCGTACGAAATACGCAGGGCCGTTAAGGATGGGGTATCAACCGTAATGGGTACTGGCATCAAACAGTTTATCGACTTTTACAATGCATTTGCAGTAACTAAAGGCCTCAAAAGGCTTAATAAGGAGTTTTTTAAATACAAGCCGCACCTGTTTATCACCAAAGCGGTTTTCCAGAATCAGGATGTTGTTATGCACGCTTACATTCGTGATAACTCGTCGCAAAGGGTAAGACTTTTACATTCGGCCTCGCTGTTCAGAAATGAAAATGACAGTCAGTTAAGGGCTGTTACCGGCAGGGCAAACCGCCTGCTGCATTTTGAAGATATCTGTTTTTTTAAGCAGTTGGGCTTTAAAACTTATGATCTGGGCGGTTATGCCTACAACACTTCAGATACAGAACTTTTAAAAATAAATAAGTTCAAAGATAGTTTTGGTGGAAGCCTGCTGCAAGAAACCGATTACGTACCCATATCACTAACATTCCTGTCATTTCTAAAAAAAATATTCCGATTATGAAAGATCTTATCTCTGCGTTAAATTCATTTATTCACAAAATGTTCTGTTATGACAAATGGAATATAGGTTATATATCACAATCTCCGGAAAACCTTATACTCACCAAGCAACTAAACGGAAAAATCAACTGGCTTTCAGAAGATACAGCTGATTATGCCGCCGATCCTTTTACCGCAAATATAAACGGTCGTGTACATCTCTATTATGAAGAGCTTAATTTTTGGAAGGGGCGAGGTGAGATCATGATGACCGATGACATGCATTTTAAAAACAAGAAAAAAGTAAATGGCATCATGAAAGATGATATACACCTCTCCTATCCTTACATGTTCACTGATAGCGACCAGCTATATTGTATCCCGGAAACAGCATCAGCTAAACAAGTCGCACTTTATCAAATTGATATGAATAACCCATATAAATTTGAAAAGATCAGGGTACTGTTAGAAGGCCAGTCATTTGTTGACAGTTCCATCATACGTTACAACAACAGATACTGGCTTTTTACAAGTGTTTCCGGGCAACACGGTGTACTATATTTATTTTATGCCGATAAGCTCGACTCGCCATTTAAGGCGCATAAGCAAAACCCTATAAAGGTGGCTTCAAACGTAAGCCGGTCGGCCGGCCGCTTATTCATAGTAGGGCAAAAGCTTTACATGCCAAGCCAAAACCCTAAAAAATGTTATGGCGGTTCGGTAATGATCAATGAAATAACCAGCATAACCGAAACTGATTTCCAGTACCATACCGCTTTTGAATTACTTCCCCAGGCACCTTATGATGAAGGCTTGCATACCATAAACTTCGAAGATGGTTTATTGGTTGTTGACGGAAAACGTAAAGTATTTAGTGCAATGGGGCCTTTTAAAAAAGTAATAAGGAAGCTAAAGAACCTTAATAAGCCTAACTAATGCCCAAGATGATGCCAAGATTACTTTTTGTTTCAATCACCGACCAGGCAAACGGAGCAGAGAACATATTATTACAAGCTGCCCGGGCAAGTAATGCCAATTTGATTTTTTTAAAAAAGGTTGAAAGCGGAGGGTTAAATATACCGGATGATCTGCATGCTGAATATATGGGCACCGGGAGTATAGCAAGCGGCTTTTTCCGGCTGATAAAAGGTTTAAGGCATTACCGTAGCGATTATATAGTTTTTAGTACACACCCATATTTAAACGCCTACCTCGGCCTTTTAAAACGGATCGGCTATTTAAAATCTAAGCTTATTGTAAGAGAATGTTCATCTGTTTTAACCAGGTATAGTGGTTTAAAAAAATGGAGTTACAAATTGGCATACTGGCTTGGTTATCCCGGCGTAAATTTAGTAGTGTGCCAAACCCGTAACATGCGGGATACTTTTGTACAACATCTCCCATACATTGATGAGCAAAGGGTGATCATCCAAAAAAACCCGATTGATATTGAGCAAAACTTAATAAAAGGCGAAGCCTCACTGCCTTTAGCTGATGCAACTGCCGAATTTATTTGCGCAGCCGGGCGATTAATCCCTGAAAAAGGTTTTGATATACTGATCATGGCCTTTGATGAAATCAAAGCATCACGTCCTAACCTTCGGTTGTTCATTTTTGGTGAGGGTCCGGAACAAGCTTCGCTTGAAAAACTGATCAGCGAATTAAAATTAGAAGACAGGGTTATATTAAAGGGATGGGTGGCTAACCCAATGCCTTATTTTAAACGGGCAAAGGCCTGTGTAGTATCGTCAATAAAAGAAGGGTTCCCTAATGTATTGCTGCAAATGTTGATCCTGAACCCAGTTGTGATCAGCACCAATTGCGCAGGAGGTATTGACGAGATCCCGGGCATTTATTTGGCCGAAGCCGATAATGTAAATTCATTAACTACCACTATAAACATCGCACTTAGTACAAACAACCCAAATAAGGACCTAATAATGCAATATGTAGAAGACCGTACCCCCGAAATTTTTATCAAATCTATACTTAATGCACTGGTATAATTACCCCCAACCTATACAAGTAGCGCAACAACTTTAACTAACTAAAAATAAATTTTATGAAAACAATTATTAATTCCATCCGAAATGTTGTGTTGCCTATAATAACAACTACAATTATGGTAGCTGCCATTAATGGCTGTAAAAAAGCTGACCAACCAGCGCCAATTGTGCCTCCAACTACCAATGTGGCACCACAAGACGAGACCATCAAATCAATAAATTTGATAGGCTTGAGAAGCGATAGCGGTTTTTCGCATAAAATCGGCTATGATTTGCCCGAAATTGGGGATTCCAATACTTCCCCGTCAGTTTCAAAGCTCAGGCTATTTGAAAATGGCGTTGAACTTGGGCCAGCCCATTCTAACCACCATGATATCCGCACCTTTGGGTTGGGGCAATTTAGCCACTGGGGTAATACGCTGTATTTTTCAACGTCAGACAATAGTGATCCCCTAACAAACGGGAGAAAATACACTTATACTATGAAGTAGGATTTATCAGTTTTCACTCAAACTCTCGCAATTTGGTACACTCATTACTCAAAATAAATCTTCTTCAATAATTACATCTACCTACCTTTTCCGGTCATTATTTCTGCCTCTTTGCTCATACACTATTTGCCCGGAACCTGCTTAAATGCAGGCGTTATCGATCAAACCAGTTAATTAACCGCCTTTCCTCACAAGGCTTCATTTAAACCTAATTTCACTTATTTATGAAAATTTTAATCACCGGCACCGCGGGATTTATCGGCTATCATTTAACCCAAAAATTATTAAAACGAGGCGACACAGTTGTAGGCATTGACAATATTAATGACTATTATGACGTGAAGTTAAAACATGACCGATTGCTGAATACCGGCATAGAGGTATCAGAAATAGCTTACAACAAACCTGTTTGCAGCACTAAATATCCTAACTACACTTTTATAAAACTTGATATAACAGATAAGGAAAACCTGGAGCAACATTTTCAAAACAACAAGTTTGATGCCGTTTGCAACCTGGCTGCACAGGCAGGAGTACGCTACAGCCTTACCCACCCAGAGGTTTATATCGACTCAAATATAAAAGGGTTTTTAAATATACTGGAGTGCTGCAGGCATTTCAAGATTGACCACCTTGTTTACGCCAGTTCATCAAGTGTATATGGTTTAAATAAAAAAATGCCTTTCAGCGAGCATGAAATTGCAGATCACCCGGTTTCGTTGTATGCGGCGTCAAAAAAGGCCAACGAAATGATGGCCCACACCTACAGCCATTTATTTAACCTGCGTACCACCGGTTTACGTTTTTTCACCGTTTACGGGCCATGGGGCCGACCAGATATGGCTTTATTTATTTTTACCAAAGCAATTTTGGAAGGTAAGCCTATACAGGTTTTCAACAATGGTAATATGTTGCGCGATTTCACTTACGTAGATGATATTGTTGAAGGCATTACCCACACTATTGATAAGCCGGCAGAACGCAACTACCTGTGGAATGCTAAAAATCCGGACCCGGCTACTTCATCTGCACCGTTCAGGGTATTTAACATTGGCCGGGGCGCCCCTGTAAATCTTCTTGATTTTGTTACCGAAATTGAAAAACAGGTAAATAAACCTGCTATTAAAACATTAATGCCAATGCAGGATGGAGATGTTGCAGAAACCTGTGCCGACGTTTCACATTTAGATGAAATGCTGGATTACAAGCCCCAGGTTTCTGTTCCTACAGGGGTGAAGCGGTTTATTGCCTGGTATAAAAAGTATTATCATATTAAAACCACTAAGCCCGAGCCGGTTCTTGTTAACTAAAAATAGCCCGCAATACCGTTTGAGCAATGTTTCATAACATTTCGGGGGCGCCCATACTCATAACTCATTGCTTATTACAACATTATGTCAAGCCAAAAAGTGCTGATAGCCTGTGATTCGGCCAAATCGCTGATTGATTTCAGAGGTAAGTTAGTTGAGCTGATACAAAAAGAACATACAGTGTATGTTTTTACCCCTACCATACCGCCCGAACAACGCGCGAAACTTGCATTTTTAAACATAGTTATATTTGAAAATGATTTAAACGGCAGTAATGTATCCGTTTTATCTGATCTCAAATACGCGTATAGGCTTTACAGGCTCATTAAACAATTAAAGCCCGACGTCTTTTTCCCGTATACTCTTAAACCGGTTATTTACGGAACACTTGCGGCTAAAATGAGCGGTGTGCGAAAAATAACCCCAATGCTTTCGGGGCTTGGTTATAATTTTGTTACCGGTAACACATCTGTAACAAGTAAAATTACGCGCATTTTGCTTCGGTTCAGTCTTAGGAACAGGCCGGGGTTATCAGTGATATTTCAAAATAAAGATGACGTTCAAACCTTACTGGATTGTAAAATAATCTCTGCGAAGCATCAAACAGCAGTTGTTAACGGCTCGGGGGTTGATTTGAGCCACTACACTCCTACTCAGCCCGATCTTAATAACATAAGCTTCATCATGGTATCCAGGCTCATCAACGCCAAAGGGATCCGCGAATACTTTGAAGCCGCGCAAATTGTGTTCCTAAAGCATCCGCAGGTAACTTTTAAACTCATTGGAGCTTATGATGATAATGTTGACGCTATTCACCCCGATTTATTTTCGGAAATAAAGCACAGAAGTGTTATCAATTACCTGGGCGCTGTTGATGATGTACGGCCATACATAAGTGGCTCATCTGTTGTTGTATTGCCTTCATACTACAGGGAGGGTATACCACGGTGTTTGCTTGAAGCAATGGCTATGGCACGCGCCATTATAACCTGCGACTCCGTTGGTTGCCGGGAAACTATTGAAACATCACCCAACAGCAATGGATTTTTAATACCTGTAAAAAACACCGCCGAACTTGTGCGAAAAATGGAATATTTCATCAACAACAATGAAGCTATCAGCAGTTTCGGACTTAACGGACTGACATTGGCACAGGAGAAATTTGATGTACATAAGGTAAATGCCAGGATGATGCAGATAATGGGCCTCAACTAATTAACCGGAAACCAACAATACAATACATGAAAAATATACTTAATTACGGAGACAGGCATTTTGAGGACTTCCGCGTTGCTATGCGTGATTATGGATGGGTCATTTTTGAGAATGTCTTAGACAACGATTTTGTTGCAACCATTAATGAGGATTTGAAAGAAGGTTATGTTAAACGACGAGCCATACAGGAAAAAAACGGGATAAGCGCTAATATGACCGGCACACTTCACCACCTTGTTGAAAAGGACAATTTCACTCTCTCGTTTATTGAAAAAATGTATTGTGCCGATGAGATAGCTTATTTTTTGAGTGGAAATTATATACTGAATGGTTTTAATGCTGTAATACATACCCAGCAGCAGCATCCTTATATAAGTAACATGCACCGCGATGTACGCACATTTATGGGCGATACTAAATTGCTGGTGCAAATGATAGTTACCCTTGATGATTTCACTGCAGAAAACGGAGCTACGTATTTTTTATCAGGCTCTCACAAAACGGATATCAAACCTAACGAAACTTATTTTCACCAAACAGCAGACCGGGCTATAACTCCTAAAGGGAGTATTATTCTTTTCGATTCAAATATTTGGCACGCAGCAGGCGAAAATAAAACGATCAAACAACGCCGCGCATTAACACTGGGATTTACACGCCCTTTTATTAAACCACAAATGGATTATCCAAGGGTATTGGGCTATGATTTTATTGATCATCTCAGCGCAGATCAGCGCCAGGTATTGGGGTATAATTCACGTATTCCTGAAAGCCTTGATGAATACTATCAGCCCGTTCATTTAAGAATGTATAAAAGTGATCAGGGATAACACTTGTTTTTCACAATCAATTTACGGTCATGCAAAAAAACAAAGCCGCTGTAAAACCCATAGGTGGGTATTTGGAGCTGGAACTGCCTAAAGGAAACGAATATTACCCCGATCTGGTTCGTTTAAACACTGGGCGTAACGCGTTGGAATACATACTACTGCAAAAAAAATACCATAAAATTCATATTCCCTATTTTACCTGCGATGCATTGCTTGAGCCACTTATAAGGATAGGCATTCAATACCAGTTTTATCATATTGACAGGCAGTTAGATCCCATAATTGATTTTGAAATTGAACACGACGCCTGCTTTTTATATACCAACTATTTTGGCATAAAACAAGAAAAAGCATTTGAGCTTAGCAACAAGATCAAAAATTTGATAATTGATAATTCACAAGCTTTTTTTTCTGAACCAATTGCAGGTGTTGATACATTTTACTCATGCCGTAAGTTTTTTGGCGTTCCGGATGGCGCATATTTAAGTATTAAACGAAAGCTTGCTAAAAAGTTACCGCTAGATAGCTCAGTACACCGGTTTTCGCACCTGATAAAAAGCATTGACTCAGGCATTGAAGCAGGATATTCAGACTATGTAAATAACAGCAAAGATCTGGAAAACAACGAGATCAGATCAATGTCATTATTAACCCAAAAAATACTTTCAAGCATTAATTACAACGAATGTGTATTTGCCAGACAAAGAAACTTTAATTTTCTGCATAAGCACCTCGCTGAGTTTAACCTGCTCAAGTTTGAGGCTACCGATGAGCATACAGTTCCCCTGGTTTATCCTTTTTTAACAAACGACCGGCATCTGAAAGTTCACCTGATACAGAAAAAAATATACGTTGCCACCTATTGGCCAAACGTATTTAAATGGACCMAAAAAAACACTACCGAAAATTACCTGGCCCAGTGCCTGGTTCCATTACCAATTGATCAGCGATATGACCTTCAGGATATGTTTTATATGTTAAATACGCTAAGACTTTTTTTATGACCATTTCAGTTTACATACGCCCCCTTGTAATAGAAGATGCGTCCGTATCTTATGCATGGCGCAATGACCCATTAATATGGGTTTATACGGGCTACAAACCAACTCACTATATCAGCTCTGAAATAGAAACGGCATGGTTACGTGAAAAGCTGGCTAGGCCCGATCAACTCAGATTTGCAATTTGTGTTAGAGAGCTTAACACCTACATAGGCAATATTCAGTTACTGGATATTACTGATCGTGACGCGGAACTGCATTTATTTATTGGCAACAAGCTTTACTGGGGTAAAGGAATAGGCTACCAGGCAACTGTTCAAATGATACGATATGGTTTTTTAATAAAAGAACTGGAAGAGATCTATCTAAAAGTGCACCCGGCCAATATCGCAGCAATAACTGTTTATGAAAAAGCCGGATTTGAAATTACAGGTAAGGCAAATGATATGATTACCATGAGCGTCACCAAAACCAAATTTGTTCAGCTTCAAAATCAAGAGCATAATTCTATCTCTTAAACTTTATTTCAATGATTAAGATGCTTACTCTCCTCAATAAAGAGGAATGGATTTCTTATGTAGGTAATTCGGCAGAATATGATTTTTATCATACGTGGCACTACCACTCACTTGAAATATCTGGTGATCCTGTTCTGTTCGTTTATGAAGAGTCTGATACTTACATCGGTTTCCCATTGCTGCAGCGAAAAATACCTGGATCTGAGTATAGTGACCTAACCTGCGTGTATGGATTCTCGGGGCCGTTTTCAAATAAAAAAATTGACGAGATAGATGAGGAACTGATGGAAAACTTTAAAGCAGCTTTCAGTAACTTCCTTATAAGTGAAAAGTATGTATCGGTTTTTGCCAGGATGCACCCTTTTTATAAGCAGCAAAAATTATTGGAGAAATTTGGTGGCGTTCACGAAAACGGAAAAACGGTTGTATTTGATCTTTCGCTCTCTATTGATGAGCAGCGAAAAAAGTACAGGCAATCAACCATGGATGCCATTAAGCACGCCTGGAAAAAAGGGTTCAGAGTAGAGGACGAAACCAACATTGAAGGCATAAACACCTTCGTTGAAATTTATACCGAAAACATGAAGCGCGTAGGCGCCAGCAGCTACTACCTGTTTAACGAAAAATACTTTTCAGAAATATTAAACACCTCCGAATATGAAGCACGTTTATTAACTGTTTATTACAAAGATATCGCAATTGCAAGCACCATTATAGCCTTTACAAATGGCATTATTCAGGCCCACCTGGTGGGTGCCCGTGCCGAATATTTACATCACAGCCCAACAAAATTTCTGGCAGATTCAATAACTCAAATAGGCAGGGAAAAGGGCATGAAATATTACAACCTGGGGGGGGGCCTCGGGTTTAAAAACGATAAATTATTTGATTGGAAATGTGCTTTCTCAGATTTCCATCTTGATTTCAAAACATGGAGATATATCGCCAATCCTGAGATATATCAAAAGCTTTTACATGATAAAGGCATCGAAGAAAATATCGAAGTGGATTTCTTCCCACTGTATAGATATGCTTAAATGATAATACCTAAATAAACCCGTTATGATATACCTGAAAAATTTATTGTTCCAGGACAAGTTCCATTCAAGATGGCTAATCCTGGTAATTGACCTTATGGTGGTTCTGTTATCATTATGGACATCACTTTATTTTAAAAACCGACTTCAGTTTGATCCTGTCAGCCTTTATTACATGATGTTTTACTGCGCCAATGCAGTGCTGGTTTTTGTGGTCATGAAAATACATACGTGTATTATCAGGTATTCAAACACCCGCGATATGATGCGGATTTTAATAACTGTGCTGGCAAGTAACGTTACGTTCCTGGCGTTTTATCACGTGTTCTTCGCTTTTTATCTTAAAATAAACGTAAGCGGGTTAGTAGACGTGTTGTTGATCAATTTCTTTATCACCTCATCAATGCTAATGTGCATGCGCATTATCATAAAGGATGTTTTTAAATATATTGAAACAACCAACTACAAGTTAGAAAAGGAAAATGTACTTATATACGGCTCAAACGAACCTTCCATCCTGATCAAAAATACTCTTGAAGCACAAAAAGGCCTTATAATAAATGTGCAGGGCTTTATTGACACCGGGATCGATAGGATATCAAAATTAATTGAGCAAAAACGGGTTTATCCAATCAAATCAATTGATATGCTAAAAAGCCGGTATGATATAAAATCATTGCTCATAACATCTGAAGATATAAAGGTTGACGGAAAAAGGAAGGCTGTTGAAAAATGCATTGAACTTGGGATAAAGGTAATTGTTGTGCCATCGTCAGATCAGTGGATAAACGGTAAACCTAATCTAAACCAATTTAAAGACTTAAAAATCGAAGACCTGCTTGAGCGAAAACCTATAAAGATCTGTAACGAACATATTTTAGATGAAATTAAGGGTAAGAGGATCTTAATTACGGGTGCTGCAGGTTCAATAGGTTCAGAACTGGTTAGGCAGGTGTTAATGTATAACCCCGAGTTTGTTGTTTTATGTGACAGGGCCGAAACCCCACTGCATGATATACAAATGGAAATTGAAGATGGATTGTACGGAAACCGCACCCGGATATTTATTGCTGATATCCAAAATTCAGGGCGGATAAAAACCCTTTTTAATTTATACAAGCCCCAAATAGTGTTTCACGCTGCCGCTTACAAACATGTCCCTATGATGGAGAATAACCCTACCGAGGCAATTTTAACTAACGTATGGGGCACAAAAAACCTGGCCGACATTTCGATTGAATTTAACGTTGAAAAATTTGTAATGATATCAACAGATAAAGCAGTACGTCCAACTAATATTATGGGGGCTTCAAAACGTATTGCCGAAATGTATATTCAATCGTTGAACAACCTGTTGTTTGAAGAGCACTTTTTCAACTCCGATCCATCAAAAGGCAACCAAACCAGGTTTATTACTACGCGGTTTGGCAATGTTCTCGGATCAAACGGGTCAGTGATCCCTCGCTTTAAAGCACAAATTGAAAAAGGTGGCCCTGTTACTGTTACACATCCGGATATCACAAGATATTTTATGACAATACCCGAAGCCGTTCAACTGGTGCTTGAGGCCGAGGTAATGGGTAAAGGCGGCGAAATCTTCTTGTTTGACATGGGTGAGCCTGTGAAAATTGCCGATCTTGCAGCCAATATGATCAAAATGGCCGGTCTTATCCCGGGCAAGGATATACAGATCGTTTATACAGGTTTGCGTCCGGGAGAAAAATTATATGAAGAATTGTTGAATGCCGAAGAGGAAGTAATACCTACATATAATAAAGACATTAAAATCTCGAAAAATATCCCCGTAAGCTACACTAAGATCAATAATTTAATAACAGATCTTTTGGAACTCAACCTCCATAATGAAGTTGATCTGGTAGTATCGAAAATGAAAACCATACTGCCGGATTATATTAGTAATAATTCGCAATATGAAAAGCTCGACATAAAATTGATTGATAAACAAATGGCGAACTAAGCTTTTTTTTTAATTTGAATGATTTATCTCATAGGTTATCAATAATAATTTGCAGATTTAAGCAAATTATAACCTAAAGACTCATCCACCTTATGATGGGTAAAAGCCGATGAGTAATATTTTTAAGAGGGAACCCTATGTCCTTTGACCTGAATTCTAATTTTTTTGAGATAGCGTTCAATGTGACGGAGCACACAGAGGCAATGCTTGCTTATTGGGATAAAAACCTGATTTGCCGGTATGCCAATAAAGCTACGGCCGATTGGTTTGGGATAACTCCTGAACATATGATCAACAAATCGCATCTTTCAGAAATTTTGGGTTCCCTTTTTGACGTACAACTTCCCTATATTAATGGAGTATTAGCAGGTAAGATACAGGTTTTTGACCAGGTGATCCACTTATATTCTGGTAAAGCCAAAAACGTGCGCGTTACTTATCACCCAGACTATGTTGACGGTGAATTAAAAGGGTTTTATGCGCATATGACGGATATTAGTCCGCTGAATAACAAACACCTCACCGATGAAGCAGGAATTGAGAAGCTGCCGGAGTTTTTAACTCAAAACGATCAGTTGCTTGAAAATGTCGCTAAAACATTAAATGAAAACCTGTTTGTCGGATTTCCGAGTATCTCTGCTCTTTCAAAAAAACATTTTGTATCCGAATCAAAATTAAAAAGGGATTTTAAGCAGAGCTTTGGGCGAACTATCTTTTCGTACTACCGGTACCTGCAAATGGAAATTGCAGACAGATATATCAGGGAAAAGCGCTGCAACAAAAACCAGATGGCAGTAATGCTTAACTTTTCCAATCCTTCAAATTTTTCGGCGTGTTATCATAAATATTTAGAAGAGAAATCGACAGACCTGCAGAACAACCAGGTTCAAAAAGAAAGCATCAATCATTATAAAACGCTGATTGAGGAAGCTCCTATAACTATTGCTATGTTCAATACGCAGATGCAGTTTATAGCCGTTTCAGAAAGCTGGATTACCGAATACAATCTTCAAAATACAAATTTTCTTGAAAAAAGTCTCTATGAGATTTTGCCCGACACAAAAAAGAAATGTGAAAAGCAGCACATTCACTGTTTACAAGGCCACATATATCATTGTGAAGGGTTGCTGCTGAAAAAGAATAATGGCATCCGCAGCTGGTTAAAGTGGAATATCTATCCCTGGTTCACGCCATCAGGCGAAGTTGGCGGGTTGTGTGTTCACACTGAAGATATCTCTAAAGTTAAAGCTATTGAGAAAGAAAATGAACGGGCTGTAAAGCTTCTGAAAAAAGCAGCTACTTTTTCAAAAATCGGCACCTGGACCAGGGATATGCTTACCCATACAACACAGTGGGACAAGATCATTCAAAACATCCTTGAGTTGCCTGACCATTTTGTACCTGATATAAAAGCTGTTTGGAAATTTGTAAAACAAGGTAAAAGCCAAAACCTGATTAAAAAAGCGTTAAGAAACTCGTTGAAGAACGGAGTTCCTTTTGATATTGAAGTTGAAATGATAACAGCCGGAGGCAATTCAAAACGAATAAGGATCATAGGTTACCCTGAACTTCAAAATAATAAATGTAAAAAGTTATCAGGAATACTTTTTGACGTTACCCCTATTTGATCATAAAACGGTTTGCTTTTAATAACTACCCAAGTAACAAGCAATTACCTTTCGGTTTTACTACTCTCAAAAAATAATTGATCATTTCGTAATATCTGCGAATTAATATGTTTCCGTCACTATGACATGTGTACTTTTCTCTTATTTTGAAATAAATCTAAACCCATTAGAAAACTCAATAAAATAACACTACATTAAGTCGGGCACAGTTTAATAACTTAACTATCACTCACAAAAAAATGCACAAAATGAACAGCCGAAAGACGCATTATTGTAGATATGCGTTAAACAAACAGTAATCAGCACCCTTTACAGGTATAATTTGACCTTTTATAGGTTGAATAAAGAAGAGAAGTATACATATTTTTATTACGCAAACAATAAAACAAAAGTTTCAAAAAAATCAACTATTTGTTTGCCAGCGTAGAAAAGTAGGGTAAGGAATATTAAAACCAATGAATAGCCTAAATCTAAAAACATGACTCAAGAAAAGCCAAATTGGATATTTATGGCCATAAATATCTATATGTAACCTGCAATTTTATTATAACCTAAATTACATATGCTAACCAACTAAAAGTTTGACAACCTAATCGAATCTAATCTTATGCACAGCAAAGTTTTTTACCCCGTTAGTTCATATATCAATAACGATCAAAGATCTATTGGTATTAATGACACTCAAGATTTACATTTTGGCAAAATCGTAGAGCGAATTGTTAGGCGCGATCATATGGGGATAAGTGAAATCGCCCGGAAACTCAATGTAAGTCGCAGAACCTTGTACAATTGGTTCAACACCAAAAGGCTTAGCTTTGATATCATTTGTCAAATAGGTATCGTTATAGAGCATGATTTTTCAAAGGAATTTCCGAATGAATTTGCTTTGAGATTTAACTCTCCAAATGCTGAAAAAGACATCGAAACCCATGAGGCAAAAGATGCACCGCTTGATGCCATATATTATTGGATGGATAAGTACATAAAACTGCTTGAAAAATTTAATGAGGCATTGCGTAATGAAAGTACTCTAAAACCCGACTGAGGATTTTCTGACATATACAAAACCTGTTTTATATTGATAAAAACCTGTACATACGCTCTTTAATGTCATAACAAAATTGCTTACTGTTTTGCAGCAATCGATTTTGTTATGGCGATCTATTATATCTACCCATCTCCCACCTCTATACTTGCAGTGTCCCTTTAAATTAACCGGCTCCGGTTGTTTCATTTAATTAATCAGAACATGCTTTTTAATTCATTCGGATTCGGAATATTTCTGATAGTAGTTTTTGTGCTTTATTGGTTTGTATTTAACCGAAAACTGCAACAGCAAAACCTACTGCTGATGGCAGCAAGCTATTTCTTTTACGCTTGCTGGGATTGGCGTTTTCTGTTCTTACTTATCTTTTCAACTCTTTTAGATTACTTTACAGGGTTAAAAATGTTCCAGGCCAAAACACAAGGCTTGAAAACCTTTTGGCTTTGGTTAAGCATATCCATAAATCTGGGCTTTTTAGGTGTTTTTAAATATTATAACTTCTTTGCATCTTCCCTCGCGGCTTTAGGCGCAGACTTCGGGATCCATTTAAGCCCTTTCACCTTAAATGTGATCCTGCCTGTAGGGATATCCTTTTATACATTTCACGGATTATCATACGTAATTGACGTTTATAAAAACCGCATTGAAGCTGAGCGAAACTTTATTGACTATTCACTGTTCGTAAGCTTTTTCCCACTTTTGGTAGCAGGCCCAATTGAACGCGCCACACACCTTTTACCCCAGGTAAAAACAAAAAGGAAATTTGATTACCAGGATGCAATTAATGGCCTAAGGCAGATATTGTGGGGCCTGTTTAAAAAAGCCGTAATCGCCGATCAGTGTGCCGACTACGCTAACATCATATTTGCAAACAGTTCACATTATTCAGGCAGCGCCCTGGTTTTAGGTGCTGTATTCTTTGCCTTTCAAATCTATTGCGATTTTTCGGGCTATTCAGACATGGCTTTGGGCATAGCAAAACTTTTCGGGTTTGAACTGCTGAGAAATTTCGCATTCCCCTACTTTTCAAGGGATATGGCCGAATTTTGGCGCAGATGGCATATCTCACTGTCATCATGGTTTAGGGATTACCTGTACATCCCACTTGGAGGTAGTAAAACAGGCCTTTGGCTCAAAGTACGAAACACTTTAATCATTTTCTTAGTTAGTGGCTTTTGGCACGGTGCAAACTGGACTTTCATTATCTGGGGACTTTTAAATGCACTGTTTATACTTCCCTCGATCCTGTTAAAAACAAACCGGAACCATCTCGAAATCGTAGCCAAAGGCAAAGTCATGCCAACGCCGCTTGAGCTTACACAAATGGTATTGACATTTCTGCAGGTGGTTTTTGCCTGGATATTTTTCAGGGCCGATAGTGTTACACAAGCGTTCAAATATATTGGCAGGATCTTTTCAAGATCGCTTTTCTCAATTCCTCAATTGGATGTTAATAAGGCTCAACTGCTTGAAGTGATCATTCTTATCATATGCTTTATAATAGTTGAGTGGCAAGGACGAGAAAACCAGTATGCGATAGAGAAATTAACCTGGCTAAGAAAAAGAGGGTATAGATTAACTTTTTACTACATGCTGGTGGTGGTGATCTTTTTATTTACCGGCAAAGAGCAACAGTTTATTTATTTTCAATTTTAAGCAATGCACCGCTTTTTAGTTAAAACCATATTGTTTGCTTTAATGAGCTTTGTACTCATATTGGCCGTTGCCCTGATTCCGGGCTATATGGTAAATAAATTTTCAAAGTTCAGTATCAACAAAAATAGAACGATCGCGCTTTTTGGCCACTCACACTCCGAATGCGCTTATGATGACACCCTTATATCTAATTTCACCAACCTCTCGCACTCTGCCGAATCATATTTTTACACCTTTCAGAAAGTTAAAAAGTACCTGGCACAAAACCCCCAGGTAACAACAGTACTTATAGAATTTTCCAACAACCAGATTGATACAAAAATGGATGACTGGACATGGGGATACACTTATATGTCAAACATGTTTCCGCAATACGCTTCCTTTATGAGCTTCGCAGATATGGAGTTACTGGCTAAGCACAATTCAAAATACTTTATGAATTGCATAGGCATAGCTGCTCGTACCAACCTGATTAATGCACTTTCATTTAACTATGATTATACCGGCAAAATAGGTGGATATTTCAAGATCGACAGCTCCAGGCATTTACCTGCAGGTAATCCGGTAAATAAAAATACTAAAACGTCGCCAAGCAAAAACAGCATTTCAACAACCAACCTTCAATATTTAAGAAAAATAATAGATTATTGTAATAACATGCACAAACGTGTTTTCCTGATCAGGAGCCCGCAACACCCTTTGTATGAGTTTAGAAATAATGAGGCCGAGTTTTCATTCATCCGTGAACATTATTTTAGCGATGTGAAATTTCTCGATTTTAATAATTTCCCTATTAAAAATGATGAATTTGCCGATTTTGGACATTTAAATTTTAAAGGAGCTTTTAAATACTCAACGTATATAAATCAACGCATCATAAACGGAATGCTTAGTTCGGATAATACAGCCTATATAGAAAGAGTTGACAACAAAGCAGGCGATTAATTAATATATCTAAACTTCAACTAACAGGCCTGGTACAAAACGTATCGGGCTTTTTTATGTTATTTTCATGAACTAAGCTTTGGAAGCTTTTAAATTGGCTGAAATCAAAAAATAAAGCGCCATCCCTGGCCGGCGCTTTATTTATTAACTAAAACTGCATTTTCCTCAATGAAAAACACACATATAAGAACTATCGGGAAATATCATTTAAAGGCTGATAAAACACCTTTATGAGTAAGATAATGACCAACTAATTACCGGAGTCTTAGTGGTCAGTTAATAGTTTATGTAAAAATAAGCAGGGATATTTATGACGTACTGTTGGTTTCGGTATTGTGATGAAATGCCAAATTCTTCAGCAGCAGATTGTTGCCAGGCAACAAATGAGCCAGTAGGCGAACAAGCTGCATTTATTAAGATCAATTTTTTCACGGTTCAGATTTCTTATAAGACGCATCTAATTAAAAAATGTTGCATGTTTTGATTATTTTTTTGTAAAACAAAGCGTCAACAACACAAAACAACCTAACAATCAAGCTATTGCAAATTCAAATTTTCACCTAAATCACTACAAGCAGTACCTGTTTTCCGGAATAGTTAAATCATTCGTAAAAGTACTTAAAGTAGAAAGCCCCGTAAATATTTCAATTTACAGGGCTTTCATTGATTTGGTATCGCTTTTTGTCGGGATGGCAGGATTCGAACCTGCGGCCTCCACATCCCAAATGTGGCGCGATACCGGGCTACGCTACATCCCGTTTGGCTTTCGCCGGGCATTATCATTGTTCCAATCAGAAAATAAAACCCTCTAAACTTTCGATTTAGAGGGTTTTTGATGCTTGGCATCGCTT